>JBKCGF010000166.1:0-1370 GCA_046303455.1 Chitinophagaceae bacterium | reverse complement strand
CGACCAGTGTTAGAGGTTCTACCTCGACAATTTGAATAAATATAATTGCTTGAACCAGCACAGGTATGGTATTGGCCACATTCATTGTGCCGGGTATTAGTTTATCCGTAGTTTGGTTCTTGAATTTCAACAATGCTGTTTGTGGTGCAAAGGCACCTATCCCTAATACATCAAAAAAATTAACGACAAACCCAATTGCTCCAGTTTTAAGTACACTGATGTTCTCCAGATTTTTTTTGTTTTTTAGAATGTCGGAAGCCAACACATATATAAACCAAACTGAAAACAAAATCAGAACAATCCAAATGAGGTTTACCATTTCTTTTTTTATTTCTTGTTACTAGTTTTTAAGCAACGCATCCAATGCATTAAAAAGATAGACTGCTGGTGCATTCCAGTTGATTGCAATTTCATTGCTCGCATAAGAGCAATCGTCATCCGTGAATGCTGTCTCACGCTCAATAAATTTATAGACACAATTGTCTTGTCGGTATGGATTAGGACCGCCCACCAACAAACCAGGAACCGGCTCTGTTATACCATCCGCTACAGATGGTCGGTGGTGGGGATGCATTGGCGATTTACTACCAAACCCAGTCACAAAACAATAACCTGTTGCATTTCGTCCCAATAAATAATCTGCATTGGCCATCGCAGCTTCAACATATATTTTGTTACCGGTCAACCTATGGGCAAACAACAACAAGATGCCCTGATTTGCTGCATTGGAACTACTTCCCCAAACAAAATCAGTTTCTTTTTGTCCCATTGGCATCTTAAATGCACTGGTCTTTGCATATGCAGTATACCCATCTACCATTTTCAAAATTTGGTTACGCATCATTTCCCATTTGCCTTTATAAGAGGATGGTACTTCCCCTTTGTAATTAAGCAAAGTATAAAAAGCAAGTATTCCCACATCGTTCCAGGAAGGCAGAACCATGGCGACTTTTTCCAACTCTTGCAATGGTTTAAGAAATTGCTCATCCGAAGTTGCACTAAATAATTCAGCAGCTGCCCATAACCATTCATCGTTCAAGCGACCATCCCCATATGCACCAGTCACAATTTTGGGAAGAAATTTCTCATTCAATTTATCCTGGTCATAAATTAGATCTGGATTTTTCATCGCCCAACCCCATGCAGTTTTTGCAGCCTTCATGCAACTGTCGCTCAACCCAGGTAGCTGTTTGTTGAACGATGCAAATGTGCGGGCCGACTGCGCCATTACAGCAGCAAAATCAAGTGCTGCAGCAGTACTTTTTTGCACAGCATAACGTGGTTCTTTTGTAATACCTGGCATCACCATTCCATCAAAAGAAGCATTGGTGCATTTGTGGTAAACACCACCATCATTTGGATCTTGCATG
>JBKCGF010000165.1:0-5722 GCA_046303455.1 Chitinophagaceae bacterium | reverse complement strand
GTTTAACGCTGACTTCGATGGTGATCAGATGGCTGTTCACGTTCCATTGAGTCATGCTGCAATTCTAGAGGCGCAATTGTTGATGATTGCATCTCATAACATCTTGAATCCGCAGAATGGTACACCAATCACATTACCTTCACAGGACATGGTTCTTGGTCTATATTATATAACCAAGGGGAAAAGAAATATTGAGAATGATGTAGTGAAGGGTGAAGGAATGAAATTCTACAGCGCTGAAGAAGTAATCATTGCTTATAATGAAGGCAAGGTTGATCTTCATGCTTATATTAAAGTAAAGGTGAAAGTGCGTTCTGATGAGGGAGTGCTTGAAACCAAATTACTTGAAACAACTGTTGGTCGTGTGTTATTCAATCAAGCAGTTCCTGCTCAGGTTGGATTTGTGAATGCGCTTCTTACTAAAAAGAGCTTGAGAGAGATCATTGGTCAGATTATTAAAATCACTAATGTTCCTACCACAGCTAAATTCCTTGATGCCATTAAAGAACTTGGTTTCCGTATGGCATTCAGAGGTGGTTTATCTTTCAACATTCAAGATCTTGAACTTCCGGTATTGAAAGGAGAGATGATTGACAGTGCATCTGGAGAGGTTCAGGAGGTATGGGATAACTACAACATGGGTCTCATCACCAACAACGAGCGTTACAACCAGATTATTGATATCTGGTCTAGGGTAGATACCAAAATCACTGAGACATTGATTAGAGCGATGGCATCTGATAAGCAAGGGTTCAACTCTGTTTATATGATGCTTGATTCTGGAGCAAGGGGTTCTAAACAACAGGTTAAGCAGTTGGCTGGTCTTCGTGGATTGATGGCTAAACCAAGAAAGAGTGGTTCTACTGGTTCTGAAATCATTGAAAACCCAATCCTTTCAAACTTCAAAGATGGTTTGAGCGTATTGGAATACTTCATTTCAACACACGGTGCTCGTAAAGGTCTTGCGGATACAGCTTTGAAAACTGCAGATGCGGGTTACTTGACAAGACGTTTGGTAGACGTAGCACAAGACGTAATCATTGCTGAAGAAGATTGTGGAACATTGAGAGGTATAGCAACAAGTGCTTTGAAAGACAATGAAGATATTGTAGAACCATTGTACGATAGAATTCTTGGTAGAACTTCGTTGCACAATGTTTACGATCCTTTGTCGGATCAATTGATTGTAAGTGCAGGTCAGCATATTGATGAAGACATTGCTAAAAAAATTGAAGATTCTGGAATCGAAACTATTGAAATCCGTTCTGTTCTTACTTGCGAAAGTAAGCGTGGATGTTGTGTGAAGTGCTATGGTTTGAACCTTGCAACAGGTAACATTGCACAGCGTGGCGATGCAGTAGGTATTATTGCAGCACAATCTATTGGTGAACCAGGTACTCAGCTTACACTTCGTACTTTCCACGTGGGTGGTGTTGCCGGATCTGCTTCAGTAGAATCTCAATTGGTTGCTAAGTTTGAAGGTGTAGTACAATTTGACGGACTAAGAACGGTTAAAGCGAAGAATAACGAAGGTAAAGACATACAAATCGTAATTGGACGTACTGCAGAGATGCGTATCATGGATCTAAAGAATGATCGCGTCTTAATTACCAATAACGTTCCTTATGGTTCAACTTTATCAGTAGCTGAAGGAGCCAAGGTTGCAAAGGGAGACGCTATTTGCACATGGGATCCATTCAACAACGTAATCGTTGCTGAAATTGCGGGCCAGATTGGATTTGAAAATGTAATCGATGGCGTAACCTATCGTGAAGAAGCAGATGAGCAAACTGGTCACAGAGAGAAGGTGGTAATTGAATCGAAAGACAAGACCAGAATCCCATCTCTTAAAATTAAGGGCAAGGATGAAAAAACATATAACCTACCTGTAGGTTCTCATATTGTTATCGAAGAAGGAGATCAAGTAACTGCTGGTCAGGTACTTGTTAAAATTCCAAGAATTCTCGGCAAACTGAGAGATATCACGGGTGGTCTTCCACGTGTAACAGAATTGTTCGAAGCTAGAAATCCAGGTAACCCAGCTGTGGTATCTGAGATTGATGGTGTAGTGAGTTTTGGTGCAATCAAGCGTGGTAACAGAGAAGTTACTGTAGAAGCTAAAGATGGTGTAGTGAAGAAGTATTTGGTAAGCTTAACGCGTCAAATTCTTGTTCAGGATGGTGACTTTGTTAAAGCGGGTACTCCAATGTCTGATGGTCAGGTAGCACCTGGTGATATCTTGTCTATCAAGGGTCCTTTTGCAGTACAGGAATACGTTGTAAATGAGATTCAGGAAGTTTACCGTCTGCAAGGTGTAAAGATCAACGATAAGCATATTGAGGTGATTGTTCGTCAGATGATGAGAAAGGTTGAAATTGTTGATCCAGGAGATACAAGATTCTTAGAAGGTGATTTGGAAGATCGTTACGACTTTAATATTGAGAATGACTGGATTTACGACAAAAAAGTTGTTGTAGATGCAGGTGATTCAGAAGTATTGAAAGCGGGACAAATAGCGAGCCTTCGTGAGATCAGAGAAGAGAATTCAATCTTGCGCAGAAATGATAGAAAAGTAGCAGAGTTCAGAGATGCTCACGCAGCAACTTCTTCTCCTGTACTTTTGGGTATCACAAAAGCATCTTTGGGAACACAGAGCTGGATTTCAGCTGCATCGTTCCAGGAGACAACTAAAGTGCTTTCTTCTGCAGCTATTCAAGGGAAGACTGATGACATGCTTGGATTAAAAGAGAATGTCATTACCGGTCACCACATCCCAGCGGGTACTGGCTTGAGAGACTATGAAAAGTTGATTGTAGGAAGCAAAGAGGAGTACGAATTATTACAAACCACTCGCGAAGTGATGAGCTTCGATGAGGAAGAATAATCCTAAGGGAGCAGTAATGCTCCCTTTTTTTCTTTATAACCAACCCCTTAAACAATGAATCAAAAAATAATCAATATTGTCCTTGCTCTTGGTGTAGCAGTTGCACTGTTTTTTCAATTTAAAGCTGCACCAAAGCAAACAAGTGCAGTATCAGCAAATACTACTGCAACAACTGTCAAGTTAGGCTATGTAGATTTGGATAGTGTTCAGGAAAAATATCTTTTGTACAAAGAGCAAATGGACATCTTTGAGAAAAAGAAAGAAGCGGCTGATCGCGACCTGAATAATGCGTTTCAAAAAATTGATAACGAAAGAATTGCATTTGCAAAAAGAGGCGAGTCAATCACTCAAGCGGAATACGAAAATTTTCAACGTTCTTACCAGGCGAAAATGCAGAATCTGGAAGAGCAAAAAAGAGTACTTGAGAACAATATTGCTACAGAAGGGATGAAGACAATGGAAAATCTCAAAAAGAACATTGACGATTATCTTGTTCTTTATAACAAAGAGAAGGCGTATAGTTACATATTTTCCTACTCATCAGGACTCAATGTTTTGTTCTATAAGGACAGTGCCACAAACATCACTGATGAAATTGTAGCTGGTTTAAATGCAGAATACAATAAAACAAAAAAAGGTAAATAACGAGCGAATTTCATATCTTAATCCCGGTATTTTATACCGGGATTTTTTTTAACCAAAATTCAACTTATGTCGGAACAAAATGGTTTCAAACCCAGTCTTAGTCTTCTTGATGCAACCATGCTTGTTGCAGGGTCTATGATTGGTTCAGGTATCTTTATTGTAGGTGCAGATATAACAAGACATGTCGGAAGTGCCGGCTGGTTGATTGCTGTTTGGTTGATCACAGGGTTTATGACCATCAGTGCTGCACTGAGCTATGGTGAATTGAGTGGAATGTATCCAAAGGCAGGTGGTCAGTATGTATATTTGAAAGAAGCTTACAATCCACTTGTTGGATTTTTATATGGATGGAGTTTTTTCTCTGTAATTCAAACGGGTACTATAGCTGCAGTAGGTGTTGCCTTTGCAAAATTTGCTGGTTACTTTTTCCCAGCACTGAACATGCAGGATCAAAATATACTTACGCATATCGGTTCCATTAAAATCTATCCTGCTCAAATCGTTGCTATTGCTATTGTAGTTTTATTGACCTATGTCAATACCAGGGGTGTCAAAGAAGGAAAAATAATTCAAACTACGTTTACAGTTTCTAAATTGTTATCCTTATTTGGATTAATCCTTTGTGGGTTTCTCTTTGTTGATACCAGCTATTGGTCAGCCAATTGGGAAACTGGAATGCTCTCTCAAAAAGCATTTGTAAATGAAGATGGTAGCATAACCTGGGAATCAATTGGAGGCATTACTTTACTTGGTGCTATAGCAGCCTCAATGGTGGGGTCAATCTTCAGTAGTGATGCATGGAACAACGTTACTTTTATTGCTGGTGAAATCAAAAACCCTAAGAGAAATATTGGACTAAGTCTCTTCCTGGGTACATTATTGGTAACTGTGATTTATGTTTCTGCTAACCTGATGTATTTAAATGTTTTGCCACTCAACCAGATTGCAAAACCTGAAGAAGATAGGTTAGCTGTAGCAGCAGCAAGTGTGATCTTTGGTGCAGCAGGAAGATCTATTATTGCTGTATTGATCATGGTGTCTACTTTCGGATGCATCAATGGCTTGGTAATGGCTGGTGCAAGGGTTTATTATACAATGGCACAAGATGGTTTATTTTTCAAAAAGGCTGCAAAATTAAATACCAATGCAGTCCCTCAATGGGCACTTTGGAGTCAAGCCTTGGTGGCCTCTTTGCTTTGCTTGAGCGGTCGCTATGGAGAGTTGCTGGATATGGTTTCTTTTGTTGTGGTCATTTTTTATGTGCTGACCATTATTGGGATCTTTATCCTTAGAAAAAAACGTCCAGATCTTGAAAGACCATATAAAGCATTTGGTTATCCCTTCTTGCCGTTGATCTATATCTTTATGGGATTGAGTTTTTGTGTTTTATTGATCATGTTTAAACCTGAATATACATGGCCTGGATTGATCATCACATTACTGGGTGTTCCATTGTATTTCATAGCAGTAAGAAATAAAACAAATTGATTGATGAATAGAGTGGCAGTAATTGTTGCTGGTGGATCTGGAACTCGAATGGGTAATGATCTCCCAAAGCAATTTCTAAAATTAAATGGTAAAGAAATTTTGCTTCATTCTGTTGATGCCTTTATCCATGCCTATACTGATATCACAATTATTCTGGTTCTTCCGAAAGATTATATTGCGTTCACAAAAGCATTGATTGCTGAGCAAAATTATCCAACTACAATTGATGTTGTTGAAGGGGGTGCTACACGTTTTGATTCAGTAAAAAATGGTTTAACGCATGTAGGGCATGCTGAAATTGTCTTTGTCCATGATGCCGTAAGGTGTATGGTTACGCCAAACTTAATCAAGGAATGCAGCAAATTTGCTGAAATCAAAGGTTCTGCTGTTCCAGTAATTCCAGTAAGAGATAGTATGAGGCGTGTTGACCCCCAAACAAATACTTCATCAATAATAAGTAGAGAAAATCTTGTAGTAGTACAAACACCACAAACCTTTAGAAAAAATCTACTTGTATCTGCCTTTAATGTTTCTTATACACCAGCATTCACTGATGAAGCCTCTGTAGTTGAAGCTGCTGGCCATGAGATACATTTGATACCTGGCGAAGAGACGAATATCAAGATTACCTTTCCGGAAGATCTTCAGTATGCGGAATGGAGAATAGGGAATAGGGAATAGGGAGAAGGGAACAGGGTATAGGGA
>JBKCGF010000164.1:0-5619 GCA_046303455.1 Chitinophagaceae bacterium | reverse complement strand
CTTATGGAAACAGGTGGCGCTATGGTGCCTCGCTGAAATACATGCATTCAAGTTATGGTATATATAAAAGTGCTGGCTTAGCTGCAGATGTCGGCTTATACTATTATGATGAAAATCGAAAATTACAAATCGGATTTGCTGCAAGAAACATGGGGGCTCAACTTAAAACCTATGGTGGTGCAGCTGAAGATCTTCCTTTTGACCTGGTTATAGGTGTGAGCAAACAATTGGAAAAAGCACCTTTGCGTTTTTCAGTGACTGCACAAAGAGTTCATCAGTTTGATTTGCTATACAATGATACTTTGTACAACAATGAGAGTTTTGGCAGTAGTGAAAGAGCTGGATTTGTGAAAAAGCTATTCAGTCACTTTGTATTTGGTACAGAATTGCTCTTAGGTGATAGGCTAATTGTTTTAGCAGGTTACAATGTATTGCGTAGAAATGAGTTGAGTATAAAAAATATTGCTAGTGGACTAACCGGTTTCAGTTATGGGTTGCAATTGAAATTAAACAGGCTTAACCTCTACTTTTCCAGATCTCATTACCAGAGTTCCCTTGCACAAAATCAACTCACATTTTCTATTCGTTTGATAACAGATCAGAAATAACTCAGATTTGTTTTTGGTGTAATAGTGAGTAAGGTTTCATACATCAGTTTGATGGTATTTTCCACATCATCTTTGTGTAACATTTCAACGGTAGTATGCATATACCTGAGTGGTATTGAAATCAAAACGGAAGGACACCCATCATTTGCATAGGCGAATGAATCTGTGTCTGTGCCTGTACTTCTGCTGACTGTTCTCATTTGAACAGGAATTTTTTTCTTGTTTGCCACACCTTCAACTATATTCAAAAGTTTATTATGTACTGCAGGTCCGTAAGCCAGTGAAGGGCCTTTACCGCAAGCAATATCTCCTTCAATGATTTTATTGACCATTGGGGTAGTAGTGTCATGAGTTACATCAGTAATAATTGCTACATCTGGTTTTATTCTTCTGGCAATCATTTCAGCTCCTCGCAGTCCAATTTCTTCTTGAACAGCATTTACTACGTAGAGTCCAAAGGGTAGTTTTTTCTTATTGGCTTTCAAAAGTCTTGCGACTTCTGCTATCATGAAACCACCAATTCTGTTGTCAAATGCACGACCGATCAAATAATCATAAGCCAGTTCATCGTATCCTTCTTCATAAGTGGCAACCGCGCCTATATGAATACCAAGCGATTCAACTTGTTTTCTGTTTTTTGCTCCGCAATCGAGAAACAAATTATCTACCGCCGGTTGAGGATCTTTTCGGTCTCCACCCCCAATCCTGGTATGGATGGCTGGCCAGCCAAAAACTGCTTTTACAGGTCCTTTTTTTCCATGAATGAAAACCCTTTTACCGGGAGCGATTTGGTGATCTACTCCACCATTTCTTTTTAGATATATGAGGCCACTTTCGGATATGTAATTCACAAACCAGCTGATTTCGTCAGCGTGGGCTTCTATCACTACTTTGAATTTTTCTTGAGGGTTGATGATTCCAACGGCTGTTCCATATGGATCAGTCATGATTTCATCCACAAAAGGTTTAATATAATTGAGCCATACTTTTTGTCCCCCTGATTCAAAACCAGTAGGAGAAGGAGTATTGATGTAGTTTTTAAGGAAACTGTAAGAATCATTTGCAAGCATTTGCTTTGCGCTGCTGGTCTTCACCGCTCTTGCCATTGTTTTGAAATTTATTGCTTTATAATCTGTAGATAATAATAGGAGATGTTTTTACAGTGTCACTTATGTTACCTGCTTCGTCTTTGATCCAAAAGCTGAATACAGCAGTATCATTTCTGGCACATCTGGGTTGAAGCTCAATTGCATAAGAAAAAGTTACCAGTACCTCACCATCGAAGTTTTTTACTCTAGGTGTTTCAGGAGGTATTCTGTAAAGTGTGGAATCAGCGAAGTCGCTCAATGCGCATTTGGAAGTTGATTTCATGATCCAAAGTGTATCACTGAAATCGCCTTCTTTGTCTGTAAGTCTCATTGTGACTTGTAAATCGCTTCCAACCGGGACTTGCGTACCGCTTACGCTTTTAATTTTTAACTGTGGTTTAGACTGAAAGGTTTCCTTTCCGCAAGCGGATAATAATACAAAAAGTATGAAACTGAAATAATACTTTGTCATGTACCTTTGTTGTCTATTCAAATTTAACGGTTAATCATTGAATAACCTATTCAGCCCATATCATTTTAAAGAAGATTTAACCCTTGGCAAGGGCAGAACCTTTATTGAAAAAACGCTAGAGATTTTCAGGGTCCAATCGAGCTACAACCCCGTATATGCAACCTATCTGAAATGCCTCTCAATTGACTCCACTAAAGTTTCAACTTTGTACCAAATTCCATGTTTACCTATTTCTTTTTTCAAATCCCATGCTATCAAAACAGGTGATTTTGAACCAGAAATCTTTTTTGAAAGCAGTGGTACTACTGGAGTCCAGCACAGTCGCCATGGTATTTTAAGTAAATCAGCCTACCTTCTGAATGCAGAACAGAATTTCAAAGAGTTTTATGGTGAACCCCGCGACTATTGCTTTCTGGCTTTGTTGCCTTCCTATTTGGAAAAGGGGAATTCTTCTTTGGTTGCCATGGCCGATGATTTGATCAAAAAAAGCAACCATCCTAAGTCGGGTTTTTTTCTTCATAACCTGGGTCAGTTGTATGAAGTTTTAAATGAATTGGAAAATGCCGGACAACCTACAATTCTGTTGGGTGTAACGTATGCATTATTGGATTTTGCCGAACAGTTTCCAATGAAGCTTAAGCATACAATTGTTATGGAAACAGGCGGGATGAAGGGTAGAAGGGAAGAAATCACAAGAGGAGCGTTGCATGATTTTTTGTGTAAACACTTTGGGGTTGATAAAATACATGCTGAATATGGCATGACTGAATTACAATCACAAGCATACTCAAAAGGCGACGGATGGTTTAAGCCATCTTCAACAATGAAAGTCCTGCTTCGTTCCGTTGATGATCCTTTTGATACATGGGAATCACATGAGTTCCCAATGCGTTCAGGTGCAGTTAATATAATTGATGTGGCCAATAGTGATACCATCGCCTTTATTGCGACTGATGATCTTGCACGTTTCAGGGAAGATGGTTGTTTTGAAATTACAGGAAGAATCGACAATTGTGATGTGCGAGGATGCAGTCAATTGGCGATGTAATGGAAAATCAATTACTCAATTAAACCACTTAATTTTGCAGTAATATTTTTTTATGGGTGTACTCAAACAAATTGCCACTTACCTCTATCTCAGAAAAAAAGATGCAGATACTCCTGATTCAACATGGGTGAAATACATGCATGGAATCAATAGGATATCATTGTTGCTTTTTTTGTTTGCAATTGTCGTAATGATTGTAAAGGCGTTTTTGAAAAAATAAAACGTTTCTCAAAACATCTGCTGAACAATGGTAGCTGCTTTTTGTGATGCCTTACCACCAGCACTTAAAAGTTGATAAAGCTCTTCAGTATCTTCTTTGTATTGTTTTTTCCTTGACTCGTTGAATAACAATTCATTCAATTCAATCTTGATGTTCTCTGTTGTTAATTCATTTTGAATCAATTCTTTTACGATGGGCTTATCCATGATTAAATTGACCAGCGAGATATATTTAACTTTGATCAATTGCTTTGCAATTGCATAGGAAATGGCAGATCCTTTGTAACAAACTATTTCCGGTACTCGGAATAAAGCTGTTTCTAAAGTTGCTGTGCCAGAAGTGACCAGGGCGGCATCTGCAATAGAAAGTAAATCGTAGGTTTTATTTTTGAGGATTTTTACATTACTGTATTTATTCGTCAGTTCATGTATAAAGGTATCAGCAATGCCAGGAGCTTGTGCAACTACAAAAACAGCATCTGGAAAATCTTTTGAAGACTCCAGCATGATGGGTAGTTTTTTTGTGATCTCTTGTTTTCTAGAACCTGGTAAAAGTGCAATCAGTTTTTTATCATGATCAATTCCAAGGCGGGCTCTTATTTTCTTGCTATCATTCTCCAGTTGATACTCGTCAATAATTTCAATCAATGGGTGTCCAACATAGTCCACTTGGTATTCCCACTTTTCATAAAATGTTTTTTCAAAAGGAAGAATCACAAGCATCTTGTCGATTACCTTTTTGATTGTATGAATTCTTTTTTCTTTCCAGGCCCAGATCTGTGGCGAGATGTAATAAATTGTTTTGTACCCCTTTGATTTGGCAAATTTTGCAATTGGTAAATTGAATCCCGGATAATCAATAAAGATGATAACATCAGGATGAAAACTAAGAATATCTTTTTTGCAGAATTTCATGTTAGACATGATAGTGGATAAATTACTAACCACTTCAGCAAAGCCCATAAATGCAAGGTCTTTGTAGTGTTTAACTATCAATGCACCGGCATCTTGCATTTTGTCGCCACCCCAGGCCCTGATTTGAGCGCCAGAATCATTGTTTTTTATAGCATTGATGAGTTTGCTGCCATGCAGATCCCCCGATGCTTCGCCTGCTATGATGTAATATTTCATTTTTAGGTAGGGGTTTATCCAAACATTTTGAATAAGAAAGCAGTTGCAGCGTAGACTACAGAAATTGTAAAAATTCCTTTAGCTGTTTTATCTTTTTGTCCGTTTATAAAAATTGTAAATAAAACAATGTTCAAAAGCAGACAAGGTATGCTCAAAGCAGAAATCAGTTGTTTGTTCGACTGCAAGGCAAGTAAAAAACTTTTGAAATGAAAGAGACTGAATTTCCAAAAATAATAGCCAAAGAAACTGATTACTGGAATAATCAGTCCAATCATCAGACCATAATAAAAGTTATCTTTTTTAAAGATTACCATGTGTAGTCTTTTTCAATTTTCTTTTTGAGCGCATAATTGGTCAGGTCGTATTGAACGGGCACCACACTCACATAATTGTTTTGTAAGGCCCAAACATCGGTCTCTTTGCTTTTTTCAAGATTCAGAAATTCTCCGGTTAGCCAAAAGTATTTTTTCCCGGACGGATCTTTTCGCTCTTCAAAATCCTCTTCATATTTTGCATAAGCCTGTCTGCAGACTTTTACACCTTTAATCAGTTTTACATCACCTTTAGGAATATTGACATTCAAACACATGTGCTTGTCCGCTTTTTTGGAAAGCATTTTTTCTACAATCAGCCTTGCATATTTTTTAGCGCCTTCAAAATCAGCTTCCAAGCTGTAGTCAATTAAAGAAAAACCAACAGAAGGGATGTTCTCAATGGAAGCCTCAATTGCAGCACTCATCGTGCCAGAGTAAATTACATTGATGGAATGATTGGCTCCGTGGTTGATACCACTTAGGCAAATGTCTGGTTTTCTGTGAAGCACTTTATCTACAGCCAGTTTTACACAATCAACCGGTGTCCCGCTACAGGTCCATGCCTCTACACCATCCATTAAATGTGATTTATGCAACCTAAGGGGATAGCCAATGGTGATGGCGTGCCCCATCCCTGATTGTGGCTTGTCTGGTGCCACTACAACAACCCTCCCGAGGTCTTTGACCGCCTCAATCAGGTGCCTGATGCCTGGTGCTGTCAGGCTATCATCGTTGGTAA
>JBKCGF010000163.1:0-9942 GCA_046303455.1 Chitinophagaceae bacterium | reverse complement strand
GAAGGCGCAGCGAAATTGAGGTTGGCTGTGAGGTCCATTCGACCAGAATTCATAATCAAATCACCTACACGAATTACATCCACTGGGACTGGAGATTCAGTCCTGATTCTGGCACCCCCGCGGGTTCCAATAACCACTACTTCCTCGATGGTGGTTTTAAAAGCAGCGGTATCGGATTTCTTTTCTTGTGTGAACGCTTTATTAATAATCAACACAAAAACAAATAAAAATACTTTTCTCATATTCATTAGCTTGGTAGATTTTCCAAATCATTTAAATCTTTATAACGACCCGCTGCTTCTTTAGCCTGACGTAATTGATTGATATGTACTACGCGAATTTCTATTCCATCAACTTTTTCTACAGTTGAGTTGGAATAGGTTTCAGAATAATTTAACCCCTTTACAGCGGTCATGATCTCTATTGCATAAGGTGGTTTGCCAATTGAAAAAACATCAAATTCAGGAGATAAAAAACTATCAAGTGTTATTGCATTAGAGGGTAGTCCAAAAGACTCAAGCGCTTTGTTTAGCTTAAGATAGTTTTCCTGATTTTTCTCAACCCATATATCAATATCTCCTGTCGTTCTGCTATAACCCCTAATAACTACAGCATAACCACCAACAAGAATATAACTAACCTTATTCTCGTTAAGGAAATTTAAAAAATCTATGAAATCTTCATTAAATAGATTCATTAGGCTTTCTTTCGCATTGAAATTAATTGACGATTGACTTTCCCTTTTACAAAATTTATATCTTGATAGGCTACTTGAATCATAGTAATTGTAGCCTCAAGTCTTTGCGGGATTGATTTATCATGCCAAAACCCACTATCTATATTTCCTTCTTTCCCCATGTTTCTTATATGGACAACAGAAAGATCTACGAATTTTCTTGACATTATCGGTAGTTATATCTGCAAAATTAATTGAATTAATTCTGTCAGGCATAAAAAAGGGTGATTTATTAAAGTCATATCCAGTACCAAAAAACTCAAAACACAGGTCAACTTTCAATTTATTCCTTAAATTTGCAGTCCTCAGAACATTTACTGTTCTAGGGCCTATAGCTCAGCTGGTTAGAGCACCTGACTCATAATCAGGGGGTCCCTGGTTCAAGCCCAGGTGGGCCCACATGAAAATCAAGGGTTTATGAAGATAAAACTTCGTAAACCCTTTTTTCTTGCCAGGTTTTAATGATTTAGCTAGATTCTTTGAAGTTATTTGTCAATTAAGTCACTCATCCTCCCTAATTCTTTCAAATGTCTACCAATCTTATTGTGATATGTTTTTAACTCAAGATTAAATAAGTTTATTCATCTAAACTGAATTAAAAAGTCACTCTGATCTTTTAGGGAGTCAATTCACTAGAAATCGACTATTTTAAGAAATTTCTTAAATTACAGATACAAACACTGCAAAATGATTCTCACCAAACTGCAAATGCTATTCACTTTAGCATTTACAACTATTTGTATTAATTACTCTTCCGGCCAATCTCGAATTACTGGTGTGGTTAAAGGCTTGGCAAATAAGGATTCTGCAATTGTTAGAATTCAAAAATCAACTGATGAATTTTTATTTAAAAAAATAGGTGGTAATCCTTCCAACTTAGATGTTCCATTTGATTTTCCTGGCATTGCGAATGGGAAGTGGGCGTTGAGTATTGATGCAAAGGGTTATTTGTTCCCTGTTGCAAAAGTTTTAGAGTTAAATGGAAATACAAGCGAAAATATTATCACATTAACACCTGCTCCTGCGGATTCTAATTATTTCTACACTTGGCAGGATGATAGTAGTTATGTTGGCCATGCTCAAATGTCTTATATCAATACCCCTGTGACAATAAATGTATTGGGGAAAGCAGAGAAGGTACCTGATGATTTTCACGCCATCAACCTGCTAAATGAATATGGATTTTTGCTAAGTGATCAGGAGTCCATTTGGACAAGTGAGGATGCCTATAGATTATTTGTAACGTTGAAAAGACTTAATTATCCTAGTATTCGCGGTCAAAGAGATACTGCATTTGTTACCGCACGATGGACTATATCTGATAATTTTATTGATAGAGACATCTCATTTATTCGAAATGGTGAAATACAGGAAGTTAGAATTTCACGAGCAGCATTTACATATGCAACGCCACTTGTTGTTACATTGGATGGTTTAAAAGGAAAGTTTTTCTCAAAAAGATTATTCAATGCCCTTGTTTATTTATATACAGATAAGGGAACGAACCAATACATTATAGACAATATGGCACGTGAAAGGTATGGTTTTGAATTCTTGACACCAGGGCCCCTTTTGAAACAGGTTATGGGGGAGACTGAATCGAATTTTCAGGAATTTCAATTTGATGAGAAGTTGATCATATTGTCTATGATTGAGGAATTTCCTGAACCAATGCATAAGCAAGATGGTCTAAAATATATGGTTCGGAGAATAAATGGACAGCCGCATCCAGTTTGTCCTTCCTGTGCTGCTTTGGCCAGCAATGATCATATAGAGTTTATGGAAATTGCCTTTAAAAATCAAGACATTAATTACATGCAAAGACTTGTATTGCATGAAAAAGCCCATTTTTTGTGGGCGTATAGCTTTGATTCTACAACCAAAAAAGATTGGTCAGACTTGGGTGGTTGGTTTTTAGATCCTACTTCACCTAGCGGCTGGTCAACCTCTAATACAACTGAATTTGTTTCTGCTTATGCTCACCTCAAGAATCCGAATGAGGATATGGCTGAAAGTATTGCTTGGTATATTACAAATCCTGATGGGTTTAGATCTCGCTCAATCAAAAAGTTTGAATTTATTAGAGATAGAATCATGAATGGGACAAGATATATCTCTAGAATTCGACAAGATCTTACCTTCCAAGTCTATAATTTATATCCAGATTATTATTACCCCGGTAAAATTATACGCACAAAAGTTGATGTAATTGGAAAAGCAAATGAGGATAAACAAGTTACTGTTGAAATTGAATTAAATACTGAAGGCGACCCAAGAAAAGGAGCAATACATGCAACAGCAAGTTTTCTAAGTCCTAGTGGAACCGATTTTGGATTATCAATGAGTGCTATTGATGCTAATAACCGTATTCTACGAGGTACAGCAACTCTTTCAAAATATGCAAAAAGCGGCTATTGGATAGGATTTCAAATTGCAACTTATGATGAAGTCTGGAACGGAAGATTTGAAAATCCAACTACCTACGGATTAAAGCTTTTTGTAAATAATCCCATGGAAGATGTAACTCCACCACTATATATAGAGAAATCACTTATCATGGATACTGTGAAGGGAAAGTTTATTGATTTGAGTGGGGTGACTGCAGATAAGGTATGTGGCACGTGTGCAGATACCTTAAAAGAGATGAAAGCACTGAGGATAAGAATGAAAGTATGGGATAATACTTATATGAAACCAATTGGTGCGGCAGGAGGTAATATCAATTTCCCTAAACTTGATTCAACAGATAAGTACAATCCACAGCCATTCAGTAAAGAATTCAATGCAATTAATCTTATACAAAATGATTTACCAGACAGCATACGAACAGTAGAATATTTATTTCCTATACTGGAGTATTACCCCAGTGGTTACTATTCAATTCCCCATCTTGCATTTGTTGATGTTGCTAGAAATGACCGTAGAGTGTTTTTAGATCTTGATACTGCAAATAAAGTAATGTTTTCAGGAAAAAATCAAAGGGCGATAAGAGATAGTATTTATATCCAAACGAAATATCCTGATTATAAACCGCCTATTTTAGATGTTAATAATATAAAGATACGAGCTACACCCACAAATCCAGAATCACCCAATGGGGAAACCCTTTTTGAGATGTGGGCTAATATAAAAGACACATCTGATTTTCCATCATTTGCTTCAGGAATTAAACATGGATGGTATACTTTAAGAGATCCTCAAGGGAAGGAGCATCAATATTCTATGCAATGGGGATTTGGGAACCGATACTATAGTGAATTCATACCAGATTCATCAAATTATACATTCAAGCAATTTTATTTCAAAGCTACTTTACCTGTTGGATCTGCACCAGGACTTTGGGGTGTTTCTTCGATAAATCTCATCGATCATGCTATGAATATTAAATATTACAGTTTTACTGAAATCATTCGTTTCGATGTTGATAAATCAGATCTTTTACAGGTAACCCCATTTGTAGAAATACTCGGTAAAAAAGTGAATGCAAAAAATGTTGATTCTGTTTCAGTTAAAATAGGCTGTGCAAATTGCAAAGATCAATTTTATAGACTTAGAATGTATAGCTCTATGGGAGGCACTTCGGTTGTGTATGATGGCAAGATGACTGCAGATACAATTGCACTTAATAATCTTCAATTAAAAGGGGTAAATGATGGTATTTTGTATGCGAGTGTGTTTATGATGGACTTGAATTCCGCACTCATAGGAACTGGTCGGGCAGTGTACACAAAAGACACTCAAATTCCAAAAAGTGAGCAGTTGAAAATGAACTTGGCCAATTTCGGAAAGAGTAATTTGGATTCTTTAATTATTGATATTAAAACAACAGAGAAAAATGGTACCTATAATTTAGTGGCTGTTCAATCTTCGGTCACTACTACAGGAAGTGCTGTATCTGGTATTGGTAGTATGACGACACTAGCTTCAGGTACAATTGGAAGCATTGGTGATTCACTTGTTCTATCTGGATCATTTACAAATGGGACTTTCCAAATTCCAGGATCACTTATTAAATCTATGTTGGATGGGGTAATCGAGCTAAGGTTTTATTTGATTGATTCTGTTGGTAATATTGGAGAGCCTATAAAAACAACAGTTTATAAAGACACCAAGGATCCAGTTGCAACGATTAAAAAAGCAAGTGAGACTGGGTTAAATACTGTAATCACTCTATCTACAAACGAGTTTGTTTCAAGTACATTAGGTATGCAGTCATTGAAAGTTGTAAATGGAACAATACAAGCTGTAGAGAAGATCGATTCGAGGAATTTCAAAATCACTTTGAAGCGCAGTTGTGCTGATACGTTGAAAATTGAGTTACCTGCTGGACTTTTAGTGGATACCGTTGGTAATGTCAATCAAATAACCAGTTTTCAGGCTATTGATAAATTAGTGCCTGCTTTGCCTGCGGTGAGCAGTTTGTCCTATTGTCAGGGGGCAACAGCAAATGCTCTATCGGCTACTGTTGGCGCTGGTAATACTTTGTTGTGGTATGGAAGCAATGCAACTGGCGGAGATCCGGTAGCTACAGCCCCAATACCAATTACCTCCTCTGTTGGCACAACTAATTTCTATGTAGCTCAGCGTAATAATGAAACCCAATGTGAGAGTCAGCGTGCTGTTATTGCTGTTGTTGTCAATGCAATACCTCAAAAGCCGACAGTAACAAGAGATGCTAATGCAAATCTAGTTTCAAGTGCTTCAGCAGGTAATCAATGGTATAAAGAAGGAGTTAGTATACAAGGAGCAACTGGGGTATCATACAAACCTTTAGAAGTTGCTTACTATTCTGTCTCATCAACAGTAAACGGATGTGCAGGTCCACAATCGGAGAACTATTACTATTTATCAACTGGCATATTGGATATTGCCAATGGAGAGTCGGTGAAGTTTCTGCCGAATCCCATTGTGACAACTGTTCGTTTAAATTATCAGATTAATGGTATGCAAAGAGTAGATTTAAAAATATTAGATCAAACTGGAAAACAGGTTAAGAATTTTGATAAAATACCAAGTGGAACCTTAATCAGAGTCGACGAGCTTAAATCAGGGGTGTATTATTTTGTGATTTCTACAAAAGAGAAAGGAATGATTTATACTCAGGCATTGATAAAACAATAATTTATCCCACTGGCATTATAGATAGGTTTAACACTATCAAGTGGAAACCAGACGATCGTTTATGTACTATCTCACCTGTCTAATATAGCATCGGCGATGGTCTGCTTCCTGAATAACTTGGAGCTTTTGTTCAACACTTCAACATCTACGATTTGTACTCATGATTCTCTAAATTTACTGTTCTAAACTGAATTAGAAAATCAATACAGTTATTTAGTAGGTCAAGACACAGATCTGTTTCAATCTTATATCCTATTGATTCTCAATAAAAGAAAAGGTATAGAATAATACTTCAAACCCTCATAATCAGGGCCCCGATAGCTATCAGGGCTGGTTCAAGCCCAGGTGGGCCCACTTAAAAATCAAGCAGTTATGAAGATTAGTCTCATAGCTGCTTTTTTATTTGCATACAAATGGATTTGATATAAATATTTCTTTTAGTAACTTATGTTTCCAAACTATATGCCATGAAACATCTTACGATTGCTTGCCTATTTTTCTTTTGTATTTTTTCATTTTCTGCTCAGGCTCAAGGGCCGCGCGTCTTGGTTGTTACAGCACACCCCGATGATGAAACTGGATTTTCTGTAACGATGTTCAAGATTACCAAAGAGCTGCATGGTGAAGTAGATATGGCAGTAATGACGGATGGCGGCGGAGGGTTTGCCGACTCTCAGCTGGGTGCTATTTATTATGGACTCAACCTGACTGATTCGATGGTGGCTAGAACTCATCTGCCATTGATCAGAAAACAGGAGATCAGCAATGCGGCCAAAATCATGGGAGTGAGAAATATTTTTTTCATGGAACAGGAAGATGATTATTATACACTCGATATCAACCCCTATATCTCTGGAAAGAATTGGGAAATAAAATATGTGGAGAGAAGAATGGATAAGATTTTGGCAGAACGTCAGTATGATTTTGTAATCACGATGTTGCCTCATCCGGGTCAGCATGGTCACCATAAAACATCGGCACTCATGGCAATCAGAGCAGTTCAACGTTTTAATGGACCCAACAAACCCATCATTATTGCAGGAAGTCCGGCTCGTGCTGATGCAAAGCCCGTTGATTTCACCATGCTGGAAGGATATCCTGAAACAAAAATTAGTCCAACTGCTCCAAGTTTTACCCTGAACAGAGCTTTCAGGTTCAAGGAAAATGATAAGGTGAGTTATAAAATTGTTGCTGACTGGGTAATCTCTGAATACAAATCACAGGGAGCAATTCAGGAAAATGGAATACACAGAACAGATTTAGAGATATACAGGTATTATGATCTGAACGATCCGAGTGGAATTGCCAAAGTAAAAAAAATGTTCGATGACTTAGCAAAAAGTGGATTTGCAGCTCCAACGAAATAATTTTTCAAGAAAAAGAAAAGGGTCTATGAAGTTTTTTTCATAGACCCTTTTTGTTAGGTAAGATACTATCAAAGTTTTTGGACTTAACTGTACTTCAATAGTTTGATAAAATAATCAACTCCCCCTTGCCCCACCAGTTTTGACCGGTTTCTTCATGGCTCCGGAGGATTTGGTGTTGGATTTGGCGATAAATTTTGAAGCACCTGCCTGAGGAAGTCCCTTGGCGTTTTTGGAAACGTTTTTCGCTTCTGTTTTCTTATTGATGTGGAATCCCATAAAATGTAATTGTGCTATAAGTTAGCGAATATTTTTAAACCGTCTTGTTAATACTGAGAAGATCATTTATTCAGCGCATTGATCCGAAACCCTACACCAACACCCATATGCCAGCTGCCATTATTTGTAGTTGATTTTGTATTGTAATAAAAAGGGAGCTGAAACGACAAATATTTATACCCATAGGTAAACCCAAAACCAAGTGTTGGATATACGGTTGCATTTTTTGTTAAGCCTTTGTCCTGCTTGAATCGAAGAGAAGGAAGCATACCAAACATGAATTTTGAATTTTTATGGGCCACGCTCAAACTTGGTCCAGAAAAATTGATATAACCTCCATTGTTTACATAGCCAAAATGAATAACTCCATCAAAAATTACTGGCTTTACTTTTTCTACTTGGGCATTTAGTGAAGTAGAAAAAACGACTAACGCGAAAAATAACAAACCTATCTTTCTTGATACCCGCATTGTGACTTTTTTATGATTGGCAGACTACTGTAGATGAGATAAATTCTCAAACGTAATTACCTGAATAAATATATACAAATTAATTTACCCCACAAACCAAAACCGCCATCGCCGTATTGCTATCATCAATTACGACAGTCACCCTGTCACCTACTTTCAAGATTGATTTCGTTATTGGTCCACCTGCATTGCGCATGTCAGTCTTTTCCGTGAGTACAACTACCTCATCCTTACCATCTCTTCTTTTAATGGTGATTGTATTCTCTGCGATGGAGATAATCTGACCAGTCCCCATTGTACCGTTACATGGATCTACATTTTTCGAAACTCCTTCTTTCGTCTGTTCCAGTCGATTCGGATCCTTGCGTTCATGCATCGATTCAAAACTCAATTCGTTTTGTTTCGCAAAGACAAAAAGAAAAATAATTACTGCAGTGCTTAAAACGGATATACCGACAATTGCAACTCTTCTGTAGGAAGACGACATGATTTTCTGATACCATACATAGATCCAAAATCCAACCATCACTCCTAGTCCATTCAAAATCAAATCGTCAATATCAAAAATACCGAGGTGTAAAACGACTTGTGTTAGTTCGATGAACATGCCTGATAAAATGGCAAGAGCCAACGATTTTTTCCAACCGATCCGCGCAAAGACAAATGGCAAAAGAAAACCAATGGGGACAAGAAACGCAATATTGCCGATAATATTAAGTGCCCCAATCATGAATCCATACTCACCCAATACATATGGCAAAATGGTTTTGAATGGAACAAAATTTGGATCGCCCACCTGGGTTCCGCCGAAATTCAACATGATGGGACCAATTCTGACCATTGGCACATCTTTGAGCACCATCACTTTAACCAGGATAATACCATATGCCAAGAGGAGAATGGAAGGCAATAAACGTTTCTTCATTTTTTATTTATGAAATCAATCCTTGCTTTTGCTACCTGCATTTCTAAGACTGTACAGGTAAAAAGATAGTATAGCAAACAAGAAACCAATTAATACCACAATATAATTCATTGGTTTTTCAATGGTCAGTGACATTCTTATGAGGATGGTCGTGATAATAAAGCTTGCATTTCGAAATATTGTGAAGAAAGAAAAATGGTAGATGAAAGAAATGATCAATAAAAAAACATCCACAAAAATCATGATCGAAAAGAAATCCGCATAAAATACCGTGTTGGGATCGGGGTAATTCTGATCAAGCTGAAAGGCCGTCAGCATCTCGCTGCTCCACTGGTATAGGCTACTTACACTCAACAACAACAACACTAGAATCATGCTAAGGGAAACCATTTTCTTGATGTTGATGAAATCATTCAATTCATTGAGGATTTCCGATTTACGGTTGTTGTAATATATTTTATAATACAGCATTGTAAACGCAAGCATCACCAACGACGCACAAAGGTCGTACAGCAAACTGATGAACTCAGGATTGTTGATATTGATAGAATTTTTTAAATCTAGATCTGCAATGTCGTGGAAAAAACTTCGAAGTGTAATTAAGGTGATTACCTCAAATTGCTTACCGATAAATTCAGAAATGGACTTTGGAATGATGATGACCAACAGGAAGACTTCATAAAACAGTATAAAACTAAATGGCGTATAAATTGCCTTTAAATAGCTGTGTTGAAAATGTCGGAAATAATGAAAGTTATTCCCTAAAAATATGACCAACAAGTTCAATAAAAAAGCAAAGACGGCTACACGAAGAATGAGCAGCTCTACTTTTCTAACTTTTTTAGGATTAAAAAGAGAATCAAAGTAATTACCAGAGGATTGTAATATACTGTTCATCTATAGATTTGTTAATGATTACTTTTTTGGCCTCACACTCTTCAAAATCAAAACAAATCCTATTGAAAATAACATGGTAATTAAACCGGCAAAATAGGGTATTAAATCAATCATTTTTTTGATTATTAATTAGTTTTAGCAGTATAGCAA
>JBKCGF010000162.1:0-3706 GCA_046303455.1 Chitinophagaceae bacterium | reverse complement strand
GGATCATCAACAAGGTCAACCTTGTTCATGAAAACAACAATACGGGGAACACCTACCTGACGAGCAAGAAGGATGTGCTCCTTCGTTTGTGGCATCGGACCATCTGTAGCAGCAACTACAAGAATAGCACCGTCCATCTGTGCAGCACCAGTAATCATGTTCTTAACATAGTCAGCGTGACCTGGACAGTCAACGTGAGCGTAGTGACGTGAAGCTGTTTCATACTCAACGTGTGCAGTATTGATCGTAATACCTCTTTCTTTTTCTTCAGGGGCACCATCGATTTCATCATACTTCTTCGCTTGAGCAAGTCCTTTCTTAGAAAGGATGTCAGTGATTGCAGCAGTCAACGTGGTCTTTCCATGGTCAACGTGACCGATGGTACCAATGTTTACGTGGGGTTTGTCCCGCTTAAAAGTCTCTTTAGACATTGTTATCCGTTTTTGTTTGTTTTTACTTGAGTTACCTATTGAAACGGCCGCAAAGTTATTGACTTTGGGACGAATATCAAAAGTTTTTTCCCCCATCTCAGGGTTGAGAGCCGTTAGTGAGAATCGAACTCACGACCTCTTCCCTACCAAGGAAGTGCTCTACCACTGAGCTACAACGGCTTTGGGCCGCTGTAGCGGCTTTCGAGCGGGAGACGAGGCTCGAACCCGCGACCTATAGCTTGGAAGGCTATCGCTCTACCAACTGAGCTACTCCCGCAAAGTATACTGGTTAAAAGTTTAAAACCCAATTCTTTTGGAATGTGGGCAGGAGAGGATTCGAACCTCTGAAGTCGAAAGACAGCGGATTTACAGTCCGCCCCATTTGGCCGCTCTGGAACCTGCCCCCACTAGTTAACACTCTGAATGGAGGTTAGATTCCCAATCAGTCTCAGAGCCAGATAAGGGACTCGAACCCCCGACCAGCTGATTACAAATCAGCTGCTCTACCAGCTGAGCTACTCTGGCTTAAATAGTTGGTTATTGGCCTATTCTTCCTTACCAGTATACCTTTAAAAAAAATAAAGATCTACCCCTTTTTTAGGGGAATGCAAAGGTAATGGAAAACTTTAAATGCAAAAATTTTGTCAGCAAAAATTTCAAAATATTTCAAGAAACTTATCCAGCCAACTGCTTCTCCTTTACTTTCTTGATCTGGATCAGCATGGAATCCATCGCCATATCAAAAGATTCCTCAAATGATTTGGTGCTTTGTTTCACAAAAAGTTCATGCCTTGGAATCTGAACCCTGATTTCAGCGATTTTATCTTTTATCTGGTGTATTACATTATCAAGCTTTAAAAAAACATCAACGGCCATGATCCGATCATGGTGATTAGCCAGTTTCACGATTTTTTTATCAATATGCTCTAAAAGTTTTGCATCGGCTTCAAAATGCACAGCATGAACATTCACAGTCATAACAAGAGTTTTTTAGGTTATGGATAATAATTAACCACTTTTAAGTTACGAAAAAAAGAGAAAAAACTAAAATTAAATCTCGCTGAAACTATGAAAAATCAACCTTTGGGATGGGCTTTCTTGTGTATATCCCTTAATCGCTCAATACTGTTGTGTGTATAGACTTGTGTAGCCGCTAAAGAACTGTGCCCGAGCAGTTCTTTAACTGCATTCAATTCCGCTCCGTTTCCTGTAAGATGAGTTGCGAAACTATGCCTGAGTACGTGTGGACTCTTTTTTTCAGCGGTTGTAACGGTAGACAAATGTTTCTTTACAATATCATATACCTGTCTTGTACTCACTGCCCTACCCTTTGCAGTATACAACAATTGATTAAAGGCTATATTTTGAAGCTCTTGATTCCTGACTTTGATATACTCTACCACATTTTCAGCCAATGCTTTATGCATAGGTATGATGCGTTCTTTGTTGCCTTTACCAAGTACTTTCAATTGTAAACGACCGACTTCCACATTAGCTTCTTTCAAATTGACTAGCTCACTCACACGCATGCCCGTGAAATAGAGTAAAGCGATTACCAAGTACTCAAACCTGCCTTCATAGTTAGCTGGAAAGATGTTTTTTTCCAGCAATTGTTGCATTTGATCTTGTTCTACATAAGAGGGCAAGCGTTTTCTTGTTTTGAGTATCTGCAATGCTTTTGCAGGATTTTTGGTCAGGGTGCCCTGAACAAGGCAATGCTTGAAGAATGATTTAAGGGAAGATATTTTACGGTTGATGCTTCTGGGCTGAACCTTCTGCAATGTGAGTGCCGCCAACCACGACCTAATCATGGAGGAAGTTATTTGGGATGGCTGCTCTACATCAAACTGAGACTTGAGAAACTGAAAGAAAACAGTGAGATCATCTCCATAAGCCCTGAGGGTATTCAAAGAATAACGCTTCTCAAATTTGATGAAGTTTAGAAAGGATTGTATGGATGGATGCTGGATTTCAGACATAAAAAAAGTAGTCATGAAGTTACAAAACCTCATGACTACTCAGGAATATTTTTAAACGGGAAGACTACGCGTCTAATAAACCGTTAACCAATTTTGCCTTGTAGATTGCTTTCAATACCTCACCCCTGCGCTTTACAGAAGGCTTTGTAAATGATTGACGCTCACGGAGTTGAAGAAGAGTCTTGGACTTCTCATACTTCTTCTTGTACTTCTTGAGGGCCTTGTCGATGTTTTCGCAATCTTTTGAATCAATGATAAGCATAACTATTACCTCTTATTTTAGGGATGCAAAGATAGGGGGATTGAATTAATTATCAAAATACAGTGAAAAATATCAAGAAGTTGCAACATTTGCATATGTACAAGTTGTATTAGCATCTGGGCTACCAAATTCAACTTTTCCAGTACAATCTTCTTTTGTAAAACTAACATTCAAAGTAACCAAAGTTGGTTTTTCCCAATCTTTAACTTTTCCTGATTTTGTATCTTCTAAAGGTTCCACCTTTTAAAATTAGAATTTTTTCTTATAAATTCAACAACCGACAATTCTTTTAAATATTTATTAACTGCAATAACATTTTTAACTGAAGAAGGATTGCTCAGCGCATTTTGATAAGATTGCTCCAAGTGTTTAACATTAATGACTCCCTCTAGATATTTATCCTTTTTTATTTCTTTCATTAATCTATTGATCTCATTATCACTCAAAAGTTTTTCGCCTGAATTATACGCTTGTGGGTAAACTTTATTGCTTTCAATAATAAAATCTGGCAACTTCCCTTCCATCATTTTTTTATAGAGATAACGAACACTTCCCTCATTATTATAAAGTTTACCAGGGATTGATAAACAGTATTCTATTAACCGTTTATCTGCAGTAGGATCGGTTACAGTTAATCCAACATCAAATGAATCCAAATACCAGGTAGCCCCTACATTTATCATTCCTCTTTCAAGGATTTCTTTCCTCAATTCAAAGTCCTTATTCAATATAAAATCAATTTTTGATTTTATGCTCTTTTTTGTTTTGTTTGGAAATCGAAATTTTTTAAACAGTTGATCGTCCAAAATCCGATCATCTTTTGCAACTCCTTTTGTTTTCAACAAACGAGAATTTTGAAAGAAAAATAAATCAGCAAAAGAATTAAATAATCTTCTCAATAACCTTTTAAAAAAAACAATTCGATTTTTATTTGATAAGAAAAATCTAAGCTTATATTTCAAGGAGTGATTAACAAACGGGCCATTCCATGTTATTGTAAAATTTCCAAAAGGTGCGACAAGCAGTAATAAATT
>JBKCGF010000161.1:0-8932 GCA_046303455.1 Chitinophagaceae bacterium | reverse complement strand
GATAACCTTTGCTGATGTTACTTCGCCATACTCAGCAAAGAATTCTTTCAAGTCTTCATCCTGTACGTTGAAGCTCAAATTTGAAACATAAATGTTCATTTCAAAAAAATAAAAAATTAAAAAAGGATGAGAGAAACACAGACGTAAAGAAGACTTACTATTAGCAGAACTGCTTAGCAGAAAATACTTTCACTTACTAAATACTGTACTTAACTCAAATTACTCCACAAAGCTAGCCTTATTAATTTGATTTGCAAGTTAAATGGGCAAGAAATGACGATTTTTTGCACATTTTAACAACAATTTTCTCAAAAAGGGACCGTCTTTTTCTCTGCCTGGAGGCTTCTGAAGGTGATAATCGTGCTGATCAGAAAGAAAATCGCTCCTGCAATGAATGGCGCACCGGGGAAATAGACCTGCCCACCAGTCTGACTGAAAAACGAGAAAAGATTGGTCATGAGCGGAGGACCAACAATGGAAGTAGCACTCATCAAGCTGGTCAATGCCCCCTGAAGTTCTCCCTGCTCATTGGATGGTACGTGGGAAGAAATGATCCCTTGTAAAGCGGGACCAGCAATTCCACCCAAACAATACACAAAGCAAGAGGCAAACATAAACGCCGTAGAACCTGCAAAAGCAAAACATACCATACCAATTGTGTACATCACTAAACCAGTAAACAAAGATTTTGATTGTCCCAATTTTGGAATGACTACCCTGATCAAGCCCCCTTGCACAATGGCAATCATCAAACCGACAAAAGCCAATGAATACCCTACCATCGCAGAATTCCATTTGAACTTCTCCATCGTATAATAACTCCAGGTACTTTGCACGGCATGTGCACCTATATATATAAGTGTAAGTGAAATGATCAATCCGGCTACTGCTGGGTATTTTTTGAGATGCAAGAGTGAACCGACTGGATTGGCCTTGCTCCATTCAAATTTTCTTCGCTTATCTGCAGGTAATGATTCAGGCAAAATAAACATGCCATATAACCAGTTAACCAATGTCAGTCCTGCTGCAAACAAAAATGGGATTCGATCACCGTACTGACCTAGTACTCCTCCAATAAAGGGACCAATAATAAAGCCTAAGCCAAAGGCCGCACCAATCATTCCAAAATTCTGTGCGCGTTTTTCAGGTGTACTAATGTCCGCAATGTAAGCAGAAGCTGTTGTTATACTCGCACCAGTTATACCAGATAAAATACGAGCAATAAACAACCAGGTAATGGTGGGTGCCCAAGCGAGTAATAAATAATCCAAACCAAATCCGAATAAAGAAATAAGTATGATCGACCTCCTACCATAACGATCACTCAGGTTTCCTAAAATTGGGGCGAACAAAAACTGCATGAAGGCATAGGTAAACATTAACCATCCGCCATAACGGGATGCCTCACTCATATCGCCACCCGTCAAGTCCTGGATGAGTTTTGGCAATACAGGAATGATGATACCAAAACCAATTACATCAATTAATACGGTAACAAAAATAAATCCTAAAGCAGCCGATCGGCCTTTTTGAAACATACTGGTCTTTTATATTACTATTGATGCTGAATTGAATCGTATACTTTCACCTTGCTCCACAAATGTGAACAATCTTCAATAAACTTCAAATGAAGCGGATGTGTTTGGTAAACATCCTGATCTTTAGCAGTCTCAAAAATATTTAACCAGGAAACTGCATAGGTATTATCGATGACCTCTCTATCAGTTGCAGCAGGGGTACCGATATGAAACAATTTAATTTCAGGTACTGCACTCAATGCCTCCAGACCTGCAACCAGTTTTTGTAGATCTTCTTTGCTTTCAGGATTCTTTAGCCAAAAATAGACGTGGTGAATAAAAGTGTTCTTGAGCGACATATACTTTAATTATATGGTGAAATTAAACAAAAAGAAGAAGATGCATGGGCTATTTACGGATGCACATCGTATAAATACGTAAGCGCAAAAGCACTTTCCCTCAATTTCAGCTCATTTCAGGCTGATTTATAATATGGTCACAATTGTGTCGTTTTTATAGTGACCCGTTTTTAAATCCAATACCCATGAACCAAAAATCTAACGTTAACTCAATCAGTAAAGCCAACTTCATTATTCTTGCAGTTGTCTATCTACTCCCAGTTATTGCAACTTTACTTGTTCAACGCTTTGCAGCTTTTCCTTCGGAAATAGCTTCAGCAATGAATACTTTCTCTTCTGTTATTCAAGCTCCTTTGATGTTAATCATCTTAATTCAGCTTGCAGACGATAAACGAATAAACAGAATGATGGGTGTAACCCTCGCAGGTATACTTACAGCGAACTCGCTTACACTTGCATTAGGTGGTATCAATGAATTGAATTTATTGAAGATTATGCTTGTAGGATCCGCTCCTGTATTTGTATTTTCTTCGCTTTTATTTATTCATTATCTGAAGATCAGTTTGTATGAAAACAAAAATTTTCAAAAGACCATCGTCCTTGCAGGTATCGTATTCGCTTTCGGATCTTATGTAATGATGCTCTCCATGCATTTGATGGATCCTATGCGTCATGCAGATGATTTAAGATTTGTACTTGGATTGATTTCTATACTTTCAACAGCAGTGATCGCAGGTGGTTTGGCTTACTCTAGCAACGAAATAAGAAAAACAGCTACTGCAGAAAACAATATCAGCGCATTTCAAGCAGGTTTTGCTCAATGGGAAAACTTCACTTTGTCTAATACTCCTGAGGAATCAAAAAAGGGAGTTACCGATATCAGTAAATATTATTCAGGTCTACAGAAAACGAGCTAATAACGGTGTCAGTGTCCACAGTGTAAATGTAAAAGACCGGTAAAAACCGGTCTTTTTTTTATGTAAACATAGGTGAGGCTACAACTTTGCTGCAATTCTTCTTCTTGCATCCTTTGTATTGAATGGTGCTACTTTGGTGAATCGCTTCAGCCCAAGCAACATCATTCTTTGTTCATCACCAGATGCAAAAGCATTGATTGCATCTTTACCAGATTTATTGATTTTGTCTGCTGCATCATACAAGTAGGTCCTTGCGATATCCAATTCATAAGCAGCATTGGCTTCTCCTTTTTGTTCTACCAGTTTCATGGCACGTAACATACCACTCTCTGCGTGGAAAGTTTCTATTGCCATGTCTGCAATGTGCATCAAGATTTCTTGCTCTGATTCTAATTTCATCATCAGCTTCTGTACAGCTGCACCAGCAACCATGAGAATTGATTTTTTGAATTGCTGAATCGCTTTACGCTCTTCTGCAAATGGTGAATCATCTGAATTACCGAATTCAGGAATACTCATCAATTCTTTTTGGACAGCCATAGCGGGTCCCATTAAATCAAGACGTCCTTTCATGGCACGTTTTAAGACCATGTCGACAGTCAACAAACGATTGATTTCATTGGTGCCTTCGTAAATACGGTTAATGCGACTATCCCTATATGCTCTTGAAACATTGTATTCATCACTGAATCCGTTTCCACCATGTACCTGAAGAGACTCATCCACAACATAGTCGAGCAACTCTGATCCAAACACTTTGATCATCGCACACTCAATTGCGTATTCTTCTGCAGCAGCCAACAATGCTTCATTGACAGGCTTACCAGCAGCAAGTAATTCTTCTTCTTTCTGTTGGATCCACATAGACGCGCGATAGAGACCTGCTTCGGCTACCCAGTTGCGAATGGTCATCTCTGCTAATTTTTGTTGGATAGCCCCAAACTCTGCAATTGGTTTTTTAAACTGTTCTCTTGTTTTTGCATATTGAATGGTGTGCTCTAAACATTTTTTTGCACCACCTAAAGTTGCTGCACAAAGTTTAAGTCGACCAATATTTAAAATATTAAATGCAATCACATGCCCCTTTCCAATTTCACCCAACACATTTTCAACTGGCACTTTACAATCCTGGAAATAGAGTTGTACAGTTGAAGAACCTTTGATACCCATTTTATGTTCTTCCGGACCTTGTGTAAATCCATCCATTCCTCGCTCTAAAATAAATGCAGTAAAATGTACACCATCTATTTTTGCAAATACAGTATACACATCTGCAAAACCACCATTGGTGATCCAACATTTTTGTCCGTTTAAAATATAATGCTTCCCATCTTCAGTCAACTTGGCTGTGGACTTTGCACCCAATGCATCACTTCCACTGTTGGGTTCAGTCAACCCGTATGCACCTTTCCATACACCACTTGCGAGGTTGGGAATGTATTTGTCTTTTTGTGCATCAGTTCCAAAATAAAGAATGGGTAAAGTACCAATACATGTATGAGCTGATTGTCCCACTGAAAATGAATGCCCTGCACCGAGCCCTTCTGCAACAATGATTGCCGACATGAAATCTTTTCCTAATCCACCATACGACTCAGGAATGGAGACCCCTAATAATCCCATCTCCCCTGCTTTCTCCATGAGCGATGGCATGAGTCCTGGCTCTAATTTATCAATACGATCAAGCAATGGATTGATTTCTGTTTCCAGAAACTGATGGCACATGTCCATCATCATCTTCTGCTCTTCCGTAAAATCTTCTGGAATAAATGTTTCTGAAGGTAGAGATTCAATCGTCAATGAACCGCCTCCCTTCATGGCTTGTAGTTTTTTGTTTGCTGTTTCCATAAGCTTTATATTATTCAGTTTATTTGAGGTTGTCGTATACTTGTTGCAATACTTTTTTTGCAGTCTCTACATCTGTTGCTTCCACACCATCCAATGCTTCATTCAATGTTTTTGCTGCAATCTCCATCGTCTTGTCCTGCAATTTTTTTGCAGCTTCAGTCAGCATGATAGAATTAGATCGGCGATCTGTTTGTGATGGCACACGTTTCACCAATTTTAATTTCTCAAGGTTATCGACCAACCGCGTGATGCTTGGTTTATCTCTAAACGAAGCATTGCATAAATCTTGCTGACTAATTCCATCTTTCTTCCAGAGGTGATACAAAACACTCCATTGCTCAATGGTAATTTCTATTCCCTCTTGTTTGAAATTCTTTTGCAAACGACGTGCAATAGCAGTCGATGCCATTCCTGTTATAAAACTGTACAGTTCTCCTCTTCTAAATTGGTTGTTGGGCATATAGTTAGTTATGCAACTAATTAAAGTTAGCAAATTTCTTGATTCAAAAAAATCTTTTCGGCAGGAAATGATGAAATTTAACGTTCGGTTCATCCGACACCTAATCATTATGGTTTTAACCATCACTATTGCCTTGCTTCTTTCCTTGTATCGGATTGTGATTGGTCGCGCCAGCCGCTACCTGATGATCATCCCTTATTATAATGCAGAAGAATTAAGTCCCGATAAAGTCAGCATCATCATTCCAGCCCGCAATGAAGAGCAAAATATTGGTCGATGTCTTGATAGTTTACTTGACCAAACCCTGCCCAAGACACAAATTGAAATTATAGTCGTGGATGATGGTTCGGGCGATAGCACCTCAAGTATAGTCAGGACCTATGCCGAAAAAAATGTGAGGCTCTTGCAACTGAGCGATGAAGTTGGTGGGAAAAAACTAGCACTCACAAAAGGAATTGAAATTGCCAGTCATCCATTGATTGTTACAACCGATGCAGATTGTATTTATCCAAACAACTGGCTCAACACTTTATTGAGTTATCGTGCAGAACAGGATGCAGTGTTTGTTGCTGCGCCTGTGAAGTATGCAAAAGAAAATAGTTTCTTTGAAAAGTTTCAGTCGCTCGACTTCCTCTCTCTACAAGGCATCACCGCAGCGGCAGTCAGTAAGCAACTCTTCAACATGTGCAATGGCGCAAACTTGTTGTACAGCAAAGAAGCATTCCAAAAAGTAAAGGGCTTTGAAGGAATTGATCATATACCGACTGGCGACGACATGTTGTTGATGGAAAAAATGCAAGCTGTATTTCCAGGACAAATCAAATGCTGTTTTTCAAAGGATGCTATTGTAGAAACTTTACCAGCAGCAGGTTTGAGAGCATTTATTCAACAACGCATTCGATGGGCCAGTAAATCGACCAGTTATAAAAATAAAAATATCAAACTGGTTTTACTCTTGGTCTATTTGGTGAACCTGAGTATAATGATGATATTGCTTGGCGGCTTCTATGACCTGCAGTATTTGAGATGGGGATTGTTGTTTATACTGATCAAGACCATTTTTGAATACCCATTCATGATCAGGACAGCAAGATTTTTTGATAAACAAAATCTATTGCCCTGGTTCATCATCGCACAACCATTTCATATTCTATATATAGTATTATCTGCAAGCCTAAGCTTCTTCAAACGTTATGAATGGAAGGGAAGGTTGACAGTTGGCGGTTAACTACCCCGCTACCGGAACATTTCTATTGAAACTCTCATCCAATGAAATCAAAGTTTCGGTTCTTTCGATGCCTTTGATTTTTTGCAATTGATCGTGCAATACAAACTTCAACTGGTTAATGTCTCTTGCTACTACTTCGATAAACATAGAATAGTTACCAGTGGTATAATTGAGACGAACGATTTCAGGGATTTGTTTTAAATCTTCTGCTACTTGATCATATAAAGAACTCTTTTCAAGATATATTCCAACAAAAGCTGTGATATCGTAACCCAGGAGTTTGAGATCGACATTCAATTTCGTACCTTTGACTATACCAATTTCTTGCAGCTTTTTAATCCGCACATGGATGGTACCACCTGAAACGAAAAGTTGTTTACCAAGATCTGCATAAGAAATACCAGCATCTTGCATCATGATCTGTATGATCTGAAGGTCGAGTTTGTCAAGATTTAATTTTGAAGGCATAATCGTTGTCCGTTTTTTTATTAATTCAATTATTCATGCAATTTATTGAATATTTTCAATAAATAAAAAATATTTCTTGAAATATTATCAAGAAATAGTCATATTTATTAAATTTGCATCAGTTCTTTACCACTGTGGGGTGATGAAATTTTCGGCAGACATACCCTCTTGTCTCGGGGGTGAGGATAACAGGACAAACGTAGTGTAGAGCCGTCTCGCAAGAGGCGACCAGGGTCGACCACTGAACTTTGCGCTATAGCTAACTGCCTCGTGGAGGTTCGATCCCTCCCCCTACAGCAACAAAAAACCCGTCATTTGGTTGATGGGTTTTTTTATTTTAAAGAACCCCTTGTTTCTTCAAATCGATACGAGAAGTTATTAGTGAAATGAATGTATGGATGTATAATTTGTATAAATTGTTGCAAATCCAATTTCGTAAAAGAAGTTGACGGACTCAATTAATAATTTTTTGTATGCATTATTTTTTTCCTGATTTTACTTATGCCCCTCTTCTAACAGCAATATTTGTATGCATTCTTTGTTCAATATTAGGCTATACCCTGGCGTTTAAGATCAGGTACTTTGATGAATTAGCAGTAAATCCCATCGTTCCACCTTTTATTGCTGTCCCCGCTACATTTTTGGCGTTATTGGTTGCATTCATGGCATCTGCAGTTTGGCAAAATTCAACAAACGCGCATGCGGCTTTACAGCAGGAAAGAATGGCGCTTAAGAAACTCTATTTCATGCCGGTTGCATCAGCGGAGGAAGTTATGAAAAAAGAAAAGTACCTCAACAACTACGTTTCTATTGTTCAACAGGAAGAATGGGGAAAATTCAAAAATATATATCCTTCAAAAGATGTCGATGCCATTTTGGATAGTCTTTTAAAATTTGTTTTTATCAACCAGTATGATAAATCGATAGAAAAAAAAGAGAACTATAATGAGGCAGTCAAATACATCGATGAATTGTATTCGGCGAGGGATAAACGATTATCGTTGGGACGTATGGCTAACCTTGGCTATCTGAATAAATGGATAATTATCGATATTCTTATTTTTATTTCCTGTTTCAATATCTCGCTCGTACACAGGTCAAAGCCAAAAACAGCAAAGTCGGCATTGATCGTATTTTGTTTTTGTTGCATTTGTATCATGTCCATTGTTTTATTGTACATCCACCCCTATAAAGGGCCAAGTGCATTGAAGTCGTCAGAGTTATCCATAAAAAGATAAGCACTTAATGAGTAAGAAATAAAAAATAACGATTTTTAAATTTCTACCCCTGTTTATTTCAATCAATAATGTACATTTTACTCAACTTCTTTAACAGAAGAAGTAACTTCATCGGTATAGGAAAAAATGTCAAAAATGGTAACTACCGAGACTGATTACGTCGATCTCAACCACATAGCCATCATCGATGGTAAACAGAAATGGACCTACCGTGAGTTGGATGAGGCGGTACAAAACATGACTTATGCATTAGCAAAACGAAAACCCAATCTAAAAGGTAAATGCATTGCTTTCATGGTCAATCCCGGATTCGATTATGTCAAAACCCAAAAAAGTATTTGGAACGCTGGCGCTATTGCGGTTCCCCTATGCCTTACTCACCCCCTGCCTTCACTTCAATATGTGCTGGAAGATACCTTTGCTGAAATAATTATTGTTTCTGCCGATTACGAATCGCTGTTGCTCGACTATTGCTCGTCCAAAAACATTGATCTATGGGTTCTTAGCAAAAACACAACACCAACTCCAACCGCACTTCCTACAATAAGCCCAGAGGATCCAGCCATGATTCTCTACACCAGCGGAACAACCAGCAAACCCAAAGGCGTTGTGCTTTCTCATGGCAACCTCACAGCACAAATGAATAAACTGATTCATGCATGGGAATGGAGTTCATCAGACCATATCCTTTGTGTGTTGCCACTTCACCATGTGCATGGAATTGTAAATGTGGTTGGATGCTCTTTGAAAGCTGGAGCCACTTGTGAGTTTCTTGCAGAATTTTCTCCAGAAAAAATAATTGCTCTTTTTCTCAAGGGAGAGATCAATGTATTCATGGCCGTCCCCACGATATACCACAAATTGATTGCCTATTGGGAAACACTAAACGCTGAAGAA
>JBKCGF010000160.1:0-5476 GCA_046303455.1 Chitinophagaceae bacterium | reverse complement strand
CCTGAATCGGTTTCGTCAAGAATTGCAATTTTTGGTTCCAACATGGCCATTTGGAAGATTTCATTACGTTTCTTTTCTCCTCCCGAAAACCCTTCGTTTAACGAACGAGACAAAAATTTACGGTCCATTTCTAATAATTCTGATTTCTTTGTTGTACCACCTTCTACTATCGCCATAATAATCATAGGTGCCATAAAAGTGAACGTAGCCGAAGACCAGTCCCATTACTTTTTTATCATGCAGATGCAACTCACATGACTTTCGAATTGTATCATGGTATTTTTCATGCACCACCTCATCACATTGAATATAAAAAGCCCAGTCGCTATCAGCAGCAACATGCGCAAAAGCTTTATCAGTTTCGAGAGCCATAACCCGGCCTCCAGGCAACTGACTCAAATCCCATTCCGAATGCACAATCTTAATTTTATCTGAACCAATGCTGCGAATCAATCCCTCTGTATCGTCATCACTTTTACCAACCGCGACCACCATCTCATCAACAACAGGCAGAATCGATGTAATAGCCTCCACCGCTGGATAATCATTTATTACTGCATTACGGATGATGGTAAATCCAGAAATCTTCATTTATCAAAAGTATTATAAGATCATCCAAAAACATCAGTCTCATGCATTAACTTTAGCTCCACAACCAAAACTATCATGTTCAAGAAGCTGATTACCAACCTCACATTCTGGGTTTTACTCGCTATAACTTCTGGCGCATTATTAGGTCATTTCTCTCCTGATCTGGGCGTGAAAATGCAACCCCTTGGAAAATACTTTATTGAAGTAGTGAAAGTATTCATCAACCCCATCATCTTTCTGACCATCTCATTGGGTATCAGTGGCATGAACGATTTGAAGAAAGTAGGCCGCGTAGGTGGAAAAGCTATACTCTATTTTGAGATCGTAACCACTTTCGCATTATTAATTGGCATTGTTGTAGCTCATTTCATAGAACCAGGAGCCGGTGTAAATACTTCAGCAATACAGGGAGGAGACATCAGTAAGTTTACAGAAGGCGCAAAAGCATTTTCCTGGTTACAGTTTCTAAAAGATAACCTTACCATTCAGGTTCTGCTCTTCTCTATTGCATTTGGTATTTTTTTGAGCAAAATTTCCGCAAGAGAAAAGATAATTACCCCATTGCAATGGGCTTCTAAATATATTTTCAAAGGACTCCACATTGTTATGCTATTTGCACCCATCGGTGCATTTGGTGGAATGGCCTATACCATTGGTAAATATGGTATAGCCACGCTGCTACCACTAGGAAAATTAATGTTGACGGTTTACATCACGATGGCGCTATTTGTTTTTGTATGTCTGGGATTGATTTTAAACTACTACAAAATCAGCATCTTTAAATTCTTGAATTATATCAAGGAGGAATTATTGATTGTACTTGGCACTTCATCTTCAGAAGCAGCTCTTCCATCATTAATGGAAAAACTGGAAAAAATGGGATGTGCTAAACCAGTAGTGGGACTCGTTGTTCCTGCTGGTTATTCATTTAATTTGGATGGAACAACCATCTATCTTTCAATGGCAGTCATTTTTCTTGCACAGGTTTTCAATATTGACCTTTCAATTTCTCAAATGCTCACCATCATTGGTATTTTAATGGTGACCTCCAAAGGAGCAGCAGGTGTAACAGGAAGTGGATTTATTGTATTGGCTTCAACACTGAGTGCTGTTCAGGTGATCCCAATTGAAGGATTGGCTTTGTTGTTGGGCGTGGACAGATTCATGTCTGAAGCCAGAGCAATTACCAACTTCATAGGAAATGGAGTAGCGACAGTCTTTCTTTCGAACCAGGAAAAAGCTTTTGATAGAAAAAAGATGGAAATGGCTTTTTCTAAAGAAGTGTACGAATACGATATTGAACACGAAATCTAATCAGGTCTTGATCAAATGATCTGCAGCATAGGTAATCATGGGGTCCATTGACTTGTATCGAACTTTGTAGCCCATACCTTCAACCATACCGACTGCCTGCCTGAATACTTCATTGGACTTATAACGCTGATCAGGATTCAAATCAACATCAATCCAAATGGGCTTGGGCAATCCTGAACCACGCATAAGTTCAGCAGTCTCAATAGCATTCCATACTTCTGTCAGCAACCTTGTAGATCGAGTATATTCTTTACTCGTCTTCCACCTGCGATACAACAAATGTGCGCCTTTGCCCTTTTTATACAAGGCAACAACAACAGCATAGATTGTACTTTCGGCATAATTCTGAGAATCACAACCAATCATGATATCAGTATCAGGATGTTGTGCTATGTATTCATTGATGTAGGCACATAAATCCACCTTCACATTCGAAGTCAATTTGGAAAACAACAGGTGCTCTTGCATAAAAAGTTGTTTTAGGAAATGTGGAAATGAACTGGACACCTTAAGTTACAGAGGTTTTGCAAGAGTCAGAATCACAAATTATCCCCACTTAACATCAGGAAATGTTTTATTGATAATTGTTTTACAATTCCTTCACATGATAGAATGACCTTGTACAAAATTATTCTTATGGGAATTACATTTGACATTGTGAGCCACACGCGCAAACTCTTACAGTTCGGCGTTTTTGATCACCTTGCAGATCAAGACATATCAGTTCTTCACCACATGATTATGCAAAATCAATTGGATCCAACAAAAAAACCAGTCTATTTTACACTTTGGAGAAAAGGAGATTTCACTTCAGACTTTTCAAAAATGCAACTATTGATGGAAACCAATCTATTGCTTTTAAGAAATGGGCAAAGGATGATTGAAGAAGATTTTCAGGAATTGATTCTCGATTAAATCTTCTCCCCAATCAAATCTCTGATCACAACCGAAGCAGCTACTGCTCCAAAAACAGCAGGCAGATAGGAGATTGTTCCGTAGGCAGATTTTTTAAAATTCTTTCCATCAGTTAACATCAAACTTTCCTTAATTGGATTTTCAGGAGAGAATACCACTTTTATTCCTTTTCTGATTTCATGTTGTTTCAGCATCTTACGAACTTGCTGAGCAAATGGACAATTAAACGTCTTTGAAATATCAACCACTTGGAGTTTTGTCGGATCGAGTTTAGCACCAGCTCCCATGCTGCTGACCACCTTCACTTTACTTTCGTATGCCAGTTTTAAAAAAGTAATTTTTGGCGTTAAACTATCAATGGCATCAATCACATAATCTGGGTCATACGACAACTGTTGTTTAACCATTTCAGGATTCACAAACTCCTTAACAACATTCAATTGAAGCTCCGGATTAATCGCCTTTAATCTTTCCTCCATGATTAAAGCCTTGGAAACCCCATGGTTGGTTGCAAGTGCAGGTAATTGTCGGTTTCTGTTGGTTGGGTCAACCACATCCCCATCAATAATGGTCATTTTACCAATACCACTTCTTGCAATGAACTCAGCTGCAAATGAGCCAACGCCTCCTAAACCGACCACCATCACGTGTTTCTGTGTGAGTGAACGCAAACGCTCTTCGCCAATTAAAAGACTGGTTCTCGACAACCAAGAGATGTCCATTTCCATATTTATGATTTCCAGCAGCGAAACTACTGAGCAGAATTTAAAAATGATTAAATTGTATATAGCAAATTTCAAGTTTAACCCAATTGCTGAACGCAAGTAAGGAAATAAAAAATCATCAAAATAAAAAACGATGCCATGAGCCAACAAACAAACAACTCCAGAAGAGACTTTCTTGCATTATCCACTGCGCTAGGAATTGGTATGATTCTGCCTAAAGGCATATTGGCAATGGGACCAAAACCAAATTCTAAATTCAGTGGTGTGCAAATGGGAGTAATCACTTACTCTTTTCGTTCAATGCCTGGTAATATTGATCAACTGATTGACTATTGCAAAACCTGTGGTATCAATGCAATTGAATTGATGGGTGAACCTGCTGAAGCTTTTGCGGGTAGTCCTGTTCCATTTGGTGGCGGACCAGGAAGAGGCGACAACAATGCTCCAAAATTATCCATGCAGGAAAGAAACAAACTTGCTAAAGAATGGAGAGAAGCAGTGAGCATGGATAAATTTATTGAACTGAGAAAAAAATTGAATAAAGAAGGTATCAGTGTTTATGCCTATACGCCAAATGCATTGAATGAAACCAGCTCAGATGGAGAAATTGACTATGCAATGAAAGCGGCAAAAGCTCTGGGTGCAACATCAGTAACTGTCGAGATTCCTGCAAAAGCCACTCATTCAAAACGTCTTGGTGATTTTGCTTCAAAGCATAAGGTATACGTTGGTTATCATGCCCATACCCAAGCTACTGATACTGCATGGGATGAAGCACTTGCACAATCTCCTTACAATTCATTGAATCTCGACTGCGGACATTATATCGCAGCTGGAGGAAACAATACCAAAGAGAGTTTGTTGGCATTAATTGAAGCAAAACACGACAGAATAACATCGCTACACTTAAAGGATAGAAAGAATAAAATCAATGGTGGTGCTAATATGCCGTGGGGCGAGGGTGATACACCCATCAAAGAGATTCTTACACTGTTAAAGACTAAAAAATACAAGATCCCTGTTTCCATTGAATTGGAATACAATATTCCTGCAGGTTCAGATGCAGTGAAAGAAGTTGGTAAATGCCTGGCATATGCAAAAAATATGCTTTCTTGATTACTAAATAACAGCAACCAACAAAAAAGCCCCCCGAATTTTCGGGGGGCTTTTCAATTAGCTAAATGTTCAATTACATTGGTCTCACCCTGAAGACGGTTCCCGGATTTTCAATGCCCACATAGATGTAGCCATCTCTTCCCATTTCTACATTTCTGGTACGACCAATGTTCAACAATATTTTTTCCTGACTTACAAATTTGTTGTCTTTCAATACTACACGATCAACATAATTGAAACGAAGTGAACCCACTAAGATATTCCCTTTCCATGCAGGATACTTGGTTCCAGATACCATGGTCAATCCACTTGGTGCAATTGAAGGCAACCAATAAGTGATGGGCTGTTCCATTCCCTCCTTTTTACTGATTTGTGAAATTGGCTTACCATCATAATTGATACCGTAAGTAATTACAGGCCATCCGTAGTTTGCACCTGCTTTAATGATATTTAACTCATCACCTCCACGCGGACCATGCTCATGCTCCCAAAGCACACCCGCCTGATCCATGAACATACCTTGTGGATTTCTAATTCCATATGCATAGATGGTTTCAATGGCTTTTCCTTTTCCAACAAAAGGATTGTCTTTAGGAATACTGCCATCATCATTTACCCTGTGAATCTTACCGGGTGCGGTCTCCAGATTTTGAGGGTATACTTTTTCTTGTCCTCTGTCACCCATAGAAATATAAAGATGCCCAGTTTTTCCAAATACCAACCTAGATCCATAATGGTGTCTAGCCGGACCATAAGGCAGTCCCTCAAAAACTTCCTGATGTTCTACAAAAGCGTCATTCTTAATTTTTCCTCTT
>JBKCGF010000159.1:0-6227 GCA_046303455.1 Chitinophagaceae bacterium | reverse complement strand
GCCTATTAATTGGGGGGATAATATGGGGTGTGCTTGGTGATAAAAAAGGGAGGCTTAGTGTGCTGTTTGGGTCTATACTTTTATATTCGGTTGCCAATTTTGCAACAGGTTATGTGCAGACAGTCGACCAATACGCCTGGGCAAGATTCATTGGTGGTATTGGACTTGCAGGAGAGCTTGGCGCAGGTATAACCTTGATTTCAGAAATCATGCCAAAGAAAAACAGAGGATTAGGAACTTCATTGGTTGCAGGAATTGGACTATTAGGCGCAGTATTTGCTTACTTTATTTTTAAGCTGACAAACGATTGGAGATTGTGTTATAAAATAGGCGGAGTAATGGGTATTGTCTTGCTGCTCCTAAGGGTTAGCGTTGCAGAAAGTATGATGTTCGCAAAAGTAAAAGCCGAAAATATAAGCAGAGGAAACTTCTTCATGTTCTTTAACAACAAAAACAGATTTAAAAAATATATTCTGGCCATTTTAATTGGTTTACCTACTTGGTATGTTATAGGAATTCTGATGAATTTCAGCAACAGATTTGCAAGTGATTTGTATACTGGCAGCTTAATCGATTCAGGCAAGGCAACCATGTTTGGCTATATCGGTATTTCTATCGGAGATATCACGGTAGGTTTAGTAAGCCAGTATTTTAAAAGCAGAAAAAAAGCACTCTATATTTTTTATGCACTTACTATAGTATTCAGCTTTTTCTATTTCAGCAGTTTCAACAACAGCGATAGTAACATGTATTTGATTTGTGGATTGCTAGGCTTTAGTAGTGGCTTCTGGGCGATATTTGTTACAATGGGTGCTGAACAATTTGGTACAAATCTGAGGGCGACTGCAGCTACAACCATTCCAAACATGGTAAGGGGCGCTTTACCCATCATGAATTTGATGTTTATTGAACTGTTCCAGGAAAGCATGAAATGGTCATTAGTCCAAAGCGGTATAGTAACTGGTGCAATAGTCATGCTTATTGCTATAATTGCTGCAATATTTACAGAAGATACATTCAAGAAAGATTTGAACTATGTAGAGGTATAACTTCTATTTTGATTTTCCCTTCATCAGTTTTATGATGACTGGAGCGGTAGTGACGAACACTATCCCGAGCACAATAAATTCTAATCTTTCTTTTAAGTCGAATCCATACTGACTTAAGAAAAACTTATACAGGTAATGTCCCGCAAACATCATGCTGAATACCCAGGCAATACATCCAACTATATTGTAAAAAGTAAACTTAGACTTATCCATTCGCACTATACCCGCGATGATTGGAGCAAAAGTTCTAATGATGGGTAAAAACCTTGCAAATACAATTGCTCCACCGCCATGCTTTTCATAAAACTCTTTTGCAGTAAACAAATGTTTTTTCTTGAAGAAGAATGTGTCTTTCCGACTGAACAAATAGGGACCGCTTGCAGCACCAAACCAATACCCAACAGTATTGCCTAATATTCCAGCAAAAATTACCATTATGCATACCAATACCAGATTCAAAACATCATTGTTCAAAACCAGAATTTCAGCTGCCAACTCATTGCTGTAAATGCCTGCAACAAACAATAAAGAATCCCCTGGCAGAAAGAACCCTGCAAAGAGTCCTGTTTCAGCAAACACAATAAACAAGAACAACCACAAACCACCATGCTGTATATAAAACTCAGGATTCAAAAAGTCCTTCCACTGAATAACCAACTCAATCATACTCAATTACTTTATCATTTACACTTCCTCTGAAACTGATGCAGGAGCCAATTCGCCTTCCCATTTACTGACAGCTGTTGTCGCCAATGCATTTCCAACAACATTGGTCATCGATCTGAACATATCGCAAAAATGATCGATAGGCAAAATTAAAGCAATTCCTTCTGCAGGAATGTTAAACATCGCACAGGTGGCAGTCACCACTACCAAAGAAGCTCTTGGGACACCTGCAATTCCTTTACTGGTGAGCATCAGCACAAGCAACATGGTCAGCTGTGTTCCTAAATCAAGTTGAATGCCATAGGCCTGAGCAATTGCCAAACTTGCAAAAGTCATGTACATCATACTGCCATCAAGGTTAAAACTATACCCTAGTGGGAGAATAAAGGATACAATTTTATCCTTGCATCCAAACTTCTCTAACTCACTGGTCAGTTTTGGAAACACCGCCTCACTACTAGTGGTACTAAATGCAATAAGTAATGGTTGTGAAATACCTTTTAATAAAATAAATAACCTGTTGCCAAGGATAAGGTAGCCAACTGCCAACAGGACAACCCAAAGGACTGCAATACCTGCCAGGAAGGCGAGCAAATATTGTCCGTAAAACAAAAACACCTTTAACCCTTTGGTGGCAATAACAGCTGATATTGCTCCGAATACACCCAAGGGCGCAAAATTCATGACATACCCAACCATTTTTAAGATAATATGAGCAACTGCATCAAGTGCCTTAACTATTACCTTCCCTTTATCTCCTAAAGCGGCAGTCGCCACCCCAAAAAATATACTGAATACAACCAACTGAAGAATCTCATTATGTGCCATTGCCTCAATAAGACTCTTTGGAAAAACATGTTCAATGAATTGTACAACTGAAAATTGTTGCGTTTTACCAATCAAATCTTTCGCACTGTCTAAATCAGCATTTCCCAACTCGATGGCTTTACCAGGCTGAAAGAAATTCACCAACAACATACCCAACAAAAGGCTTGTTAAGGATGCTGAAACAAACCAAACCATGGCCTTACCACCAACCCTTCCCACTGCTTTTAAATCGCCCAATTTTGCAATACCGACAACCAGTGTTGTAAAAACCAATGGTGCTATTACCATTTGAACCAACCTTAAAAAGATGGTTGTGAGTAATTTAATATTGGTAGAAAAAGACTTAATCGTTTCTGGGCTAGATTGCAAATGAATCACATAACCTACCCCTATGCCCAAAACCATGGCAATAATTATATAGAGCGTAAGTCTACCTGAAGAACCTTTCATTGGCAAATGGTTTATACTTTAGGCACTCAAAATAATTGATTTGATTGGATTTCAGAATTTTATTTGAAGGCATAAAATAAAAATTTTCTATATAGAATAATTGGCTATTTTAGAACTTTCATATACCAAATAACCAAAGAATTGCTATGAGTTTATTTAGAAGAAAATCGCTGACGGATATGTTATCTCAGGCGGCTGACTCTGAAAAGGGACTGAAGCGTACATTAGGCGCAGGAAATCTGATTGCACTAGGAATAGGCGCAATCATTGGAGCAGGTCTATTTGTTAGAACTGCTGCAGCAGCAGGACAAGCTGCGGGACCAGCAGTAACATTATCATTTATAGTAGCTGCAGTTGGTTGTGCTTTTGCGGGACTTTGTTATGCAGAATTTGCTTCCATGATACCTATTGCAGGAAGTGCATATGCTTACTCATATGTAACCATGGGAGAATTGATTGCTTGGATCATCGGATGGGCACTCATCATGGAGTATGCATTGGGTGCTGCGACTGTATCAATAGCCTGGAGTGAATATTTAAATAAGTTATTAGGAGGAGCTATTCCCTATGAATGGTGCCACTCCCCTTTTGAAAGTTTTACCGAGTCAGCAGGCGTCCATCACCCGGGCATGATGAATGCTCCAGCACTTATCATTCTTTTGTTGTTAACCTTGCTTCTTATAAAAGGAACGCAGGAATCTGCTATGGTGAATGCAATCATCGTATTCGTTAAGGTGGCCGTAGTACTAATTTTTATTGCTATCGGTTGGCAATATATTAATCAGGCAAATTATACACCTTATTTGATTCCCGCCAATGAAGCGCCAGTTTTAGATCAGGCAGGGAAAGTTATAGCAGACTACAGCGGATGGAACAAACACGGCTGGGGTGGTGTACTCGGAGGTGCAGCAATTGTATTTTTTGCCTTCATCGGTTTTGATGCGGTATCCACTGCAGCACAGGAAGCAAAAAATCCTAAACGCGACATGCCAATAGGAATTTTAGGCTCACTGGTTGTATGTACCATCCTGTACATTTTATTTGGCCATGTACTTACAGGTGTTACCAACTGGAAAGAATTTGTGGATCCTGAAAAAGGTCGTGAAGCATCAGTTGCCTATACCATTTCTACTTACATGACTGAATATAGTTGGTTGGCGACTGCTGTAACTGTTGCCATACTTGCAGGTTTCTCATCTGTTATTCTGGTAATGTTAATGGGACAAAGTCGTATTTTCTACACCATGAGTAACGACGGATTGATACCAAAGGCTTTCGGTGATCTTCATCCCAAATTCAAAACGCCTTATAAATCAAATATGATCCTCTTCGTTTTCGTTGGTGCATTTGCTGCATTTGTACCAGGACACGTTGCGGGTGACCTAACCAGTTTTGGAACCTTGTTTGCCTTCGTACTTGTAAGTATAGGCGTTTGGATTTTACGCGTTAAAGCGCCAAACATGGAGCGTCCTTTCAGAACACCAATCGCTCCTGTCGTTAGTGTACTGGGTGCACTTATTTGTACCGCTATGATTGTGGGACTAGATAAGCACACTTTACAGGCTGCTTTTGCTTGGATGGCTGTAGGATTGGTTGTCTATTTTTTATACAGCAAAAAGAATAGCAAGCTTAACACTTAATATTTTTTAAAATACTTAATGAAAAAGGCCTCTTTATGAGGCCTTTTTCATTAAAACAAGCTTTTTATTAGACAACAAGCAATTGAATAAACAAGAAATTGTATTTTGTACGCAAATGTTATTTTTGGCAAAATTTAACCAATTGGTGATGATGAAAAATATAAAAATAGGAGTACTGCTGTTGACAATTACAGGTTTAACTGTTATGGGTTGCGGAGGTTCAAAAGAGGTGGAAAGTGGAATAGCAGGATGGTATACCATGCAATCACAAGTATTCACAGCCAATGGTGTAGAAAATGCAATTGACCACGCTGAGCAACGCAAAGTATATACAGACGAATACTATGCCTTCACAAATATGAGAGAAGACACAACCTCTTCTTTTGGATTTGGATACTATACCTATGATGGGTCTAAGCTAGTTGAACACAATATTTTCAGTACAGGTTTATTAGATTCCGCACGCTCATTCGACTTACTAATTGAACCACATGAAGCAGGGTACAAGCAAGTTATTCCTGAAATCATGATTGCAGGTGTACCAAACCGACTTGTAGAAGACTATTACAAGATCAATTTCAATAAGAAATCAGACATGGATGGTGTTTGGAAACTCGAGGAATATATTTCTGTCACAAACGGCGATACGGCAAGATTTAAAAGAAATCAGTACAAAATATTTCAGGGTGGTTATTTTATGTTTGTACAGTATTTCCTAGACCCAGTAACTAAAGCTCCTAAAAAAGGTTTTGGCTTTGGTGATTTCAAATTAGAAAATACTGACATCATTGAAACGAATGTTTTCTGCAGTTACCCATCAGTAAGAGGAGTACCCATCAGAATTAATCTTACAAAAGACAGCGAAAATAGCTTTACACAGACCATCGTATCGGATACCAATGGTAGTACTTCCATTGAAAAATATACCCGTATGCCTAAGGTTTCCAAATCAACAAGCAATCCTTAACTTTGCCTTTCATTAATTGAATTTATGGGAAGGATATTTGAAGTTAGGAAGTCTACCATGTTCGCACGTTGGGACAAAATGGCAAAACAGTTCTCCAGAATTGGAAAAGAAATTGCCATTGCAGTAAAAGCTGGTGGTCCAGATTCCAACACCAATCCCGCACTTCGCCGCTGCATGCAAAATGCCAAGAGCGTTAACATGCCCAAAGACAGGGTTGAAGCCGCTATCAAAAGAGCGATGGGTAAGGAAATGGAAAACTTTGAAGAAATCCTTTATGAAGGATATGCACCCCATGGTGTTGCCGTATTGGTGGAAACAGCTACCGATAATCATGTAAGGACAGTCGCCAATATAAAGGCACACTTCAATAAAGGAAATGGAGCCCTAGGAAACAGCGGAAGTGTAAGCTTTCAATTCAAAAAAATGGGTGTTTTCAAATTAAAAAATGAAGGACTCAACCCAGAAGACTTTGAATTGGAGTTGATTGATTTCGGACTTGAAGAATTGGGTGAAAGCACAAATGATACTGGTGAAGAAGTATTGGTTTTGCGTTGCGCATTTGGCGACTTCGGCAACATGCAAAAAGCACTTGAAGAAAAAAACCTCAACCCATTAAGTGCAGAAGTT
>JBKCGF010000158.1:0-2560 GCA_046303455.1 Chitinophagaceae bacterium | reverse complement strand
GCGTATAAGATCCAAATACACTGATATTTCCTAAACCAATTCTACCAGTTAATGCAAACCTTGTTGTATTCAAGTAGCGTTTGTCTTTTTCTTTGGTAAAATATCCTCCAGTTCCAGTCGCATCTAGATCAATTTTTGATTTTACTTTCGCATCAATCATGGTCCCTACTTTCACACCCAATGCAAATTTCCATCCCTTATTCATATTATCTGGGCGAGTAGAATAACGCAATTCCACTGGTGCTTCAACATATCCAGTCGCGAGCTTGTGCTTTTTATATTGAACAATTGTATCTCTTGTAAAAGTTGCACCGTTACGGTTATTGAGATCTACGGTCAGGTCCTTAAAATAGATATTATCTGTACCAACACCCGGACCAACAGCTACGCTCAAACGTGGGTTGGTTTTAAAAGGGAAGTCGAATAGAAAATAAGCGTTGAAAGTCCTGTTGAAGAATTGGGTTGTAATATTTGCTGGTTTTCCAGCCCATCCTGCCAAGCCAAACTGGAACATAAAATGATCTGAAGCCCTTTTGGACAGGTCCAATTTGCTGTAATCTATTTTAGCCTTGGGGGTTTTAGGGGTAACTACCTTCGCCACCTTTGGAGCTTTTGCTTTTTTTGCTGGAGCAGTTGAATCAGCTGTTTCTTGAGCGAAACCATTGATTGTCAGGGCAAGAAACAGAATTCCGAATATCTTTTTCATGGTCTATTTTATGGTATCAAAAGTATCCCCAACGGGGTTAACGAAAGGTTAAGGTTGGGGTAGGCAAAGGTAAATCATTTAGGGGGAATGAGGCTTTATATAGTAGGATACATGGCAATAATTCAAATTTTTTGTAAATTTCTTTACACTTCTGTTCCCACATATTCATTTTAAAAGTTAGCTCATGAGATTAACACTTTTATTAATGGCGGTTGTGTGCTGCCATTTTGCGTCTGCTCAAGGGATTTTAAATAAGGTTAAGGCCAAAGCCCAGGAAAAAATCGATAACATCTCTTTAAAGAAAAAAAGCAATGGGGATAGTGTAACTGTTTCAGATCCTGATGAAAAGAAAGTTGATAAGACAGACACAACTGTTGCACCTGTTACCAAGGATGCTGAAATGACGGCATACAGGAAATTTGGTTTTGTAAGAGGTTCAAATATCATATATGAATATGCATTTGAAGAAGTGGAAGTCGGAGATTATCCAAAGAGTTGGTTGTCTGATGCAGGAGGTGAAGTAGTCACGTTAAGCAATTATCCTGGGAAATGGCTGAAGGCCAATGAACTTGGAAATAATTTTGTCGATTATTTCAAAGAATTCCCTCCCAATTTTACTTTTGAATTTGATATTCTTCAAAATACTAAATCAACATCTGATTACAATGATGTTGTAATAACTTTTGCCAGTACACCTGGTGAGCGTAATTTTTCAAAAACAATTCGCAGGACTGAAAGTTCCGGATTCTTTGTTGATATAGACTTGTTTAAACCTTGGTTAGAATACGAAAGTTATTGGAGTCTTGATGATAGCACCAACTCTACTTATATTGAAATCAGAAGTCCTAATCAGTATAATTTAGATCCATTCAATGTAACAAAGCAAAAACTACATGTTTCATTTGTGCGTCAAGATAGCAGACTCATTTGCTATCTGAATACAACCAGGGTATTTGATATTAGAAATGCATTTGCAAAAAATACATTGCTTAATAATTTAAATTTTACGATGCGTTCAAATGTAGAAGATCCAAATTCTGGTTTATACATTTCAAATCTTGTTTTGGCTGAAACAGTTATGGATGCTCGTAAAGATTTATTTGTTGATGGTAAGTATGTAACCAATTCAATTTTATTTGAAACCAATTCAGATATAATTCAGCCAACATCTCTTTCAGCAGTGAATGTTGTTGCAGAATATCTTAAAGCAAATCCGACTGTTAAATTAAAAGTCGTTGGTCATACAGATAATGTTGGGCAAGATGCAGCTAATTTGGATTTATCGGCCCGAAGAGCAAAAAGTGTCGTGAAAGAGTTGGTTGAATTTCACAAGATTGATGCAACAAGATTCACCTCTGAAGGCATGGGCGAAACCAAACCAATTGGAGATAACAATACACTGGAAGGAAGGGCCAAAAACAGGCGAGTTGAATTTATTAAGCAATAAAATTGGTCCTAATTAGTTATTGTTCTAAAGGTTAGATTGATTCTCGGGACTGTAATTTTTTTACTTGGAGGCAATCGATGCAGCCAGTGAGACTGTGTAGTTCCTTTCATCACCAGCAAACTTCCATTATCTAATGTCAACTCAACTTTTTCCTGAGTTTCTTTGTGTTTGAAAGCAAATTTTCTGACCGCACCAAAACTTACCGAAGCAATCGCACCTTCTTTTTTCAACTCCTTTTCATTGTCGGTGTGCCAACCCATACCTTCCTCTCCATTATGATAGAGGTTGAGCAGACAAGAGTTATACGTTTCACCTGAAGCTTGCTCCACCTTGTCTTTTATTGCCTTCAGTACTGCAGTCCAAGGCAACGCTGATTTTTTTACATGGGAATAGGTGTAGTCGAAGGG
>JBKCGF010000157.1:0-11817 GCA_046303455.1 Chitinophagaceae bacterium | reverse complement strand
ACACTGAATTATTTAACACAACCATATCTGGTGTTATCAATGGTATTCTATCCAACAGTGTACAAAACTTCTTTTCCAGGGTTTTAGGCTCTAGCGTTGATGTCAATTTTAATTATTCAAGAACCTTGACCAATATTACCGGGACTGGCGGAAATGTAAACACTGGTAATAATTTTAGGGAGAACGTTAGTCTTCAATTTATCAAGTCGCTCATGAATGATAAGCTGGTCATTACTTTTGGAAGTGACTTCAATTTTGCAACAGCAGGCGGAAATCAAACAGCAACCGGCGCACAATCCTTCCTGTTTTTACCCGATGTAAATGTTGAATACAAAATAACGCCTGATGGGAAATTCAGGACATCTTTTTTTTACAGGAGCAATTTTGACGCACTCTCCACCTCGGGTAAGAGAGACAGGACTGGTGGTAATATTTCATTCAGAACAGAATTTGATAGATTTTTCGAGAAGAAAAAGAAGCTATCCGTTGAAAATCAATAGTTTATACATTTTTATTTCATTTTTTCTTCAATTTTATCAGACATATCAGTAATTGCTCAATCAGCTTGAACTAAAAATGTTAAGATTTGTTAACAGTTTTTTATGGCTTGTATGTAATATTTATGGACATTTGCCACGACGAAAAAAAAATCAATTATGAGAAAACATTATTTGTCATTTTTCCTGGCACTATTTGTTGCTTTTACAGCATCTGCCCAGGTAACTACCAGTAGTATCAATGGTGTTGTCAAAGACGCTTCTGGCAAGGCTTTGGAAGGAGCAACAATCACAGCCACCCACACTCCTTCAGGAACAGTTTATAACACCATTTCAAAGAAACTTGGTGTTTTCACTATTCCGAGTGCAAGAATTGGAGGACCCTACACTGTTGTAGTCAATTATGTAGGATACGGAGCCCTCACAGTAGAAAATATCAACCTTCAATTGGGAGAGCCTTACTTCGTAACTGCTTCAATGAATGTTGCTGAGACTACTTTAAGTGGTGTTGTTGTTTCAGGAAAGAGAAACAGATTAGGTGCAGATAAAACTGGTGCTGCTACAAACGTAGGCCAGCGTCAAATTGCTACCCTACCAACTATCTCAAGAAGTATTTCTGATTTTACAAGATTGACTCCTCAGGCTAACGGTAGCAGTTTTGCCGGTAGAGATGGACGATATAACAATATACAGGTAGATGGTGCCAACTTGAACAACAACTTCGGTTTGAGTTCAGATCCACTTCCTGGTGGTGGTAACCAGCCTATCTCTTTGGATGCATTTGATGAAATCTCAATCAACATTGCTCCATTTGACGTTAGACAAGCAGGTTTCACAGGTGCTGGTATCAATGCTGTAACAAAGAGTGGTACCAATACCTTCAAAGGAACTGCTTACAGATACAATAGAAACCAAAGCTTCAATGGTCTTAATGTAGGTGATGTTAAATTACCTCCACAAGCATTTTCTGAGAGTCAAACCTTAGGTTTCACTATCGGTGGTCCAATCATCAAAAACAAATTATTCTTCTTTGCAAGTGCTGAAAGAGAAACCCGCGAATTTCCTGGTATTCCTTTCAAACCTAAAGGTGGTACAGGTGCAGGAAACGAATCATCTACTCCAGTTGATTCTTTGAAGAAGTTCTCTGATTTCCTTAGAAGCACTTACGGATATGAAACAGGTGCTTATGATAATTTCCAGAATTTCCAGGCTGAGAACTATAAGATTTTGGCTAAGATCGACTGGAACATCAGCAAAGTGCACAAATTGACTTTGAAGTACAATGAAATGTTGAGTGAAAACGACGCACAGCTAAACGGTAGCTCAGTTCCAAATGGCGGTGGTTTCACTGTTACAGGTAGAACAGGTTCTTTGTCTCGTTTGACACAAAACAGATTCAGTCTTGCTTCAATGTCTTTCCAAAATTCAAATTACAGATTTAAGGATGTCGTAAAATCTGGAACACTTGAATTGAACTCTAACGTAAGCGGAAGATTCTCTAACCAGTTCCTTGCTACATATACTAGGATTCAAGCAACAAGAAGTACACCAAGTACTTTGTTCCCAATGATTGATATCTTTAATGGTGCAGGTGACAACTATATGAGTGCTGGTCTTGAGCCATTCTCAAACAATAACGATGTGATCAACAACATCTTTAGTGTAACAAATAACTCTACCTGGTACAGAGGAAATCACACCATCACTGCTGGTGCTTCTTATGAAGGACAGCGTGTAGGTAACATGTTCATGCCAGCTTCACAGAGCTATTATATCTTCAGTTCATTGAATGATTTCGTTACCAATCAGGCTCCAGCTTACTATGCATATACTTACTCATTGGTTCCAGGTCAAAAATCAGTTTATTCAGCTGAATTGAAGATTGGACAATTAGGTGTTTATGTTCAAGATGAGTGGGCTGTGAACGATAACTTCAAATTGACTTATGGCTTGAGACTTGATAGACCTATATACAATTCTCAGCCTTTGGCAAATCCAAAAGTGAATGAATTAACTTTCCCTGATGCTAATGGTAATCCAACAAAATACAATAGTGGAGCATGGCCTAAGAGCAGGTTCCTTGCTTCTCCTCGTGTTGGTTTCCGTTGGGATGTTGAAGGTAACAAGGACCTTATTGTTAGGGGTGGTACAGGTATCTTCACTGGTAAAATTCCTTTCGTATGGTTGACTAACGTTCCTACAAACAGTGGTATGTATCAGTTTGGTGCAAACGTAACCAGCACTGCTGCTCTTCAAAACTATAAGTTCAATCCAAACCCTGAAGCATATGCTTCAAATTTCCCTAACACTGCTGGAACATCAGTCCCTGCAAATATTGTAATGACTGATCCAAACTTTAAATTCCCACAAATCTTCAGAACCAACTTGGCATTTGACAAGCGTTTTGGACAGGGTTGGTTGTTTTCAATGGAAGCAATCTACACCAAGGATTTGAATGCAGTTAGAATGAGAAATGCTAACGAGAAGCCAACAAATGGTATCTTGACTGGCTCTGATGCAAGAGGTCGTTTTGCAGCAGCTGGTGACAGAAGATTATATTCAAACATCACTTCTGCAGTTATTCTTGAAAACACCAATAAAGGTGGTGGTTTTTCTTTCACAACTGCTATGTCTAAGTCGTTCTCTAATGGATTCTACGGTTCATTTGCTTATACCTATACTACTTACAACGAGGTTACAAGCAATCCAGGTTCTCAGGCAAGCTCTGCTTGGAACAGTAACCCTAACGTAGGTACTCAAAATGCGCTTGAAATGTACAACAGTGCTTATGTAATTCCTCACAGAATTATTGGTACACTTTCATACCGTAAAGAGTATATCAAGCATTTGGCAACTACCTTCTCTTTGTTCTATGAAGGTGCTTCTCAAGGTCTTTATACTTATACTGTTAACGGTGACCTTAACAATGATGGTAACTCAGTTGACTTGATGTATATTCCTAAAGATGCAAATGATATCATCTTCGTTGCTTCTACTGCATCTGCAACTGCAAATGCTTATACAGCTCAGCAACAATCAGACGCATTCTTCCAATTTGTTGAAAACGTTCCACACCTTAAAAAGAACAAAGGAAGATATGCTCAAAGAAATGGCGCTGCTCTTCCTTGGTATGACAGGGTTGATGTGAAGATTCTACAAGACTTGTTCACCAACATTGGTAAGCGCAGAAATACCATTCAGATCAGCTTGGATATCTTGAACTTCACCAACATGATCAATAAAGATTGGGGTGTTATCAAAGCTACAACTATCAGAAACCCATTGGTTTTTGCTGGATACAACTCTGCAGGAGCTCCAACTTACAGAATGACACAAATCAACAAAGAACTTGTTACCAATCCATTCCAGACTGTACAAAGTACAGCCAGTACATGGGGTATGCAGTTCGGTGTTAGATACATCTTCTAATCGAATACATCTCGATACTAATAAAAAGCCCCCGAAGTTTCGGGGGCTTTTTATTATTGCTTAAGCTTGGTTATGTTCTCTGTGAAGGACTGAATGGACTCTGCCTCATCTACGTGATAAGAACCTATTCTTGTGCGTCTTAATGATGACAAATATGCACCACAACGTAATTCATTGCCAAAGTCAAATGCAAGACTTCTAATATAAGTACCAGTTGAGCACACCACTCTAAAATGCACAATAGGCATTTCAAGTTTTGTTATCTCAAAAACAGAGATGGTGATTTTCCTTGGTTCCATTTTTACATCTACTCCTTTTCTTGCCAAAATATAGGATGGTGTACCTGCCTTCTTGATTGCTGAATGCGCCGGTGGCACTTGCATGATTTCACCAGTAAATGGAAGAGTTGCTTTTACCAAATCTTCCATTGTGAGATGGTCAAAGGGACCAACAACTGTTGGTTCACTTTCAAGGTCGTATGTAGGTGTTGTTGCCCCTAAAGTAAAGGTTCCGGTATACTCCTTTTCAGCAGCCATGTATTCATTGATCTTTTTGGTATACTTACCCGTACAAATGATCAATAATCCAGTCGCCAATGGATCAAGAGTACCTGCATGCCCTACTTTAGGAATACCTATTTGGGTCCTGATTTTTTTAACAGCATCAAATGAAGTCCATTCCAAAGGCTTATCAATCAACAATACTTTCCCTTGTGCAAATTCATCTTTCCAATCTTCTGTTTTCAAATTGTACATTTGTACAAAGTTACCGATGATCGGAGACAAATGGCACTGATTCAACACAACGACGAAAAAATTCGATTTCAACAACAGGTGGACAATGCAAAAGCATATGTGCTTCCTTTTATTGAAGAGGCTTTCAAACTAAGTCCAAATCTGCATATTTTAGATATTGGTTGTGGCGATGGGGGTGTTATGTTACCCTTTTTAGAACTGGGTATTAAGGCCACTGGAATTGAACTTGATCAGCAGAAAGCTGGCTTTGCAAAACAATTTTTATCTGATTATATAGCAACGGGACAAGCAGAGATCATCAATTTGAATATTTATGAAGCAGAAGCTCTTGAAAAATACAAAGAGCAATTTGATCTGATTATTTTGAAGGATGTTATAGAACACATATTCGATCAGGATAAGTTCATCCCCTATTTAAAACAATTTTTAAAACCGGGTGGCCGCGTTTATTTTGGTTTCCCACCATGGTACATGCCTCATGGCGGACACCAACAAGTTTGTCAGCATAAACTACTGGCAGCACTTCCTTATTACCATTTACTACCAGTACCTCTTTACCGATTTATTTTAAAATCATTTGGAGAATCAGAACCTGTAATCAAGGAGTTGTTGGAAATAAAATCTACAGGTATTTCAATTGAAAGATTTGAAAGATTGGTACTTCAGAACAACTATACGATTGAAGCCAAAAAACATTATCTAATCAACCCAATATACAAATACAAGTTTGGCTGGGAACCTAAAGAACAATTTGGACTGATCAAGCAAATTCCATTTATCAGGAATTTCTTTACTACCTGCGTTTACTATGTAATTAAGAAATAGGGTTACTGCTTAATAAATTTTGCAAAGAGATTTGAGCCCATATCTGTTAGCCTAACCTGATAGATTCCTGGAGGGAATGCAGAAACATTAACCTCAGTTTTGGCCTGTTGAAAATATCCAGTTTTAACAATCTGTCCGTTTGATGCTACAATTGCAAAATGCTTTCCTTGGTTATCTACACCATTTAAACTGATGCTAATATTACCTGAAACAACCGGATTAGGATAGATGCTGATTTGCTTCGTTGCAGTAGATTCAAATGATGCTGGTGTATCATTCCAGGAAGTAGATAATCCTTTAGATTGTAAAAAAGTATTTCTTTTTCCAGTTGATGAAAATTGGTTGCGCATTGCATTTTTTTGTCCCTCAGTAAACATCCCCATACTTGCATCATTGGTGAAGTCCATAAAATTCATGAACATCTCCCCATCTGGAGTTCCATTACAAGTCGTCAGTTTTGGAAAAACAGGATCACCTGAATTACCGCTGCGTTGCTTAGGTGTGTCCTCAATACCATCATCCCCACATTGTTTGCTGCCCCAAAGATGTTGAAGTCCCAACCAATGTCCCACTTCATGCGTAAGTGTTCTTCCTTTATGAAAAGGAAAACTCACCTTACCAAGAGTACCAAATGCATCATAACGCACCACTACTCCATCTTTAGAAAGATCTGATCCTGGTACAGTTGCATATCCAGTGAGCCCTGGTACAGTATTGCAAATCCAAACATTCAAATAACTTTTTGCATCCCAAGGTTCAGCTCCACCAAAAGCACTTGATTTGATTTTGTCGTCATCCGACCACATCATCCTAGAACTCTTTTTTCTTTCGATACCATTTGTAACCCTTCCTTTAGGATCTGTCTTGGCTAACTCAAATCGAATATTTGCATTGCCAGAGAATTTAGCGAAAACAGAAGGGACTTTTGAAAAATCAGTATTGGATCTGCTGAAATCTGCGTTGATTGCATCAATTTGCGACTTAATTTGCTCTTCGCTGATGTTTTCAAATGAGTTATAATAAAGTACATGAACAACTACCGGAATAACGATGGTCTGTTCATTTAAAAAACTTCCAGGAAGAATAGCATTGGTTTGCTGAGTTGCAGCTTGTGTAGGAATATCGCTGGTTCCTGTACACAAACGCTGTGCAGAAGCCCCGATTGAGGTAAATAATAATATGAAAAGGATAAAAAGCCTCATTTTCGATAATTGGAATGAGGTCTTCAGTAGGGAATTGAATTACCGGCTTTCGTAGGGTTGGAGGAGTCCGCAAGGCATTGATTTAAAGCGGAGTGTAAATATTACGTTAAAACTTGATAAATGCAAGTAAAAAGCGGAATTTTGAGGGGGAAAAATAGATTTGTATAAAATTACTGCAAATACTATCATCTGAAAACCATTGATTTATGCAATTCAACTTCAATATTTGTCGCATTACCCTAAGCTTACTGGTTACAGGAAGCCTTGTTTTCTACTCCTCATGTAACAGCAAGGAAGCTGATTCAGTAGCCCCTGAAACTGATCCTAATTCCACAATCCCCTCTCCTGTTTCAATTGGATATACAATACTAAACTCAATTAGTCACGATACTGCAGCCTTTACTCAGGGCTTAGAGCATTACAAGGGTACCCTATTAGAGAGTACGGGACTGGAAGGAAAATCATCACTTAGAAAAATCAATACACAAACAGGCAAAGTTGAAAAGCTGCAAAACATGCCTGCAGATATCTTTTCAGAGGGACTGACTGTACTCAATGACACGATTTATCAATTGAGCTGGCAAGATCATCTTGTGTTTTTATATGATGCGAAAAGCTTTAAACAATTGAAAACACTTCCCTGGAGTGGAGAAGGATGGGGTATTACCAATAATGGTAAAGAGCTTATCATCAGTGAAGGCTCAGATAAACTTTATTTTGTTCAACCGGGAAGCCTAAAGCTCAATAAAGTCTTAAGCGTACGGGACAACTATGGTGCGGTAAACAACCTGAATGAACTGGAAATGGTTGATGGTTATATCTATGCCAACAGATGGCAATATGATTATCTCCTTAAAATCGACCCTAATTCAGGCCTGGTAGCGGGTGTCGTTAACATGCAAGACATCCTATTGAAAAACACAAAAAGAGATATCAGCTACCTCACCAAATACGGAACTCCTACTCAAGGAGGTGCTGTTTTAAATGGAATTGCATACAATAAAGAGAAAAATACATTTTACATAACAGGTAAACTTTGGCCAGAGATCTTCGAAGTGAAACTCAACTAGCATAATTCAAGAACTATACTCTCTTTTTTAACCCAATAGTTAATAAAATTTTTTAATTTTATAGCTCAACCCTTTTTGCTTGACCCAAATCCTTCACAAATGATTGATGCATTTGAAAAAATCTCTCTGGTCATCCACCAAAACAACAAACAAGCTTCCTCCGCTGTAGCTCAAGAAATTGCCGATTTAATTCGACAAAAAGCAAAGGAAGGTAAAAACTGTGTATTGGGCATGGCCACTTGATCTACACCAAAAACGCTTTATGCGGAACTTGTTAGATTGCATAGAGAAGAGGGACTCAGTTTTAAAAATGTAATCACTTTTAACCTCGATGAATATTATCCCATGAAACCTGATGCTCCTCAAAGCTACCACAGGTTCATGCACAGTTGCCTTTTTTCTCATATAGACATCGATCCATCAAATATTCATATCCCTGACGGAACTATTGCCAAACAAGATATCAATCAATATGCCAGATCTTATGAGCAGGCTATTGAAGATGCAGGAGGAATTGATATACAAATTCTAGGAATTGGATTAAACGGGCATATCGGATTCAATGAACCGGGAACCAGCAGAAATTCAATTACAAGGATAGCTGCTTTGGAAAACAGTACACGTTTGTCGAATGCTTATGAATTTGAAAATATATCACAGGTACCTCGACTATCACTTACGATGGGTATCTCTAGTATATTGAAATCCAAGAAGATAGTACTACTTGCATTCGGTTCAAATAAAGCAGAAATAATTTGTAAATCTATCGAGGGGCAAATATCAGACGAGATTCCCGCAACCTATTTACAGGAACACCCCAATACCATTTTCCACCTGGATGAAGCCTCAGCACAGGGGCTAACCCGGTTTAAGTCGCCTTGGCTGACTGGCGAAATTGAGTGGTCGGAAAAACTCATCAGAAAGGCAGTAACCAGCATGGCCATGGAACTTAAAAAGCCATTGCTCATGTTAACACGTGACGACTATTTCTCAAACGGTCTAGCAGATTTACTTGAAAAACATGGTCCAGTTGCTGAAGTCAACCTCCGCGTTTTCAACGGACTCAGAGATACCATTACCGGCTGGCCTGGTGGTAAACCGACCGAAGATGTACCAAGACATCCTGAGAGAAGATACCCAGAGAAAAAGCGAGTTATCATCTTCTCCCCCCACCCTGATGATGACATAATATCGATGGGCGGAACCTTCAATCGACTTGTACAGCAAGGACATGAAGTCCACGTTGCTTACCAGACATCTGGCAATATTGCCGTGAGTGATGAGTTTGTATTACGCCAGGTTGATTTTGCTGTTGAATTTGACGGCTTCTTTGAAATTGACAAAAGCCATGCTAGCAACATCTGGAAAAACGCAGCAGAATTCATCAAAGACAAAACCCCGCACCAAAAAGACACCCAAGAAATAAGAAGCATCAAAGGGATGATCAGAAGAACGGAAGCCCGTGCTACTTGCAGGTATGTTGGTGTGAAAGACGAGCAAATCCATTTTATGAATCTGCCTTTTTATGAAACGGGACTGATCCAAAAAAATCCACCTACTGATTCCGATATGCAAATCCATATCGACCTAATCAAGAAAGTAAAACCCCACCAGATTTTTGCAGCGGGTGATTTTGCGGATCCACATGGCACGCACAAAGTGTGTTTTGATGTGATGATGTCAGCATTGAAGAAATTAAAATTCGACAACGATCCATCGATAGAAGATTGCAACCTGTGGCTGTATAGAGGAGCTTGGGCTGAGTGGGATATTTGGGATATAGACATGTCGATTCCAATGAGTCCAGATCAGGTTTTACAAAAACGCAACGGAATCTTCATTCACCAGTCACAAAAAGATGGAGTTGTCTTTCAAGGCAGCGATAGCAGAGAGTTTTGGCAGAGAGCAGAAGACAGAAATGCAGATACGGCACAACTGTTCGATTGCCTGGGTCTACCCCAATATGCTGCATTGGAAGCATTCATGCGTTTCAATTATTAGTACAAGTGTTACCTCAACGTTAAACACTTCAAATTAATTCTTATTCAAGAAGGATTATTGGCAGTTGATTGGCAACTATGAATTGCCTAAACATTTATATTGCATGTACAATTTTACGCATGACAATCATTCTGTTGTTTTTCTTCATCCATTGGTTTAGCTCATTGTTTTTCCATACTTTCTTTTTGCACAGATATGCATCCCACCAGATGTATTTCACACATCCATTCTGGGAGAAAACTTTTTATTTCTTAACATGGTTTTTTCAAGGTTCATCTTATTTAGTACCCAGAGCCTATGCGGTAATGCACAGGATGCACCATGCATATAGCGATACCGAGAAGGATCCGCATTCCCCACATTTTTTCAAAGATATTTGGCACATGATGATGCATACACGTAACATCTACAATGCCTTTGTCAAAAATCAAATAGCTCCCTTAGAACAGTTTACAAAAGAATATCTTCCAGTTTGGAAATGGATGGATAAAATTGGAGATAACCTCTTAACCCGAATCGTATGGGTTGCCGTTTATGTTAGCATATACATATTATTTGCACCAGCTTGGTATTGGTATTTGTTGATCCCTATTCATATTCTAATGGGACCAGTTCAGGGTGCAGTAGTAAACTGGTGTGGTCATAAATATGGTTATACCAACTTCGAAAACGGAGACCATTCACGAAATTCAGAAAGATGGGGAATCTTTTTGTTAGGCGAATTATTTCAAAACAACCATCACTTCTTCCCTAAAAGAGCCAAGTTTGCAGTCAAAAAATTTGAGTGGGACCCCACATTTTTTATCATGCGCATCATGGATAAAATTGGAATAATTAAAATTCAGTACCAACCTGTTACAACATAATTTCAGAAATATCTTATATTTGCTGCCCAAATGGCCCCGTAGCTCAACTGAATAGAGCATTTGACTACGGATCAAAAGGTTTCAGGTTTGAATCCTGACGGGGTCACGAAAACAAATATCAACCCATTGTAAATGAATAATTTATGATGGGTTTTTTCGTTTTGGTAAAACATAGTTTAAACATTTAACCGCTTTGCCTCCTTGAGTATACACTATCATTCAAATTAAAATACGCAAGCAAGAAGTAAAGTTGTTCATGATACGTAATCAAATCTTTTATTAATTTAGAATCAATGGATATAAACTACACCTTAAGAAACATTGAAGTAAAAGACAATGCTGCTATAGCCAAGATTATCAGGTCTTGTCTCAAAGAATTTGGCGCAGATAAACCCGGAACTGTATATTATGAAGAGAGTACTGACAACCTATTTGGACTGTACAGCGTGGAAAGGTCTGTATATTTTATTGCTGAAATCGAAGGTCGTATAGTAGGTGGTGGTGGTATTTGTCCAACCAACGGACTGTCGGAAGACACCTGCGAGCTGGTTAAAATGTATTTGCTACCGGAAGCAAGAGGTAAAGGAATTGGCGCTGCACTTTTAAACAAGAGCCTAGAAACAGCAAAGCAAAAAGGTTTCAGTAAGGTCTACCTTGAGTCTTTACCAGAACTCAAACGAGCCATTATCGTTTACGAAAAATTTGGATTCAAAAAACTGAGCGGACCACTAGGAAATACAGGTCATTTAAGTGGAGTATGGATGATTAAAGAATTATAGCAACTGTTTATAAGTGAATTGTGGTTAAATAAAATGGCTGATATCAATCATACCCTTCTATAACCAACTGTAGTAAAATGCAGAAGATATATTCTGATTTTGTGGGATGGATAGATTTTTCCATGGTAATTCGATACAAAAAAGAAACGACTGGATTGACTACGATAGAGGCTTAAGCATAATCCTTGTTTCATTTAGACACGCATTTGAATCTGTATCTAATTCTGGCATTAACATGCAAGATTATCCATATTTGGAGTATATCAACATTTTTCTTTTTGGCTTCAGAATGCCTCTTTTTTTTATAGCATCAGGCATGTTTCTCTCTTTGAGCTTACAGAAAAAAGGGATAAAAGGATATACTGAAGCAAGAGTAAATACCATCTTATACCC
>JBKCGF010000156.1:0-7403 GCA_046303455.1 Chitinophagaceae bacterium | reverse complement strand
CCCTTGTCCCTATTCCCTCTTTTCCTATCTTTGCTAAAATAATTTTTTATGCCATTTACCTTATCACCTTTACCATACGAGCACAGTGCTTTGGAGCCACATATCGATACATTGACCATGCAAATTCACCATGGCAAACATCATCAGGCTTATGTTGACAATTTAAACAAGGCCATTGCTGGTACTCCAAATGAAGGAAAATCACTTGAAGAGTTAGTAGCCAATGCTGGCAGTATTTCTCCGGCAGTCCGTAACAACGGTGGCGGCCACTGGAACCATACTTTTTTCTGGGAAAGTCTTGCTCCTAATGCAGGTGGTCAGCCCACAGGAGCGTTAGCAGCAGCAATTGATGCGGCATTTGGTTCATTTGATGCTTTCAAAGAGAAATTTGCCAATGCTGGCATGACCCGTTTTGGAAGTGGATGGGCATGGTTGTTGATCAAAGACGGTAAACTGGAAATCTCTTCAACACCAAACCAGGATAATCCTTTGATGGATGTAGCAGAGGTGAAGGGTGCACCAATTTTGGGTGTTGATGTTTGGGAGCACGCATATTATCTCAAATACCAGAACCGCAGAGCTGATTATCTTGGAGCATTTTGGTCGGTTGTCAACTGGACCAAAGTTGCTGAACGTTTTCAGGCAGGATCATAACCGCTGTCCCCCCAGGGGTGGCAACGTGATATTCTTTTAAGGGCCTTCCATCGGCCCTTAATTATTCCATATTTTCTCAGTGCATCCATAGCATATTGAGAACAGGTAGGGGTGAATCTGCATTTCTGTCCCAACCATGGTGAAATTATCCACCTGTAGAGATGAATCAAGAAAATAAATGGAGCAATTATCACTTCACGAAAGGTGATTTTTATCTTCTTCATCTGTTGTAAATCTATTCATTCCACTTCAAATAAGCATCAATTGGATGGGTTAATCTTTTATAAAAACGCATAATCTCACTTGATTGGGAATCGGGAGCTTTTGAAATTTATCAAAACAACCATTATGCCCATGTTTAACCGAGTAAAAGACAAGATTGGGATGACTGATATCCCATTAGATGCTGAATTTTTGTCTGATCAAGACATGCAGGAAGCCGTTTCCAATTGGATTGACCTTTTTAGGATGCATCGAATTTTACTTTCATTTAATGAGGAGGAAATCGATTACAAAAGAAGGTATGTTTTCATTCGAAATGTATTTCTGGATATGCAGTTACCCGCTCATCCACCGGAGATTTACTTTTGTTTTTTGTACGACCATTATCGGCAAGATGTTTTTCCTGAGGAGCCTGAATCTCTTGTAGTAGAATTATTGGATGGGATTCTGGGAGGAACTTCTCAAATGAATACAGGGATTATCCATAGGCGTATTAGACTGAACAATTTTCATAATTTATCTGAGCCTGAGTTTCTATATGTTTTGGATTGCCATCAAAGAAAATATGCTTCTATTTCTGGGATTTCACTGATGCATGAGGAAAAAATGCTGGCGGGTAATCGGTTGATTTTGCAAGGGAGTCATACTACTGGGTTTTGCCAAAAGGATCATTGTACAATCCATCGTGGAAAATGGAAAGTAGAGTTGTTGAGGAACGAAGGTAGCTGGCAGGTTTCTGGAATATTTATTGAAGGGATAGAGTTTTGAGTCAACCTCCTTTTTGATTAACTTAGCAATTCCAAAAAAATGACAATTGTCGGATTCCAGATCAATATTCAAAAGGCTTAGGACGGCAGGCAATGAAGAAGAAGAGATGAGCTTTATTGATCATCTCGAAATTCTCCGTTGGCATATTGTTCGTTCAGTATTGGCGATTCTCACCAGTGCTATTTTATTCTTTGTATATATCGATGAAATTTTTGATACAGTTATTATGGGACCTACCCGTAATGATTTCATCTCCTACCGCGCTTTTTGTAAGTTGAGTCATGTTTTGGGGATGGGAGATTCTTTGTGTATGCCTCCCATGAAACTCAGTCTGCAGGTGACTTCCATCAGCGGAACATTTATGTCTAGTATAACCATAGCGGTTGTAGGTGGTTTACTTGTTGCACTCCCTTATGTATTTTTTGAAGTTTGGAAATTCATCAAGCCTGCATTAAAACCAACTGAATTAAAGTATACCCGAGGTATAATTTTTTGGGTAAGTATGTTTTTCTTCATGGGTGCAGCTTTTGGTTATTTCATGCTTGCGCCATTTACATTTAATTTTTTATCTAACTATACAATTGGTGATATTGGAGTAATTGATTACCGACCCACCCTGGCTGATTACCTGGATAGCCTTATTGATATTACATTAGGAGCAGGTATTGCTTTTGAATTACCCATGGCCACTTGGTTATTGTCGAAATTGGGCATCATTACCCCTACTTTCCTCAAAACGTATAGAAAATATGCATATGTAGCCCTGCTTGTGGTGGCTGCTGTTATTACGCCTTCGCCAGATTGGGGATCACAGTTGATTGTAGTAGTACCATTGGTCTTGCTATATGAGATCAGCATCCTGATTGCAGCTAGGGTGAAGAAGAAGCAAGATGCAGAGTGGGAATAGTTTTGTATTAAATCGATTTTTATGAAAATAGCGATTGGGTCTGATCATGCTGGTTTTGATTACAAGAATGGCGTAAATGATCATCTTCAAAGTGCAGGTCATGAAGTGATTGATCTGGGTACATTTACAGATGCTTCTTGCGATTATCCAGATTATGCACATGCTGTTGCTTTGGCTGTCGAGAACGGAGAAACTGAATTTGGAGTTTTGGTCTGCGGGTCTGCCAATGGAGTATGTATCACAGCCAATAAACATGCTGGTATCAGAGCAGCATTGTGCTGGGAGAAAGAAATTGCTGTTTTAGCAAGGTCCCATAACGATGCCAATGTAATTTGTCTACCTGCAAGATTTGTGAGCATGAATGCTGCATTAGACATGACCGACGCTTTCCTTTCAACTCCATTTGAGGGGGGAAGGCACCAAAATCGCGTGAATAAAATTTAATCAATAAAACCACTATTATGGCAAGGCTCTATTCATTGGCTTTAGCATTGTTGTTTGTCCATTTTGCCACTGCGCAAAAGCAAACCACTAAAATTCCTGACCCCAAAAAATATGCTGCAACAATCACAACAGAAGATTTAAGCAAGCATTTGTATATCGTAGCGGGTGCTGAAATGGAGGGTCGCGAGACCGCGACTGAAGGACAGCGTAAAGCAGCTGCATACATTGAACAGCATTTTAAATCTATTGGACTGATTCCAGGAAATAATGGTAGCTATCAACAGCATTTTCCGGTTTACAGAGATGAGGTAGGTGGCGCAGAAGTGGTAGTCAATGGTAAAAGCTTTGAAATGGGAAAGGACTTTGTTCCCTTCACCATGTGGAACAACAATGCGACATCTTATTTTTCTGAAATTGTTTTTGCGGGACATGGAATCGTGGATAAAGAGGTAGATGATTACAAGGGTCTCAATGTGACTGGCAAGGCAGTTTTATTGTTGGATGGTGCTCCTGCAGGATTCAAACCTTCTGCGGCTGGTTTTCGTTCTTCAACCAGCACCTACAGTAAAATTATTGCTGCCAGAAGCAAAGGCGCAGCTGCTGTAATCCTTGCTGGTAATAGCTTTCCGCGTAAGGTAAGTACCAGTGGAAACATGTATGTTGAACTCTATAAGGCCGATCAGTATCCCAATACATTTACTGTTTCTGAGGGTGTTGCCAAAGCCATCGCTGGAAACGATTCTTGCTGGAATGCCTGGGCAAATGCAGGGAAGTCAGGTAAGGTAGAAGGTACTGTTGTAACAAGCAATATCAAGCTGTCTTATTCCAAAAAAACCGTAGAATTATCCAGCAGTAATGTGTTGGGTTATGTAGAAGGATCGGATAAAAAAGACGAGTGGTTGATTGTAACGTCGCATTATGATCATGAGGGTATAAAGAACGGACAAATCTATTATGGCGCAGACGATGATGGTTCTGGAACTGTTGGTGTTCTGGAAATGGCAGAAGCATTTGCTAAGGCGAAGGCAGAAGGTAAGGGTCCAAGAAGGAATGTTTTGTTCATGACGGTTAGCGGTGAAGAAAAGGGCCTCTGGGGGTCTGAATATTATTCTGAAAACCCGACTGTACCTATGGATAAAGTGACAGCTGATCTAAATATTGACATGATCGGCAGAACTGATACAGAGCGTACTTCTGGCGATACTTTGAATTACGTTTATGTGGTTGGAGACGACAAGCTTAGCTCAGAATTGAAGCCAATTAGTGAAGCGGCAAACAATAAACACACCAAGTTGGTCCTTGATTATAAGTTCAATGACCCCAAGGATCCTAACAGGATATATTACAGAAGTGATCATTATAATTTTGCCCGCAAAGGTGTTCCTATCATTTTTTATTATGATGGTATGTTGAAAGCGGACTACCATAAACCAACGGATACACCAGACAAAATCAATTATCCATTGTTGGCAAAAAGAGCACAATTGGTTTTCCATACTGCTTGGGAAATGGCAAACAGAGAAGCATTATTAAAACGCGATATTCCACTTCAATAAAGCGCTGGTTAAATACCTTTTAATAAAAAATACCTGGCAATTTTGCTAGGTATTTTTTATTAGTTTTTGTAGGTGTTTTTCGCAGGTAAAAACACGTAGTAACATGTGTGTAAACACTTTTTATTCAACAATTTAATGGGGTATATTTGTGTAGGTAGCTACTCCATATTTGGAGGAGGTAAGTGGTGTTATATTACACATTTATTTTACTTGGACTCATGAAAGACTATGGGACTGAGGAGGCGAAGCTTTAACCGGAAGACATGAAAAACACAGAAAAAAATTGGTACGCATTGTATACAAAGCCCAGGTGGGAGAAAAAGGTACATAAAGCTTTAGAGCAAAAAGGTTTCGAGGCGTATTGTCCCTTGAATAAAGTAAGGCGAAAATGGAGCGATCGAATGAAAACGATTGAAGAGCCATTGTTCAAGAGTTATGTATTTGTTCATGTTGCGGCAACGGAGATGACTGAAGTGCGCTATGTTGATGGAGTGTTGAACTATGTGTATTGGAATGGGAAGCCTGCAATTGTTAAAGATGAGGAAATCATTGAGATTAAAAAATTCCTTTCAGAATACGATGATGTAAGTGTCAGCAGTATAGACATAAAACCAGCAGATCAGGTAATGTTGAATGCGGGTGTAATGATGGGAGCTACAGGTAGGGTCTTGAGGGTGTTGGGTAATAATACTGTTGAAGTTAGAATTGATAGTTTAGGGTTTGTGCTGACTGCCAAATTTGATAAGAAGGCAATTGTAAAAGTTTAATCAGGGGTATAGATGCGTATCATAAGTTTATTGGCTTTATTACTTTATCTGAGTTCGTGTACTACTTACAAGCAGTTGCAGGTGTTACAAGGGGAAATTGATTCCACTAAATTCAGTCAGTTTAAAGTCCCGGAACAAAAAGTTCAAAAAGGCGATCAATTGAGCATTGCTGTTTACAGTGATAATGCTGCTGCAAGTGCAATGTTCAATACGGGTTCCATTCCATCAGTTGGTTCAGCATCAACACAGTTTCCTGGAAGCGGTGTTAATCAGCAAGCAAATATTTATGAAGTGGATAGTGAAGGGATGATATTTTTCCCACAGATTGGTAAATTGAAAATAGAGGGCCTCACCAAAGAAGGGATAACTGCTTTGTTGAACAGTATGCTCAGGGATAAGTACCTTACCAATCCTTATTATGTTATACAATTTTTAAATCTCAAGATTACTGTATTTGGTGATGTAAATAAACCAGGCGTATATCCTTTGATAAGAGCGAATACAAATATTTTTGAGGCACTCACACTAGCGGGTGATCTTACCTATTATGCAAAAAGAGAAAATGTTTTGGTAATCAGAGAGCAGGATGGAAGGCGTGTATTTGCAAGAATTGATATCACGAAGCCTGATGTTTTTAATTCGCCTTATTATTATTTGCAGCAAAATGATATGGTATTTGTAGATATGAGGAAGGGTAAAGCAAATAGCGTTGACCAGACCTGGTTACGAAATACAAGTCTATTGTTAAGTGTATTAACTACAATTACTATAATGATCAACATATTTAGATGATTTCATTTTTCCTAAATGGCCAATAAGAATCCAGATGCTTATATCAACTTAGTAGGAAAGCAAAATCATGCTGCTCATGAATTCACAGTAAGAGAATTCATACAGAAGTATTTGTATTTATTTCCTTGGTTGCTGGTTAGTGCGGGTATTGCCTTGAGCATTGCATATACACGATTACGTTACATTAATCCTGTTTATTCAGCTTCGGGAAAAGTCTTGATAAAGACCGATAAGCCGGGGGGAAGTATAGCAGGCGATAAGTTGGGTGATGTGATTACAACCTCTGTCAATACCAAATTGATGGATGATCAAATTGAATTGATCAAGTCGACTGCCTTAGCACGATTGGTTGCAAGAAATGCCGAGTTACAACAAAGCTATTATTACAAAGGGAGTGTGAGGAACAGGTTGATTCACAATCCTGCCAGTCCGGTTAAGTTGCACATCCTTTCACTTAATGATTCTTCTGCTGGATTTAGTTTTGAAGTCAATGTTATCGATGATAAATCGTTTACCATAAATGGGAACAATTCTTCTATTTTATTTGGTGCCAATTTTGTGAATGCATTGGGTTCATTTCGTTTGGATAAACAAGTCAAGGATTTTGGCATGACGAAAGAGTTTATTTGCGGGTGGGTGCCAGAATTGGATTTGGCAAGAGGATTAGCAGGAGGAATACAAGTAGGTGTTGCGACCAAGGGTGGTAATGTTTTGAATTTTGTTTACCATTCAGAGCATCCAAAGGTTGCTGAAGATGTGGTAAATGGTTTTTTGAATGCTTATCAAGAATACAGTCTGAAAGATAAAAGAGAGGGTGCTGTCAGCGCACTTGATTTTATTGATGCACAGTTAAGCCAGGCGAAAGCTGATTTGGGAAATATCGAATTGCAACTGCAAGGATTCAGAGAGTCCAATAAAGCAGTTGCACTTTCTGAGCAAGCATCAGGTTATTTTGGGAATCTGCAAGAGTCGGGTCAGCAAATTGCAGATCAGGCCATCAAAATCAAGATGGTTGAATTGATGATCAATTATGTTAAAGATGTAAAGAACAGCGGTAAGAGTATTCCAATGTTTGCAGGTATTACAGAGGGGCCGGTTACAGCCTTGATTACGGAGTACAACAAAATGCAGTTGCAAAAAGAGATTACGCTGCGAACGATACCGAAAGACAATCCCATCATCAAAGACATGGATTTGTCTTTGGAAAAAACTAAAAATGAGATTCAGTTGTCGTTAGCACAGCTGAAGGATAATTATAAATCAGTACAGCAGAGCTTAGAACAATCAGAGTTG
>JBKCGF010000155.1:0-3215 GCA_046303455.1 Chitinophagaceae bacterium | reverse complement strand
CAATCATGCTTTTCGTATTGGGAATTATCTAACTACCAATTGGCGGAAAGGGTATAATCTTCAATTTGATCATCAGTATGTACTTTCAAAGTTTTATGGTTTGAGTAACTCGACGGTTTTATGGAATGTAAGAAATGAATTTAAGGTGGGATTGCAATTGATGTTGAGTCAGAAATTCAACACCAACTTAAGCATGATGCGTTATAGTGGTCGTGGTTTTAACACACTTGATCTTGTAGATTTAAAATTGAATTGGGTACCAAAAAACACCTATCGTTTGTATGTTCAGGGATATAATCTTTTTAACAAACGGATTTTTGTTCAGCAAATAATAAATGCAAATAGCGTTGACAAAAATGTACAGCAGTTGGTGGGCAGAAGAATTATTTTGGGTGTAGATTTCCCCTTTAATTAATAAATCGAAACTGGCTTTTGAACACTTTCATTTCCAGTACGGTCGACTGCTGTTACGATGATGTATTTTAATTTACTAGGCTCCGGTTGTTTATTGTTGTAAAGATTAATGAATGTTTCTGTTTCTTCTTTATTAAATATCCTTTGTTCCCATTTGTTTTCATATTGGTAATACAATACCCATTTGAAAACATCATGCTCTTTGCTTGTCCACCTAACCAATAAAGAATCATTTTGATCACCTAAAAAAACTTCTGGTGGCTTTGGGGTAATATGATCCAACCAGGGACTTGCAGGAACAAGAGCGGGTTGTTTATAGACACCATCTTTTAAATCTTTTGTGAGTGATGGGTTTTTTGTAAGTGAGCTCATGCTCCAATGAACAGTACCGGGACTCTTTGGAAGCATTCCACGTGTAATCATGATTTCATTGACAACTTCAATATTATTGACTAGGATATTTTTATCATTTGCAATATTGATTCCCGGCCATAAGTGACGTTGAAGTGTATTTTCTTCTTGCCACCATCCAAGCAATACTGGGAAACTCATATTCAATTTGTTGGTCGACCAATACAATTGAGGAGTGAAATAATCAATCCATCCTTTGTTCAACCAAAGTTTCGCATCTGCATATAATTTTTCATATTGATCAAAACCCTCAACAGATTTAGGATAACCTGGTCGCCAAATACCAAAAGGACTCAATCCAAATTTGACATGCGGTTTCTCTTGTTTAATTTCTTTGTACAGTCTTTCAATTAAGGTGTTGACTGCATTTCTTCTCCAGTCGCTACGAGACATGGTACCCCCATTTTCAACATATGCATTCCATGATCGATCATCAGGAAAATCATCATTACCATTATAGGATGGATAAGGATAGAAGTAATCATCAAAATGAATACCATCTACATCATATCTCTTTACCACATCCAGAACTACTTTGCTGGTATGATCTTGAGTGAATTGTAAAGCGGGATCCATCCACCAATAACCTTCTTTTAACCAATAAACTGTTTCAGGATTGGTGCGCACGATTGATTTAGGAGAAATTTCTTTTCCCGAACTGTGGTGTGCTCTGTATGGGTTCATCCAGGCATGTAATTCCAGACCTCTTTTATGAGATTCTTCAACCCAAAACGATAAGGGGTCATAGTAAGGATCTGGTGCTTTATCTTGTTCTCCTGTTAAAAAATACGACCAAGGTTCAATGGGGCTTGCATAAAGTGCATCAGCTTGGGGGCGGACTTGCAAGATGACTGCATTGAATTTATTTTCCTGGAGATAATTTAAAATTGAAATTGCCTCTGTTTGTTGTTCCTCAGTGGATAGTCCTGGTTTACTGGGCCAATTGATATTCGCTACACTTGCCACCCATGCTGCTCTGAATTCCCTTAATGGATGAACAAGTTGCGCTTGAATTGTATTTTGCGTGATTGACTTATCGGTATTTGCCTTGTGCTGCTTATGAACTGGCGGCTTTGTAGTCTTATTGCTGGGTTTAGCTATTTCCCCAATTGGAGGGGTACTACTTTCCTTTTTTTCTGGTTTATGTACTATTGATTTATAGGTAGTAGTAATTTTTTCAGAAACAGTTTTTAGGAAGGAGCATCCTGAAAAAATAAAGGAAACGAACAGTAGGAGGATTAAAAATTTATATTTCACGAGAAGCTTGTATTCAGCTGTAATGTTACGAATTATTACTGATGAATTTATAAATCAACTTCAGGAAGTTCGGGTACTTGAATACGTTTGAGTGCTTTCTGGTAACGTTTTTCTTGTTTTGAATTTTTTCTGATACGGGTATTTGTCATGGCACCACTGAGAAGAATTTTTACCCAATAGTTGACAAAACTTTTTTCTCTGGTGCGTTCTGTAAAGACGGTACCCGTTTTCTCAACATTGTTTGTCCGCAAAAAGGTATTTGCTAGCCAGCTAAGAGCTTTTGTAAAAACTGTTCTTTTTTCTAATTCCTTGTTGCTCAGAAATTGGATTTTAAAATCTTTGTAATACATCCGCATTTTACCATGCGCGAGGTAATCATTTCCCATTACTCTTAGTTCAAGTGTATCCAACCATCCTCTGTTGATTTTCATGTTCGCTGTCGGCAAGAGCACACTATTCAATGCAGGTAATCCAAACTGACCGATTCTCACACGGTACAAGAAACTGCCAATAGAATCTGCATAGGATTCATGAAAACGAATAGAAACATTAGCTGTATCCAGTAATCTGGAAGAGCTTAAAATATATAAACTGTCTGTCGATGATGTATTGTAGTTGTCAATATTTCTGATCAATGTTTGAAGTTCTGATAAATTGATTTTCGCAATCATTTCTGTTTTGTCGTTGAATTCTTCATAGAAAACTTTTCCATCAACCAATCTAACACTATCAATATGAAGACGCTGATTAATTTTTTTCAGGAGGGCGACAGGCATAGCTTTGATGTATCCAGGCTGCAGTGGCAAGCGCTTGTCTTTGTAAACGTTTAATTCTGGTTGATTTATAATTATGTAATTGAATTGAAGATTAGAGTCTGTTGCTAATCTTTCTATATCAAAATTTCGAATACTGATTTTACCTGTTTTGAATTTCATGTAGTCTTTTTGGTAGACATTCAACTTCATGAATTCATCTTTATCTTTTGTTGGTGTATAGCTAAACGAGTCTATGCTCACAATTTTACCACCATTGCTATAACCTATACCATTTGCTCTGATAATTGAAGAGGCGGTTATTTCTTCCAGATCAATATCATTTACAAATAGTGTTGGATTCTTTTTGAGTTGACGCAA
>JBKCGF010000154.1:0-2804 GCA_046303455.1 Chitinophagaceae bacterium | reverse complement strand
CGGATCATTGTCAATCACCCTTTCAGGTCAAAACCTTTGGTACAATGCGCCTAACTTCCCTAAGTATGTAAATTTCGATCCAGAAACTTCTTCTTTGGGTGTTAGTAACGTTCGTGGTCTTGAATATCTTTCAGGTCCTACTTCGAAGCGTTATGGCGTCAGCGTAAGGGTTACTTTCTAATCTTAAAAACCAGATGAACATGACACTTAAGAAAATATACATCTTCGCACTGTCGGTGGTCCTCTTGGGGAGCTGTAGCAAACAACTCGACGAGTTGTTGGTTAACCCTAACGGTCCTACACCTGAAAGTGCCAACACAGATCTTTACCTACCAGTTATTCAAAGTAGCTTTGTAGGTGTATTTAACTCAGCTTCAGCTTATGGAATGGAGTTGACAAGACAAATCGTAATGTACGGACCAACCTATAACCAGGCTTATTCTCCAAACTCTTTTGATGGAATTTGGAGTACAGCTTACACAGGTGTGTTTAAGCATGCGAATATTTTGATTCCTACTGCAACTGCTCAAAAGAAGTATGTTCAGGCAGGTATGGCTAAAGTGATGAAGGCTTACACCATGATGACGCTTGTCGACATGTTTGGTGATGTTCCTTATGCTGAAGCTAACCTTGGTATCGATAATACAAACCCAGGCATTACTAAGGGTAATGAGGTTTATGCTGCTGCAATCAAATTGTTACAGGAAGTAAGTGATACACTTGATCTTGTAGCTAGTGGTTCTTTAGCTCACGGACCATATCCTGGTTTCTTGGACAACTTCTATGGCGTTTCAAACGCTGCAGGAGCTCGTCGTTGGGCAACACAAGCTAAATTGTTGATGATTCGTGCTTATATGACTACACGTCTTGTAGACAATGGTGCTAAAGGAAAGATTGAAGCTTTGTTGGCTAACGCTAACGTAGTAGCATCTTTGAGTGGTACTGCACAAGACTTTGAATTCAAGTATTCAAGCAAACAAGCTAACCCGAACAGCCGTCACCCTCGTTACAATGGTAACTATAATGGTAACGGTACAACTTCAGGTTCTGCTGGTGACTACATTGGAACACATTTCATCTGGACAATGGCAGTTGAAAAAGGTAATTTCAGCAATACAGTAGCAAATGATAAGTCTGATCCAAGAACACGTTACTACTTTTATCGCCAAACTACAAACCAATCTGGAGTAAATCCTTCTTCAGTTTCTTGTAGTGTTGCAGCTCCTCCTGCACAGTTCACTCCAACTATGCCTTTCTGTTTGATTGGTTTTGCTGGATTCTGGGGAAGAGATCATGGTGATAACTCTGGTATTCCTCCAGACGGTAACTTTAGAACTACCTGGGGTATGTACCCAGCTGGTGGTGAAATGGACTTGAACCAAGGTACAAGGGTTTCTTTGAACAGAGGTGGTCAGGGTGCTGGTATCCAGCCAATCTGGCAAGCTTCTTTCTCTGAATTCCTTAGAGCTGAGGCAGTACTTACACTTGGTGTTGCAGGTGATGCTAAAGCATTCCTTGAAGCTGGTGTGCGAAAATCAATTTCTAAAGTAGTTGGTTTCCCTGCTACAATCGGGTATGCTGTTAACCCAGCAGTTGTTCCATCTACTGCAACTGTCGATGCATATGTAGCTAAAGTATTGGCTGCTTATGATGCTGCTACAACTAATTCAGATAAGTTGAATGTAGTAATGAAAGAGTGGTACATTGCTCTTTGGGGTAATGGTGCTGATGCCAACAACAACTATCGTCGTACTGGCATGCCGAACAACTTCCAGTTTGCTAAGTTGCCAGATGTTGGTCCTTACATCCGCTCATTCTTGTATCCTTCATCTTACATCAACTTGAATAAGAATGCAGGTGCACAGAATCCAATCGATAAGAAAGTATTCTGGGATACAAATCCAGCAGTTTTAAAATAACCGTATTAAAATTTAATAAACATGCGTAAATTATTCACATCAACTGCTCTTCTTCTGGCTTTGGTTTTCACGATGAACTCGTGCCAAAAAGGAGATATCGTGCAGGACGTCAATTCTCTTGGAATTGGCTCATACGTGACACTTACTGCTGCAGGTAACCTAAATGTTGATGCTACCAACCTTGCCGGCAAGGTTTCAATTGAGGTGGCTCAATACGGTTCTGAGCAAGAAAAGATCATATTGTATGTTTCTAAAGGAAATACTTCTTTGAACAGGTCTACCTGGAAAAAACTAAAAGAAGTACCTATTGCTAATGGTTCTTACAAATTGGAAGTATCTGGTCAGGAACTTGTAACTGCCTTAGGCATTTCTGCTGCTCCTGGTGATCAGTACACTATTTATAACCAGATTGTAACAAAGGATGGTCGTACATTCGACGTAGTAAACACTTTTGCTGATTTCGCTGGTCTTCCTGCCTATAACATGGCGTTGACTTGGAAAGCAACTGTGGTTTGTCCATTTGTTCCAGCTGCAGCAGAGGGTACTTATGTAATTACTGCTGATAACTGGGATGGTGCAACAGGTGAAACTTCATCTGTAACTGCAACTGCAAATTCTGCAACGCTTACTTATGCTTTCCCTTACGCTGAACCTCCAGGAGTTAATCCTTTGGTATTAACAATAAACCCTGCAACAGGTGGCGCAGTAGTAGCAAAGCAGACTTACGGTAGCTATGGTGTAGGTTTCACAAACTTTACAGCTCAAGGTTCTGGTTTCTTCTTCTCTTGTACTGGTCAAATCACTTTGAGTTTGACACACGTATCAGGTGGTGGAACTGGATATGGAACATATCCTCTACGTATGAGCAAGCTCTAAGCTTCTCAT
>JBKCGF010000153.1:0-5262 GCA_046303455.1 Chitinophagaceae bacterium | reverse complement strand
AGTGCTTGCAGCGATGTTCTGATATCATTGAAATCAATTTCCTGTGCATGCAAACTTCTTCCGCTGGTTTGAATATGGTATTTCAATTTTTGCGAACGGCTATTCGCATTGTATTTGTGCTTCATCACCTTCGCCCATATTCTTCTTGCTACCCTTCCAATTACACTGTACTCCGGATCCATCCCATTGCTGAAAAAGAAAGAAAGATTCTGAGCGAAATCATCAATATTCATTCCCCTTGACAAATAATACTCTACATAGGTGAATCCATTAGACAAGGTGAATGCGAGCTGTGTTATCGGATTGGCACCTGCCTCAGCAATATGGTAACCGCTAATCGATACGCTGTAAAAATTGCGAACGCTATTTTCAATAAAATAGGATTGTACATCACCCATCAAACGCAAAGCAAACTCTGTAGAGAAAATACAGGTATTCTGTGCCTGATCCTCTTTTAGAATATCTGCTTGTACTGTTCCGCGGACTTGTTGTAAAACTTTTGATTTTATTTGATGATATGTTTCTGCATCTAAAACTTCATCACCACTGAGTCCAAGTAATCTTAACCCCAAACCATTATGCCCTTCAGGAAGAACGTCTGGTGTTTGAGTATCTCTGTATTCAACTGTTGGAAACTGAGCATACTTCTTTTCCCTAATCGCTTTTGCCTTTTCCCATAACTGATGTTCAGTAATGTACTTTTCACACTCCTGGTCGATGGCCGCATGTAAAAAGAAGGCAAGCAGCATTGGAGCGGGACCATTAATCGTCATCGATACAGAAGTATTGGGATCGGAAAGATCAAAACCACTGTATAATTTTTTTGCATCATCAACGGTAGCTACACTCACACCACTGTTACCCACCTTACCATAAATATCTGGTCTGGTATCCGGATCTTGTCCGTATAACGTAACACTGTCGAAGGCAGTCGACAACCGCTTAAACGCCTGCGAAGCTGATAAATAATGAAAACGCTTATTGGTTCTTTCCGGACCACCCTCACCTGCAAACATCCTCGTAGGATCCTCACTGGTATTGCGCAAAGGGAATACCGAAGCTGTATAAGGAAACTTACCTGGAAAATTTTCCTGCAAACGCCAACGCAAAATATCACCCCAATCACTGAATCTTGGTACAGCAATTTTGGGAATGCTTGTACCAGATAATGAAATGGTTTTTAAGGGTCGACGAATTACTTTATCTCTTACCTGGTATTCAAAATAATCTGCCTCGTACCTTTTCTTGGTTTCATCCCACTCGTCAATTAATTTTTTACAAAGTGGGAACATTTTTTTGCCGATGAACTCAATTTTTTCTTCGAGTTGTTTCTTTAATGCTCCATCATATTCATTCAACAAGGAAACTGTACCGTTGAGTTTATACAAATCTGAAGCAAGCTTTGCCTGTTCACTTGCAATCTGATTATATTTTCTCACTTCGTCTGCAATTTCTGACAAATACCTTACCCTTGAAGGTGGAATAACAACAGAAGAAGTTGAAACGGGTAAAACAAAGGAAGCTGATAACTGTTTCTCAAATACTTTCTCCATCAGCATAACAAAGAGCTTGTTTACGCCTGCATCATTGAATTGTGAACTGATGGTAGCAACAATAGGTAAAGCATCATCAGAGGCTTCCCATAAACTATGGTTTCTTTTGTATTGTTTTCTGATATCGTGTAATGCATCTTTAGCACCAGGCTTATCTGATTTGTTCAATGCAATAACATCAGCATAATCGAGCATATTGATCTTCTCCAACTGAGATGCAGCGCCGTATTCAGGTGTCATCACATATAAACTAACATCGCAATGATCAACAATCGAAGCATCGCTTTGTCCAACTCCTGCACTTTCCAACACCACCAGATCAAAATGATGTTGCTTGCAAATAGCAATTGCATCTTTTGCAATTCCACTCAAAGATTTTTCACTCTCTCGTGTTGCAAGCGAACGCATGTACACACGCGGAGATGAAATACTATTCATCCTGATGCGATCACCCAACAAAGCGCCACCTGTTTTCTTTTTAGATGGATCGACAGAAATGACTGCTATTGTTTTATCTGTATAGGTTTCTAAAAACCTTCTGACCAGTTCATCTGTAATGGAAGACTTTCCAGCTCCACCTGTTCCTGTAATTCCCAAGACTGGTATTGCAGGTAATTCATCTTCTATTGGTGGATTTATTCCTTGTTCAACCAATGTTATTGCACGTGCAATACTTCTGATGTCTTTGTGTTCTCCCCAACTGATCTTCACCGTTGAATCATAAGATTGGTTGATGGCATAATCACAATGTTTGATGACGTCTTCAATCATACCTTCCAATCCCATACTCCTTCCATCATCTGGAGAATAAATGCGATCAATGCCATAGGCATGCAGCTCTTCGATTTCCGTTGGAAGTATCGTTCCACCACCACCACCAAAAATGCGGATATGTCCACATCCATTTTCCACCAACAAATCTTTGATGTATTTGAAAAATTCAAGGTGCCCACCTTGATAAGAAGTAATGGCAATACCATGCGCATCCTCTTCTATTGCGGCTTCTACTATTTCACGAGCACTTCTGTTGTGACCCAAATGAATGATTTCTGCTCCCAGAGATTGCATGATCCTCCGCATGATGTTGATGGCAGCATCGTGACCATCAAAGAGAGAAGCAGCCGTAACTATGCGGACCTTATTCACCGAACTATATGGCATAGAAAATCAGTTGAAAGGCAAAGTTACGAAGGGAAGCTCTTCAAAAACTTATTTCTGTATAACCGGTATTGCAGGAGAAACTTCATGCGCGCCGGTATAAGTATGCCCGGTTAATTGTGCAGCTGTTTGTGCAAGTTGTTTTTGATAAAACTGCTGATTGGATTTCATTTCACCAAGGGGTTTAACTTTCGGACCCATTACGGCAAACCAGATCTGGTAAGCATCCTGTACACCACCGCCATGGTCGGTCCATTCTTCTTTTTTAATATCACCCCTACCATGATCAGTAGTAATTAATAAAGTAGTCTTGTTTTTATAATCAGGCTGAGATTGCACCCAGTTCCAGATATTTCCTACCCACTCATCAAATTGATGCGCTGCATTCAGGTAGTGCTTGTACTCCCCATGATGTGCAAACTCATCCGTCTCACCATATGAGATATACATCACCTTAGGTCTGTTGTTTTTTAAATATGTAAATGCCTGATAATGGGTAAAAACATCCAGACATTCAACATTTCCCCATGGTCTGAAAGAAGTACGCACCATATCGTTCAACAGTTTCATTTCTGGATCGGTTGATGCAACACTGTTATCATCAAATGCATTGATTACGGGAAGCCCCGCTCTTTTTTCATTGATAATCCTGTCAAATGCATCCCAGGCAGCAAAAGCGGCTACCTTCCCTTTATAAGCAGGAAGTGAGTTATAATATTCCAGAATGGTTTTGTGTGGATTGGGTGGATACTCATTTGAGTTGATCAAAGTATCAACATGACCGGTCAGAATCTCACTATAGCCGGGATAAGAGAACCAGTATGGATTGGCATTATCAATTTTATTTCCATATTTACGATTGCCATAGAGCTGTCCTTGTTTGGCAATTGTTCCCCAGAAAAAGGGAAGCAGTTTTTGTCGGCGTGCTTCAGGTGATTGATCCCAGAATGCATTAAATATACCTGCGCTGTCATATTGATTAAAACGTTTATCACTTGCTACAGCAGCATCCATCCCGTTATACACCTCCTGCCACCTGAAACCGTCTGTAGTGATGATAATCAGACGTTGATCATCTTGTGCATTTGAAAAAAAGGCAGTTAATAGAAATAACAGCGAACCTAAGGTGCGGAGAAGAAATCTATTGAGCGGCATAGTCAATCGTTGTTTAATTCTTTGAAAATAAGCAAAAAACAAGAACAGACGATCAATGAAAATTACTAGATCAGTTCCGCCATCATACAACGTGCACTTCCACCACCAAGTGTTTCAATAGTAGTGATATCACTATGAATAATGGGTTGATAGGCTTGTAGTTGTTTTACTTGTTCTGTAGTCAGGTGTTCATAAGCCTGAGTTGACATCACCAGAAAATATTCCCCATGTTTATTCTGTACTTGCAACATGTTACCACAAAAATGATCCATTTGTTCAAAACTGATTTGAACCACCTCTTTTTGTATAGATGTAAATTGCTCCAAAAGTTTTTCTCTCTCCATTTGATCATATACCGCATCAAGGCAAATCACCACATAACGATCTGCCATACACATCAATACATTGGTATGATAAATCATTAGCCCTCTATGATCATGTGCATGAAACAACATAGGAGTATAATTCATTTTCATGCAAAAACTAGCGAATAACTCTTTGTCCGTTCGCTCAGAAATACAGGCATAGGCAACCTTATTTTTTCTATCCAATACCATGCTGCCTGTACCTTCTAAATATTGGTGACTGTTTTCAAAATGAGTAAAATCAACAATTTCATTGATTACTGCATTTTGTTTGAGTGCATCAATTACTGTTTGCTTTCTTTCTTGTCGCCTGTTTCTTGCATACATAGGATACAAAACCATTGTACCCCCCTCATGAACTGAAATCCAGTTGTTCGGAAATATTGAATCAGGTGTTAAAGGTGAAGGGGTATCTTTTACCACCAGCACATCTATGTCATGTGATTCAAGTTGAGCAACAAATGAATTGAACTCTTGCAATGCTTTTTGTTGTGGATGTTCAATCTGCTCTTTTCTTTGAAAATAATTATTTGCAGCCGTCTCTTCATTGAATCCAAATGAAACTGGCTCAATCATCATTATTGTTTTCATAACAAATATTAATCTCTGTTAATGGGCATACTCATACAATGAAATCCTCCTCTTGCTCTGGAAAGTTCCGCAGATGGCATTACAATTACCGTATCATGAATATCTGCAACCGCAATGCGATCATTTTCCAGATCCATAATCAAATCCTGCACTTTTGATACCTTGAATCCTGCATGGACAAAGGCTGCAATGGTTTTTTCATTTCGATCATAAGAAAGTACAACACCCTCTTTCAAAGCCAGCAGATTACAAGAATCAGTCCATTGTTCCCTGACTGCATAAGGATACTCATTGTTTCCAGAGAAAATAATTTTTACCTCCTTGCAACCTAAATCATTGATGCTGATGTCTCGTAACAAAGCTTCCAAGCTACTGAAGTGAATGGGTTGATGAGGCATTGTTTTATTAAACTGGATGATTTCTGCCTTTTCAACTTCATC
>JBKCGF010000152.1:0-1169 GCA_046303455.1 Chitinophagaceae bacterium | reverse complement strand
ATCAGTAATCGTTTTATTAAAATGAACTCAAGAAGCTAGTTTATACACTATAAAATAGCCAATTGAAATAAGTAAAAGCAACAATACAATGGTCATGATGAGCCAGTAGGGGAATCCTAAGTTATTTTTATACTTGCCTTTCTTATTTACAATTTTATGATTGATGTAATTCTTTAAACGAAGATTTATTTCTTCGGCATCTTTACTATTAAGCTGACTAAGACCTTCCAGTGCATCTCCAAGCATCTCATCTTCTGTGAGGGCTTCTTCAAACTTTCTGATTTGATCATCGGGGAGTGAGTTATTCAGGTAATGCAGTACAGAATGGTTACCCGGACGATCAACGTTGTTTTGTTGTTTTGACTTATTCATGTCCTGGTGCTTTTTGTTTCTGTTCTAAAATTATTCTGAGGTTTCGTTTTCCGTTTTGAATATGACTTTTAACTTGCTGAAAACTATAGCCTGTTTTTTGTTCAATTTCTTTGTAAGAAAGTTTTTTAAAATAAAAGAGCTCAATACAAATCTTTTGGTCATGGCTTATTTCCTGTAAAGCCTGGTTCAATTCTGTTGATTGCTGCTCCAGCCAGTTTTCATTTTGAATGAGAGATGTCTGTGAGTCTGTTCTTTCAAGCATGTCTTCCGGAAATGATTCCATCAAAACAGGTTGATGTCCTTTGCCTCTGAGCTGCATCAGGCAATGATTTTTGGCAATGCTATATATCCAGCTTTTGAAATAAACTACTTCGTACTTCTGTATTTCGGAAAAAGCCTTTTCAAAGACTTGCTGTGTTGCATCTTGGGCATCATTTACTTGTTTCAGGTACTTCATGCAAACACCAAAAACCAGTAGAGCGTATCGTTCGAACAAAAACCCCAGCCACTTGGTATCCTTATTTTTTTTATGAAGATCCAAAAGGTTAGCGTCGGAATATTGTTCAGTTAAATGTGACAAAGAATCTTATACTTTGATTATAGGATGCTATAATCAGAAAAATCCATATTATTTTTTATCAATAAATAAAATTTTGATAGCAAGCAGCATCATAACCACAGCAAATACGCGCTTTACTGTCAGCTGTGGTAGACTGAGCGAAAATTTGCTTCCAAGGTAGCTTCCAACAAAAAATCCAATAGCAAGTAACCCGGCATATTTGAAATCAACATAACCT
>JBKCGF010000151.1:0-24716 GCA_046303455.1 Chitinophagaceae bacterium | reverse complement strand
GGCACAAGCTAAAATTGCAGTAGATAAAATCATCAACTATCAAAGCAAATCTGATTTTGGCGACTGGAGAAATGAAATCACAATGGTAGCGGATGATGAAGATTTTGATTTGCATTTAAATGATGCTGAAGCACACGCGGCACTCATAGAGGGTAAGCAGCCTGTTTGGAATTTGAATAAAATTTATTTGGATGCTTTTCAACAAAACAGTGGCACAGGAGGAAGCAGGTATCCTGAAGTAAATGCAACTATTACAAAAGGAATGAATCTTGGAACCATGCTCTGGAATTATAGCGGACATGGAGGTAATGCAAGATTGGCCCAGGAGGCGATACTTGAAAAAGAAATGTTACCACTATGGGAAAATCAAAACAGGTTGCCATTGTTTGTGACTGCAACTTGTGATTTTGCGCCATTTGATAATCCAGCTCAATTTTCAATTGGGGAAGATTTGCTTGTTGGAAGAAGCAACGGGGCCATTGGTCTCATGACAACCACCCGGCTGGTTTTTGCTTCAAGTAACAAGTTGATCAACAACAATTTTTTCAAATCACTTTTGCAAAGAAAATCTGATGGGAGGTATCCCTCACTAGGTGAAGCCTGGTTGAATGCTAAAAACACTACAGTAGTTGAATCAGGAGATTATATCAACGCGAGAAAATTTGCAATGCTGGGAGATCCTTCCATGAAATTGTTGATGCCTGAATACCAAGTGAAAACTATCAGGGTGACTGACCTGGGAAATGGCTCCATTGCTGATACTTTGCGTGCATTGAATCAATATAGAATTGAAGGTGAGGTGCTTCTTCCTGATGGTAATTTCGATCCTGGGTTCAATGGTACCTTATCTGTAAAAATTCAGGATAAGGCAACCAATTACAAGACCCTGGCAAATGATCAGCAAAGCAGTGTGAGAGATTTTAAGGTTTATGATAATTTGATATATTTTGGTAAAACCAAAGTGCAATCTGGTAAGTTTTCTTTTCAATTTGTTGTACCCAATGATATTCGATTCGAGTACGGAAAAGCCAGGGTGAGTTACTATGCTGAAGATGGTATTAAAGATGCTCAAGGGGTTGATGAATCTATAGTGGCTGGTGGATTTGGAGGTAAGGTTGAAAATGATAAAAATGGTCCTGTTATTCAGGCCTTTCTTGAAAATGAAAGCTTTAAAAATGGAGATGCAGTAAAAGAAAATCCAGTGTTTATTGCAAAATTATCTGATCAGGCAGGAATTTATCTTGGGCGCTTTGGTATAGGGCATGATATTCGTCTTGTTATTGATGGCGACAATTCATCTGCTCGGGTGTTGAATGATTATTTTCAACCATTGCTCAATGAAAATAAAGCTGGAGAAATTTATTTTCAATTGCCTGAACTCTCTGAGGGAGTTCATAAAATAGAGTTAAAAGCATGGGATGTTTTTAATAATTCTTCAACAGCTGTAATTGATTTTATTGTAGTGAAAAAACAGACAATTGAGGTTGAAAGATTTTATAATTTCCCGAATCCATTTTCAGCATCTACAACTTTTTCATTTCAGTTGAATGGTCCAACCGAAGGTGCATTTGTAACATTGGATGTCCTTACCCTAGAGGGAAAGCCAATAAAGCGTTTAGTTGAAACAATAAACCAAAAAGGACTTCGTTTCATACAAATGAAATGGAATGGTTTTGATATGAATGGGAAGAAACCACAGCCGGGAATTTATTTGGCGCGACTAACCATTAAGGCGAAATCTGGTAGAATTACTTCAAAGGTGCAAAAGCTCATCTTGCTTTAAATCTAAATTTCATAATTTAGCAATATTAAACTGGCTCATATCGAATCAATTCTACCCAATTTCCTTTATTGATTTTAAAAACCTACAATGAAAAGATTTGCATATAAACTATTGGCCAGTGTTTTGTTTTCTTCGGCTATTTCATTTTCTTTCGCGCAAACGAACAGCATTAATGTGGTAACCACAGCTGTGCCTTTTCTCAGGATTTCACCTGATGCAAGAGCAGGAGGAATGGGCGATTTGGGAGTAGCAACAACTCCAGATGTAAATTCCCAATTTTATAATGTTGCTAAATATGCATTTGCCAAAAATCCTTCTGGGATTGGCATGACGTATACCCCATGGTTAAAAGATCTGGGTTTGAATGATGTGTTTTTGGCTTCATTGGCAGGGTACTATAAACTGGATGAACAACAGACACTATCTGGGTCTTTGCGCTATTTTAGCCTGGGTAATATCCAATTTACTGATAACCTGGGTAACGACCTGAATGCTTTTCGTCCACGGGAAGTTGCTGTTGATTTGGGATATTCAAGAGTTTTGTCTGAGCGCTTAAGTTTAGGAGTAGCCATCAGATATATCAATTCCAACCTTGCAGGTGGACAAGCCATAACAGGGGTTTCATACAAGCCTGGAAATGCTGTAGCAGGTGATGTGGGCCTTTACTATAATGCGCTTGGTGATGACGGTAGCGGTTTGAGTATGGGTTTGGCGCTTACCAACCTGGGTTCAAAAATCAGTTATACCAGTGATGCAACCCAAAAGGATTTTATTCCAGCCAACTTTTCACTGGGTGCGGTGTATACAAGTGTTTCAAATGAAGTAAATAAACTTTCTTTTGGAGTAGACATACAAAAATTAATGGTGCCGACACCTCCATTGTTAGGTGATAGTGCAGGATTGGTAAATTATAGAAGTAAAGGTGTAGTGGGCAGCTGGTTCAGTTCATTTGGAGATGCACCGGGTGGTTTTGCTGAAGAGTTGAAAGAGTTTTATTTTTCTTTGGGCGGTGAGTATACGTATAATGAGCAATTCTCAATTAGAGCTGGTTATTTTTATGAAAATCAGAACAAAGGGAACAGACAGTATTTTTCAGTTGGTGCCGGATTTAAGTATTCCACTTTAGGCTTTAATTTATCTTATTTAATTCCTTCCGGATCAGGTGTTAACAGAAATCCATTGAGTAATACCATCAGATTTGGACTGATTTTTGATCTGGGGGCACAGGAAATTTATTAATTCTTTAAGTTAAGTAATCAGAAACGGCCTTCGGGCCGTTTTGTTTTTTCATACATTTATAAAAAAACAAGCATGTCTTTTAGAATAGGATTTGGTATAGATTTTCATCAATTGGTCGAGGGTCGTGATCTCTGGATTGGAGGAGTGTTGATTCCACATCACAAAGGAGCAAAGGGGCATAGTGATGCGGATGTGCTCTTGCATGCAATCTGTGATGCTATGCTAGGTGCACTTGCTCTTGGAGATATTGGTTTGCATTTTCCGGATACAGATCCTGCATACAAGGGAATTGATAGTAAACTACTGCTTAAGCAAACCCATAAACTGATTTCAGAAAAAGGATATCAGGTGGTAAATATTGATAGTTCTTTATGTCTTGAGGCTCCAAAAATCAAGCCTTATGTTAAGCAAATGGAATCCACAATTGCATCAATTGTAGGAGTTCTTCCTGAAGATGTTTCTGTAAAAGCGACCACCACAGAAAAAATGGGGTTTGTAGGAAGGGAAGAAGGTTTGGTAGCCTATGCGAATGTATTGCTGAGGAAGGTTGAATAATGTATTTTTGCGTATAAAATTTTGCTATTGAAAGTCAGGATCATAAACAATTCCAATAACCCAATACCGGCGTACGCCACAGAAGGGTCATCTGGAATGGACTTGAGAGCTAATTTACCTGAGCCCCTGACAATCGCTCCATTAGAGAGGATGATGGTCCCAACCGGTATTTTCCTTGAAATCCCTCATGGATATGAAGCTCAGGTAAGGCCGAGAAGTGGATTAGCCATCAAACAGGGGCTGACTTGTCTAAATTCACCAGGAACTATTGATGCAGATTACCGTGGAGAACTGAAAGTGATTTTGATCAATTTATCTGCTGAACATCAAGTCATTTCTCATGGCGACCGCATAGCGCAGATGGTGTTTCAAAAAATTGAAATAGTGGAATTGGAATCAACAGATCAAATCAGTGAGACTGCTAGAAATGCGGGTGGATTTGGTCATACCGGAATTAAATAAACGAAACATGAGGCTCATCCTATTCATAGCAGTTATATTCATTACGCTGGCCTCATGCAGGTCCACCAGAAAAATTACTACTGTCATAGCAAAAAAAGACAGTGCCGTAGTGGTAATTAATCCAGAGGAGTCCGACTCTGCGAAATCTGTGAGAGCTACTTTTGATAGCATTCAAAAAAAGAAAATAAAATTTACCAGTTTTTCATCCAAAGTGAAAGTAGAATACAGAGACGACAAGAACAGAAGTCTTGACTTTAATGCTTTTTTAAGGATGAAAAAGGATAGTGCAATTTGGGTTTCAATTATTGCTGCTTTAAATATTGAAGCCTATAGGGTAATTATCACCCCCGATAGTATTACCATCATGGATAAGATCAACAGAACAATTCAACATAAGCCCCTTTCTTATCTACAGTCCATTACACAGGTGCCTTTTGATTACTCAACACTTGAAGATTTAATTATTGGTAATCCTGTTTATCTCGATCGTACTGTTGTTGCTTATGCTGATCAAGGTGAAAAAATTTCTTTATCTACAATTGGGTCTTCTTTTAAACATTACCTGACTGTTGGTAAAAATGATTTGCATTTGTTGTTCAGTAAACTGGATGATGTGGATCAAACAAGAAGCCGAACTGCGAATCTTTCTTATACGGCATATCTTCTGACTGGCAACTGGATGTTTGCTAGTAATAGAAGTATAAGTCTTTCGGAAAAAAATAAACTTGATATCATGTTGGATTTCAAACAAGTTGATTTTGACAAACCACTAGCATTTCCATTTAGTGTCCCTAAAAATTACAAGGTCATAAATTAACTTTTTGTAAGAAAAAAAATTTGAATATTTATTGATGAAAAATATGGGAGTGAAGAGATCAATATATTTAGTCTTAATGGGATTCATGCTGTTTGGCTTCTCTGTGGTTTCAAATGCACAGACCAAAGAAGAATTAGAAAAAAGACGCAGAGAGATTCAACAGGAAATAGCTTCACTTCAAAAGGCCCAATCTGATATTTCTAAAGACAAAAAAGCCAGCCTCTCAGAATTAAAATTGCTGGAAAGAAAATTGAGAAGTCGATACGCTGTAATTGACAACCTGAATGATGAAGTAAGGTTGATTGACAATACTATCTTCAGCAACAACAGGGAGATTTACAGGTTGCAGAAGCAACTAGACACATTGAAGCAGCAGTATGCCAGGACGATTGAGTATGCCTATAAGAACAGGAGCAGCTATGATATGCTGAATTTTATTTTTACAGCTACCAGTTTCAATGATGCCGTAAAGCGAGCCACTTACCTGAAGAGTTACAGAAAGTACAGACATGAGCAAGTAGACAACATCAACAGGACGCAGAAGGAGATGAGTGATCGCATAAATTTACTGACGCAGAATAAGCAAGAAAAATCAAAAGTAATTGAAGAACAGCATCAACAAAAAGAGTTATTAGAGTCTGAGAAGAATGAGAAAAATCAGTTTGTTACTAAACTAAAGGCTAGAGAAAAGGAAATAGAAAAAGAAGTTGCTGCAAAACGAAAAGTGGAAAGGAGTCTTCAAAATTCAATTGCTGCTATTATCAAACGTGAAATTGAGGCTGCAAAACGAAAGGCAGAAGATGATGCCAGGAAAGCAGCTGCTTCAAATGTTGCTGCTCCAGCTGCAAAGCCTGCTGCAAGTTCTTCAACAGCAAGTGTTGCTCCAATAAGAAAAACCAATGTGCTTGAAAATACACCTGAGGTTACGAAAGTTTCTGTAGGTTTTGAAAATAATCGGGGCAACCTTCCATGGCCGGTTGACAAAGCAACAATAACTTCAAGTTTTGGGCGACAAAGAATTGAAGGGACTAAAATTGAAGAAGACAATGGGGGAATCACAATTCAAACGGTCAGCGGCTCCGCTGTTAAGGCTGTATTCGAGGGGGTAGTGACTACTGTATATGATGTTGCAGGTAGCCAAACGGTTACAATAAAACATGGTAAATATTTCACTACCTATTTTAACATGTCCTCTGTTAACGTTTCAAAAGGTGCTAAAGTCACTATGGGTCAGGTCATAGGTCGTGCAGGTGAAAACTTTGATGGAGAAGGTGAAATCGTATTTATGGTAAATGAAGAACTAAGATTTGTCAATCCCGAGCTATGGTTAAAGCATAAGTAGCAATTACCTGCCTAATACTTCAGCATATAGTTTTTCATATTGTGGAACTATATTTTCTATGTCAAATTTCTTGGCTTGTTCTCTAGCGGCTTTGCCAAATTGTTTTAGTAGTGCAGGACTTGATAACAAAGTAATTGCATTTCTACTCATACTTTCTACATCACCTATTTCACTTAAAAATCCATTTGTTCCGTGTGTTACAATTTCAGGAATACCTCCTGCTTCTGTCGCAATCACTGGTGAACCCGCTGCCATAGCCTCAAGCGCAGAGAGTCCGAAGCTTTCGTATTCTGAAGGCAATAAAAATAAATCTGCAATAGCATAAATGTCTTCCATGTCTTGTTGCTTTCCAACAAAACGGGTGTTTTCAAATATGCCGAGTGATCTGCAGAGTTCTTCTGCGGCGGGTCTTTCGGGACCGTCACCTACCAATAATAATTTAGAGGGAATCTCTTTTTGGATTTTATTGAAAGTATAAATTACGTCTGCTATTCTTTTGATTTTTCTAAAGTTCGAAGCATGTAGAACAATTTTTTCATCATTCGGGGCAATCACTTTTTTAAAGGCATCAATTGGTTTTTTTGCAAAACGATGTGTGTCTACAAAATTGTGTATGACATGGATGTCTCTTGTGATTTGAAAATTAGCTAGTGTTTCTGATCGCAGGTTATCTGAGACTGCTGTGATAGCATCACTTTGATTAATAGAGAAAGTTACTACAGGTGCATACGTTTTGTCCTTGCCTACCAAAGTAATATCCGTACCATGTAAGGTGGTGATAAATGGAATATCTCTTCCTTCTTGAGCGAGTATTTGTTTAGCCATATAGGCTGCAGATGCATGTGGAATGGCATAGTGAACATGCAGTAAGTCAACATTGTTATTACGCACAACATCAACCATCGTGCTTGCTAACGCTGTTTCATATGGCGGGAAATCAAACAGTGGGTAGGTTGGAACGCGTACTTCATGAAAAAACAAATTAGCACTGAATCCCGTTAGTCTTACAGGCTGCTGATAGGTAATAAAATGAATACCATGACCCTTATCGGCCAATGCCTTGCCTAATTCTGTGGCCAATACGCCACTTCCTCCAAATGTTGGGTAACAAACAATCCCAATGTTCATCTTCATATAATTCTATTAACGAAAGTAGGAATAATAAAGTTCAATAGGCCTTACTGGATCTTTTGAAAGCCACAAAAAATCAGTAGTTTAGTGAGATAACAATAGTCAATTGATATGAAAAAAAGCTTTTTGTTTTTATTTATCACCTTACAAAGTTTCTTATCTGGATTTTCGCAGTTGAATCAGGATAGTGTCGTAATCAAAAAGATATCTGATGAAATATTCATGAATGGAACGGCATACAGCAACCTGAAGTACCTGTGTAAGCAAGTTGGTCAGCGCTTATCTGGTTCAGCAGGGGCTGCCCTAGCAGTTGAACAGACTGCAAGAATGCTTAGAGAGGCAGGAGCAGATACGGTTTATTTACAACCCTGTATGGTCCCCCAATGGGTAAGAGGTGCTAAGGAGATTGGTACAGCTTCATTAAACAATGGTAAGTCAATGCCCCTTAACATCGTAGCATTGGGCATGTCAGTCGGTACGCCTGCCAATGGCATAACAGCTGCTGTTGTGGAAGTAAAAAATTTTGCTGAATTAGACGCAATGGGGCCCGATCAGGTTAAAGGAAAAATCGTCTTTTATAACTTTAGAATGGATCCCAGGCATATCAATACTTTCCGAGCGTATGGTGAGGCGGGTGTTTATCGTTCTCAGGGACCATCCAGAGCAGCAGCCCTTGGAGCAATTGGTGTAATTGTTAGAACGCTTTCTCCAGTTATTGATGATCATCCGCATACGGGTGCAACACGTTACGATGAAAACCAACCTAAAATTCCAGCTGTTGCCATCAGCACAAGTGGTGCTGAAGAATTGAGTAAAGCGATTGCCGCAAAAATGGTGAAACAGGTATATCTTAAAACCAACTGTAAGCAACTTGAAGATGTGCTTTCTTATAATGTAGTAGGAGAATTGAAAGGATCAGAATTTCCTGATGAAATTATTACAGTGGGTGGACATTTGGATAGCTGGGACCTAGCTGAAGGTGCTCATGACGATGGCACAGGTTGTGTTCAAAGTATTGAAGTGCTAAGGTCACTTAAAGCTATAGGTGGAAGACCAAAGCGCACTGTGCGTGCAGTTATGTTCATGAACGAAGAAAATGGATTGAGGGGTGGAAACAAATATGCAGAAATTGCCAAAATGGAGGGAAAGAAATTTATCATGGCACTAGAAAGTGATGCTGGAGGATTTACTCCGCGTGGTTTTGGGTTTACTGCAAATAGTCTGCAGAAAGAAAAGTTATTGAGCTGGAAGCCTTTATTTGTGCCTTATGGTGCACTTGAGTTCAATGAAGGAGGGGGCGGTGCTGATATTGGGCCCTTAAGGGGGTTAGGTACAGCTTTAATTGGATTGAATCCTGACTCACAACGTTATATGGATTTGCACCATGCAACAACAGATGTATTTGAAGCAGTAAGTGAAAGGGAATTGAATTTAGGAACAGTCGTTATGACAGCAATGGTTTATTTAGTAGCTCAATATGGTTTGTAAGGCGACTTCAACTATTTTATTTTAAGTTCCAATTAAAAAGATAGCAGGTTGTTTGGGTAGGTCCACAACCTGCTTTTTCCATTGTGCAATTGTTTTAGTCGTGATCCATTCTTCTGATGAAGTAATATGATATGCAATACAGAGCTTAGTTTCATTTTGTAATCCACTGATCAGCGATTGAAACATTTGGTTGTTTCGATATGGTGTTTCAATAAAAATGATGGTAGTGTTTTCGGTCCTGCTTTTTCTTTCCAGTTCCTTTATTTTTTTATCTCTTTCTCCGGGGGTAATTGGCAAGTAGCCAACAAACTGGAATTGCTGACCATTTAATCCACTTGCCATTAGTGCCAGCAGAATTGAATTTGGTCCTGTTAGCGGATGGATTTTATTTCCGTTTTCTTGTGCAGCTGCTATCAGTCGCTGGCCTGGATCAGCAATACCCGGACAACCAGATTCGCTTACTATGCCAATTGTTTTTTCTGTTTGAAGGAGTTGTTTGAATTCTTTCAAATGAATTTCTTCTTTGTTTCCTATTTCGAACCATAGCCTGGCATCAATATCAAATTGTTTATCAATTTTTTTAAATGCTCTTCTGGCAGTCCTGATGTTTTCTGCAAAGAAAACATCACATTGGTTTAGTCGGGCTTTGATTAGATCTGGTAAATGATCAAATCCATCTTCAGCAAGTGCTATTGGGATCAAGAAAATTTCACCTTTTTTTGTTTCCATTTTATTGAAACGTATTGTCTTTTTTAATTTCCTGCATGCTGATGGTTGCAGCAATCACTGCATAAGCTGGAGCCAATATCCAACCAATAATAATTATACTGTGCATCAGGTAAAAAACTATTCCATTGCCAATTGCCAATCCTTTGTGCCTGCCAATAAAATCAATGCTTTCTTCCATTTTCATTTTGTTGCGTTCACAGGAATAATCCAGCATTGAGAAGCCGTAATAATAACATTCTATTAGAATAGCTATAAATGGTGCTATCCAACCTATAAATGGAATTAGAGAAAGTATGATAATTGAGAAAACATATACGGATTGCCAAATGGTATTTCTTACCGCTATTCTTATTCCTCTCGCAACATCTGAGAGGTATTGTTTCAATTTAAAATCAAAAGCTTTGTTTTCAATAATTGAAGCAGTCTTTTCACTGAGGTAAGAGAAAACAGGTGATCCAATGATCAGCCAGATGTACTTAAACAAGGAAAAATACAACAGCATTAACAGTAACCAGAGCATGATTCCGCCGACTGTAAATAAAAAGCCGATCCAGCTGCTTTCTAGTCTGTTCAGCCAGCCCTGTAAGCCCGTTTCAATCGTCAGCCATTCAATGGCAGCGTTAGCCGATTTAGAAAAGAAGTACATGCTAAGGGCGAAAAGAATGGCGTATACTACCCCAGGTATTATGATCCACTTCCATAATTTATGCTTTCGTATAAAACGATGCGCTTCAAAATAAGATTGAATGGATATGACAATTTCTTTCAGCAAGAGATTTGTTTGGTTGCAGCAAAATACACAAATGATTTATCTTCACCCAAATTGTTCCCTTGGAAAAAGTGACATACTCTAGATGGAAGTCGATCATGGCATTGTTGAGCGGACCATTATTGTTTGCTTTTACACTTTTGTTGAATCCATTCGGATTAGATGACAATGCAAATAAAGTAATGGCATGTGCTTTACTTATGATTTCATGGTGGATTTCAGAAGCTTTACCTATGCCTGCTGTTGCACTTATTCCACTGGTTCTTTTTCCGCTCATGGGTATTGCAAAAATCAGTGAAGCTGCAGCACCTTATGCAAACGAAGTAGTATTTCTTTTCATGGGTGGGTTTATGATTGGATTGGGAATTGAAAAATGGAACCTGCACAGAAGGATTGCCCTGTCTATCGTTCAGTTTACAGGTACCAATGGAAATCAAATTATTCTTGGTTTTATTTTGGCGACTGGCTTCATCAGTATGTGGTTGAGTAACACGGCTACAACAATGATGATGTTACCTATTGCAGCTTCAGTAATTTCCGTTGTTGAATCTAAAAATCAACACAATCCTCAGATGAGATTTTTTGCGGTAAGCATGATGCTGGCAATTGCTTATGCAGCAAATTTTGGTGGTATAGCAACCATCATTGGCACGCCACCAAATGTAGCTTATGCCTCTTTTGTGAGTAAGCAGTTGAAGTATGATATTTCTTTTTCAGCATGGATGATGATTGGGTTGCCGGTATCATTGCTTTTGCTTTTTTCACTTTACTTTGTTTTAATAAAACTTTTTCCCAGCAGGATTGATTCTAATGATGAAATGAGGCTGCTGATCAAAAATGAATTGAATGCTTTAGGGCCTATGACAGTCCCGGAAAAAAGAGTGTTGTACATATTCATAACAACTGCGTCATTATGGATCTTTAGAGATTTAATCAACAATGCGGGGATTGTTAAATTAGACGATAACATGATTGCTGTATTTGGTGCATTGCTCATGTTTATCGTGCCTTCAGGTAATAGTGCAAAGGAAAGTGAACGTATTCTGATTTGGTCTGATACTACAAAAATGGCTTGGGGTATCTTACTTCTTTTTGGTGGTGGTATAACCTTGGCCTCAGCATTGGAGAAAGCGGGACTCATTAAAATGCTTGGTACATGGTTGTCGGGTTTCTCCGGAAGTTCAGTTGTCTTTTTGGTAATTGCTATAACAATCATCTCATTATTTATCAGTGAGGTAATGAGCAATGTTGCACAGGTTATTGTTTTTGCTCCTGTTGTTACAGGTATAGCGACTGCAACAGGTGCAGATCCTTATATGTTGGGAATACCCATGACGCTTGCAGCCAGTTGTGCATCAATGATGCCAATGGGAACTCCCCCCAATGCAATTGTTTTCTCAACGGGGCATTTAAAATTGAGTGAAATGATGAAAGCAGGATTGATAATGAATCTCATCAGCATACTGCTGATTATTCTTGCTGGCTTATTTCTAGTGCCGTTTGCAATAAAGTATTTATAAACTATATCAGGACTGAGATTTATCTCCGTAAGCTAAATCTCCAGCATCGCCTAGTCCAGGTACAATATATCCTTTCGCTGTAAGTTCATCATCTATTGCTCCACACCAAATTTTAACGTGAGGTTCATGTCTTCTTAGAAAGTCAATTCCTTCAGTGCAGGCAATCACACAAGCAACGTGTATTTCCTTCATTTGACCTTCTCTTCTCAAATGTTCTATGGTTTTCACAAGTGAGGCACCTGTGGCTAGCATAGGATCGCACAAAATAAGAATTCTGTCTTCCAAAGAAGGAGAGGCCAAGTATTCAAGACTGATTTCGAAGCTGCCATCACGATGGTGTTTTCTGTATGCAGCAATAAAGGCATTATCGGCTTTGTCAAAATAATTCAACATTCCAATATGCAAGGGTAATCCTGCTCTTAGAATGGTTGCCAATACCGGCTGTTGATCAAGTACTTTCGATTTGGAAATACCCAATGGTGTAGTTGTATCTACCTCCTTTGAGGGCAATGTCTTGCTGATTTCATAAGCGATTACTTCACCAATTCTTTCAATATTTCTCCTGAACCTCATTTTGTCAGCCTGAATTGTAACATCACGCATTTCTGAAATCCAGTTGCTGACAAGAGAATGCTTTTCGCTTAAATTTATGACCATACAATGCTTAATTTCGGTTATTAAACAAATTTAAACATTATCTATGTTATATCGAGTGATTGGGGTCATGAGCGGTAGTTCGCTAGATGGATTAGATCTCGCATTTGTTGAATTTGAAGAAAAAGGGGGTAAATGGACATTTAGCATTAATGCTTCAGCTTGTTATACCTATAATGAGGAGTTGAGAAATAGACTAAAATCCGGTCAAGATTTAAAAGCCATAGAGTTTGTAGAATTGGATGCTGAATATGGCCATTATTTGGGAGAACAAATCAATCGTTTTATTCAAGAAAACGGGCTTGATTATAAAGTAGGATTGATTGCTTCACATGGGCATACGCTGTTTCATGCTCCGGGGAAATATTCAATCCAGATTGGAAATGGTGCTGCCATTGCAGCTGAAACATCCTTACCCGTGGTATCTGACCTAAGATCTCTTGATGTGGCTTTAGGGGGACAAGGAGCGCCGATTGTGCCAATGGGTGAACAATTGTTGTTCCCAGACTATAACTATTTTTTGAATATAGGTGGTATAGCCAATATTTCTTTCAAGGGTAATGGTTTTTATGATGCCTTTGATGTTTGTCCCGCTAACCGTGTGCTCAACATGTTGGCAGCACTAAAAGATTTATCCTTTGATCAGGATGGTGCATTGGCAGCTGCTGGCAGGATTAATGAAGACTTGCTTGAGCAGTTGAATCGGCAGGATTATTATAAAGCGGATTATCCAAAATCGTTGGACAATGCATTTGGGATAAAAACGATTTATCCATTATTGGCAGCAAGTGGACTTTCAACTGAAGATCAACTGGCAACCTATGCAGAACATATTGCTTTGCAAATCTCATCTGCTATTGAAAAGATTTTTACTAAAAGAAATTTGGCCCAAACTTCTGAAAAAATGCTGGTGACAGGAGGTGGAGCCTATAATAATTATTTGGTTTCAAGAATCAGTCAACATGTGCTGCCATATGGCATTGAGGTTGTACTACCAGAAAAAGAAATCATTGAATACAAAGAAGCCTTAATCATGGCCTTACTCGGAGTACTGAGATGGAGGGAGGAAGAGACTGTGTTTAGTTCGGTAACTGGAGCTAAGCGGGGTAGTAGTGGAGGAGCTTTTTGGATGGGACAAAACTAAAAATAAAAAGCCCCGAAAAATTCGGGGCTTTTTTTATGGTTGGTTATTTGTAACCCCATTTTTTCATGATTTCCAGGTCTTCTCTTACACATTCCATCGGTGCTTTACCCTGATAGGATTCTTGTTCGATGATGAAATGTTTTGTTCCCCACTTCCTACCCAAATCAATGATCTCTTTCACTGGAACGATTCCTACATTCAAGATGGTGGATTCGTATTTTTCATGTCCTGCCTTAGATTCAATTTCAGCTTTCACGTGCATGGATTCAAATCTTCCTGGATATTTCTGCATGATATCCAATGCCTTTGCTCCACCATTAATCATATTGCCAATATCCAACTGCTGCATTACGAGCTTCGGATCTGTTTCTCCAAGTATGATATCAAACAATGTTTTATCGCCAAGCTTTTCGCTGAATTCAAAATCATGATTGTGGTAGCCGAACTTCATACCATATTTCTGGCATAATTCTCCAGACTTATTAAATACTTCCATGAAAGCCTTGAGGGCATTCAAATCTCTTCTGGTGTTTGTTTCCATAGAAGGACTGATCACAAACATTTGTCCAACAGCTGCTGCATCTTCTACTGTATATTTCCATGCATCAGTAAAATCCTTTTTTGATGCATCCCAATGCTTAGAACTCATTACAGTATGTCCACTCGGCATGGTCATGCCAAGGTCGCTCAACAATTTTTTGAATTCTGCCGCACTCCATCCATAAAACTTTCTATTGACATAGTTGGCATGTTCAACGTGCTTGTAACCCATTTTGGAAAGGGCAGTCAAGGTTTCCATTGGTTTTTTATTCATATCCTCTCTGATAGAATAAAGTTGTATACCTGTTAGTTCCCCTTTTCTAGCTGCTGCAAATAAGTCATTGCTAAAAAAAGCAGCACCTGCAGCTGCAAATGCGCTGTTGCGAATAAAGATTCTTCTTGATTGGTTCATATGGCTGTTTTTAAAATTACTGGTCAAGTAATTTACATAATTATTTTGAAAAAGGGTAGGCGGTAAAAATTTATTCCCTTAGAATTTACTGGTCAATAATAAGCGGTTTTTGAAGCGGCATTCTCTACAGAAAAGGGGCAGTCCTGCTTTCTTTGCATTTTTTCAAATCTTTAGGTGTCCCTGTATAGACAAGTGCTCCTCCGTTTTCTCCTGCTTCTGGACCAAGTTCAATGATCCAATCGGCTGCTTTGATGACATCAGTATTGTGTTCAATTACCAAAATTGTATGACCTTGTTCAATTAATGCATTAAATGAGGTTAGTAGTTTTTTGATATCATTGAAATGTAAACCGGTTGTAGGTTCATCAAAAATGAACATGATTTTATCGGTATTGTTTTTACCTCTTCCAAGAAAACTGGCTAATTTGACTCTTTGAGCTTCTCCACCAGAAAGCGTTCCGCTGGATTGACCAAGTTTTACATATCCCAGTCCCACATCTGATAAAGGTTTTAATCTTGTCGAAATATCTTTTTCGTCCTTAAAGAATTCAATTGCTTCATCAACTGATAACTCAAGTATCTCAAAAATATTCTTGCCCTTGTATTGCACTTCTAATACTTCATCTTTGAATTTTTTTCCGTTGCAACTTTCGCAAGTAAGTCTGACATCTGCAAGGAATTGCATCTCAACAATTTGTTCACCTTCACCTTTACAGGTATCACATCTTCCGCCATCAACATTGAACGAGAAATGTTTGGGAAGGTATCCTCTGATTTTACTTAGTGGTTGTGAAGAAAATAGTTCGCGTACACTGTCCCATGCCTTTATATATGTTACAGGATTGCTTCTGGAAGATTTACCTATAGGGTTTTGATCTACCATCTCCACTTGCTTAATAGTAGCAAGCGCTCCGGTTATTTCACTAAATAGTCCTGGTCGGTCTCCTACTCCAGAAATATGTTTAATAAGCGCGGGATAAAGTATTTTTTTTACAAGAGTAGTCTTACCGCTTCCACTTACTCCACAAACGACTGTAAATATTCCTAGTGGAAAATCAACGTCGACCGACTTTAAATTATTTTCTGCGGCACCTTTTATTGATATGTATTTTTTACTGGTTCGAACTTTTTCAGGAATATCGATTTTCAATTCACCTTTAAGGTACTTGGCCGTCAGACTTTTTGGGGATTTAATCAAAGTTTTATAATCACCTTCTGCAACCACCTCACCACCTTGGTGACTTGCTAGTGGTCCCATATCAATAACATGATCCGCCTTTCTCATCATCATTTCATCATGTTCAACTACTACGACAGTATTTCCAAGGTCCCTGAGATTTTTCAATACCTTGATCAGCCTTTCAGTATCTCTGCTATGCAATCCAATTGAAGGCTCATCTAATATATAAAGCGAATTCGTGAGGTTGCTGCCCAGGCATCGGGTAAGTTGTATGCGCTGGCTCTCACCACCACTCAAACTGTTGGCCAGGCGGTCTAAAGAAAGATAACCTAAGCCTACATCCAGCATCGTATCCAAACGTTGGTTGATTTCAAGTAAAACACGTTTGGCTATAGAAATTTCGTGTTGAGTAAGTTTGACTGACTTGAACCAGGTATCAAGATCCTTGACAGGCATCTTGCAAAGCTCGCCAATATGCCTGTTGTTGATCTTTACGTATAGCGCCTCTTTTCTCAATCTGTATCCTTCACAACTGTTGCAGGTGGTTCTTCCTCTGTACCTAGATAACAATACCCTGAATTGTACTTTGTAAAGGTTTTCTTCTACTTCTTTAAAGAAGTCGTTAATCCCGTATATTTTTTTCTGTCCCTTCCAGAGTAATTCTTTCTGTGCAGAAGTCAGTTCTGCATAAGGACGATGAATAGGGAAGTCGAGTTCTTTTGCCCCTTTAATGAATTGATCTTTCCACCAGCTCAGTTTTTCACCTTTCCAGGGTGCAACAGCTCCCTCATATACACTGAGTCTATGATTAGGGATAACAAGATCTGGATCAATGCCCAGGATTTGAGAATAACCTTCGCAAGTGGGACAAGCACCATAAGGATTGTTGAAAGAAAATAAATTTGGAACAGGTTCTTCAAATCTCATTCCATCCAACTCAAACAAGTTGGAGAATTTTTTTGGAGCGTCATTGTTCTTTTTTAGAAATAGATTTCCCTCTCCTTCATAAAATGCAAGCGTAAGGGAATCTACAATTCTGTTTTCCTCATCTTCATCAAAAGCTTTCGCAACGAATCGGTCAATCAATAAATAATCTTCCTCAGTAGGCTTCCATTTTTTTTCTTCAATAAGGTCTTCTATTTGAGAAATCTCAAGTGATCGACTATTGATCAATCTAGAAAAACCTTTCTGCATCAAAATCCCCAATTCTTCATTTGGTTTTCTGTTGGCATGTGTTTTGAATTTGCACAACAAATAAAGTTTATCACCTTGTTTTGCTTTCTTCATAAAAGCAAGAACATCTTGAACATCTTGTTTTTTTACTTCTTCACCTGAAACTGGTGAAAATGTTTTCCCTATGCGTGCGAAGAACAATCTGAGGTAATCATAGATTTCTGTCATGCTGCCAACAGTAGAACGAGGTGTTCTTGTAATTACTTTTTGTTCTATGGCAACAGCGGGACAAAGTCCAGATATATGATCAACATCAGGCTTGTCCATTCGCATCAAAAACTGTCTTGCATATGCACTTAAACTCTCTGCATAACGTCTTTGACCCTCTGCAAACAGTGTATCGATGGTCAAAGATGATTTTCCGCTACCGGAAACTCCCGTAACAACAGTGAGTTTTCCCCTAGGTATTTTTACGTATACGTTCCGTAAGTTGTGCACGCGGGCACCTTGTATAAATATCGGGTCATTATTTTCAGCATTTTTTGCTGATCCTTTCTTTTCCTTTACTGATGAGGGTTTCGACATATTGTACTGCAAATATAACTTCTAAATGATTCACGTAGATCTACGAACGTGTTAACAATGCTTTGACATTTTAACGCTTACCACGCTTACAACTATTTACGTAATCACAAAAAATAGGTTCTTCAAAATTTTGCTCACCTCACGATAATTCTAGTTTTGACATGTGATATCGCAATAACGACGTCACAAAAAAAATCCAATCCATTCTAAAAAACCATTTTATGAGATCCAATTCAAACCTAACTGATCAACAACTGATTCAGCTTTTTGTTAACGGAGATTCCAGTGCGCTGGAAGATCTGATCAACAGACACAAAGACAGAATTTTTACTTCTATTGTTATCCTATTAAAGGATAAAAGTCTGGCTGAAGATATTTTTCAAGAAGTTTTCATCAAAATCATTGATACCCTTAGAAGCGGAAGCTATACCGATGAAGGTAAGTTCTTGCCTTGGGCATTGAGAATTGCACATAATATGTGTGTTGATCATTTCAGGAAGGTAAAAAGGACTCCAGTGGTGAACCACAACAGTGATAACTATGATATATTCGAAACCATCAATTTGTCTGAAGAAGGCGTTGAAGGCAGAATCATGAAATCACAAAGCCATGAGCGTGTTAGACAGATGCTTGATATGCTTCCCCAAGACCAAAGAGAGGTGATTGTAATGAGACATTTTGCGAACCTCAGCTTCAAAGAAATTGCTGATAAAACAAATTGCAGCATCAATACTGCCTTGGGCAGAATGCGTTACGGATTGATCAACCTCAGAAAATTGATGGTTGAGCAACATGTTGCGCTCTAAATAAGGAATGGTTTTCTCATAAATAGGAAATTGGGACCAGGGATGGTCCCTTTTTTTATTGCTTTACTTTATCAAAAGCATCCAATCCGCATTTTAACCATGCTGCATATTCAGTAGCATTGGGAACATAACCAACAGGAGCAGTCAACAATTGCTCGTTTGGAGACATCGCCACATACCAAGGCTGTGAGCTGGCATTGAAGTTCTCTGTTTGAAATAAACTCCATTTAGTACCAACTGTATTAATATTCACCTTTACCCCAGATTTAGTCGTATAGACTTGCTGTTGATCGATTGGAAGTGCAGCTTTATCGTCTACATACAAAGAAACCAGAATGTATTTTTCCATCAGCTCCTGAACCTCGGGCTTGGTCCAAACGTTTTCCTCCATTTTTCTGCAATTCACACATGCCCATCCTGTAAAGTCAATTAAAAGGGGTTTATTCAACTTTTTTGCCAGTTGCAATGCCTCACCATAATCTTTGATGGGCTCGTCACAATTGATTGGATGTTCATAGATGCTGTAACACACTGGGGGCGGAAATCCACTGACCAAGCTGATGTTTGCCTGTTTGGTATTGGTAACTCCTGGAGTGATGTAAAGGGTAAAAACCAACACTGCAAAAGCAAAGATTTTTCTGGGTAGTCCGATTTTCTCTCCTTTTGAATCGTGTGGGAACCTGATCCATCCCATCAGATACAGGAACAAGCCTAAGAAAATGATGATCCAGATGCCAAAGAAAACTTCCCTTTTGATCAGTGACCAATGCGCTACCAAATCGGCATTGGACAAGAATTTCAATGCAAGTGCAAGCTCAATAAAACCAAGCACTACTTTTACTGTATTCAGCCAGCTTCCGCTTTTAGGCAATGAATTCAACCATTGTGGGAAAAGTGCAAACAAAGCAAAAGGCAAGCCCAGGGCCACTCCAAAACCAGCTAATCCTGCAGTCAGCGGCCAAGCTCCCTCGGTTGCTGTTCCAACCAACAAAGTTCCCAGAATGGGTCCAGTACAAGAGAAAGATACTATCGCAAGGGTAAGTGCCATGAAGAATACTCCGGCTATTCCTGAACCTTGTTTCGCATTGGTAGAATTGGCCAGATTTCCGGGTAATGTAATTTCATAGTAACCAAAAAAGGAAATAGCAAAAAAGATGAAAATGGCAAAAAAGGCAACATTGAGATAAACGTTAGTAGAAATTTCGTTGTAAATGGCGGGATTTACATTTCCTATCAAATGAAATGGGATGCTGAATGAAACGTAAATGAGGAAAATGAAAAGTCCGTATATAATAGCCAGTCGCTTACCTTTCTTTTTATTATCACTGTGTTTGGTAAAAAATGAAACCGTTAAAGGTACCATTGGGAAAACACAGGGTGTGAGCAGTGCAAAAAGCCCCCCAAGAAAACCAAGTAAAAAGATTTTCATGATGCCGCTGTCTTCATTAGTTTTTCCGCCTGTTCCACAATCCTGTAAAGGATTATTGATGTCTAATCCCTGGATTAATATTTTACTGGTAGAAGCTTTTCCACCCTCAAGGGATATTTCAAATGGTATTGTTTCGCCTGGGAAAAATGAATCGCCTTTTCCATAGGAATAAACTAAAGAAGTTTGGATGGTTGCAGGAACAGTAGAGCTGAATTCGATTTCAATAGTAAACTCTACAGCATTTCTAAAAACTTCAAAGGTTTTACCTTCAAAGATCATGCTTTGAATATTCTCTCCTTTTTCAACCGATTGAAGAGCTTGTATGATTTTAATTGAGGAGTCGGGTAATATCAGTTCAGCTGATTTTAGCCCATCAAAATCAATATTGGGAGCATAAATCTCCCAGCCATTTGTATTTGCTGTACTGAATTTTAACTGGTATTTTTTATCTCCTGTCTTTTCTGAGGTTGCTTTCCATAACACAGCAATGGTGCTGTCTTGAGCTAATAAGGAAGACGGGAATAAAATCAAGAGCCAAAGGCTCAGCAGAAATATTTTTTTCATATTGAAGGCTAGCCTCCAATGGCAATTTTAAACGGGACCTCCGAAGGTGGGAGGCAGACTTCATCATTACAGACCATGAATGCTACATTGCCGTTTAAATTTGTCTTGGCGGCGGTTTTTGTATTAACAACTTGAATAAAGGATACGGTTTTTTCAAAGAAATTAACCTTGCCTTCCCAAGCTGACTCAAATTTTGTTATTTTTTTTCCTTGCTCTTTAGGCTTTCCCTGTATTATAAGTAAGGGGTTGGGTGAATAGGAAATAGTGGTAGGAACTGGACCTTCTACGCCAGCATTGATTGCATACATATGGAAGTCTCCGGTTATGGTAGCAGTCATTCTTACTTCATATTTCTTATCACCAATCTTTTTTGAAGTGAATGCCCATTTTACTTGTTTTGCAGATCCCATTTGTGAAAATGCAGTCGCGCTCAAGCCAAGTACCAATAACAAAAAGGAGAATATTTTTTTCATTAGGGTATGTTTATGCAAGCTCGGCTTGCTTTACATGTTCTAGAAACAAAGTATTAAAGATTGTTTTGCCATCGGTATTACCCAATTTTTCAGAGCAAGCTCTTTCTGGATGAGGCATCATGCCAAAAACATTTCTTGTGCTGTTGCAAATACCAGCGATATTATGCGTTGTGCCATTAGGATTAGATGCGTCTGTAGTATTCCCATCTGCATCACAATACTTATAGATGATTTGATCATTTGCAATCAAATCATTCAAAGTTTTTTCGTCGGCATAATATCTTCCCTCACCATGAGCGATGGGTATTTTGAGTGCTTTCCCTTCGCTGCCAATAATATGTACATTCTTGCAAATGAACTGTTGATTGCTGTTTTTTAACAATGCCCCAGGTAACAAGCCTGATTCACATAATATTTGAAATCCATTACAAACACCAAAAACTTTTCCTCCACGTTTTGCAAACTCAATTGTGGCCTGCATCATAGGACTGAATCTCGCAATTGCACCACACCTGAGGTAGTCGCCATAAGAGAAGCCTCCAGGTAAAACGATACAATCATCGGTAGTAAAATCCGACAAGTCGCTGTCCTTATGCCAAAGTTCTATAACTTCTTGTCCAAGGTCATCTCTCAGGGCACCAATCATATCTCTATCGCAGTTGGATCCTGGAAAAACTACAACACCAAATTTCATTGGGATCTATTTGATACAAAGTTATAACCTTTCTGTGAATGACTCCTGTTTTAACGAATCAATGAAAGGGCAATTAACAGAAAAAAAAGAAGGTTGGGGATAAAATCCTTCTTAAAGGAAAGGAAAATAGGAGCAACCAATAAACTGGCTGGAGCAAGTATGAACATAATTTCTCTGGAGGCAAGTCCAAACTTGAGCATAATGATTCCTAAAATGACAAGAATCAGGATGAATAGAACCAGGTAGGTTTTTCTGTTCTGAATAACCATTTTCCCAATTTGTGTGCTATACATCCAGAGACCAATCAAGGGGAGCGTAACAAGAACAATGAGTTTAACCCAGGTTACAGGTGCGTAAACAGGAATACTAAACAGGATGCCAAAGTCAGAAAAAAACTGTTTCAAATTCAATTCGTCGTTTAAGTATTGCCAGGATAAGATGAAATAAAAAGGCATTAAGAACCCTAGCGTAGTGACGAGCCATTCTTTAGCTGATGCTGGTCGCATGATAAACAAAGCGGTAACCAGCCACAGGTAGGTTGCCCAATATCCAGTATTCATTGATGCCAGGAGGCCTGCAGTAAAACCCGCTGCAATCAGATTATTACTTGGTTTTTCTTGCTTGTAAACAAGAATCATCAATTTGATCAATATGATGAGAAGCCCATTGATGAGTAGAAAAAAGGTATTTATGCTGTATGGGAGAATCGACTGCAATAATAGAAATGTCATGGCAGGGACAAAGCCAGGCTTTTCCATCAATCTGTGATCAGATACAATTTTGTTTAAGAAAAGACTTTCAGCTAATAATATAATGATGTTTATGATTTTTAGTCCACCACTTTGCTCATGCAGAGGGAATAAATATTGATTGATATAATTGTATAGAATTGCAGTATTGTTTCCTTCGGAAAGTAAAGCGTATTCGCTTTTCCATTCCGGTAATACTGCCAACACAATCAGTAGAATGATGGCAAGTGGATTGTTATGCTTAAATAGAGTAATCAATTTTTTAGAATTCCAATTTGGCGAAGCAAATATAGTTCTTGTAAACACAAGGAATAATGATTTGCCTTAAACCAATTTGTTTTCCAAATTTTGGCATGAAGTCATACTCGCGGTCTAAATTTTTGAGTGTAGGCTGTCGCTTTACCTTTCCCTCTGCATCCATTGTTGCGGAATTGAGCATGAGTTCTCTTTTTTCTCTTTGGTTAAATAGAAAGCGTACCTCATTTCCTGTGTTGAATAACTGATAGGAGATAAAAGCGTCGGAGTTGTCATCGTATTGGCTTTTTCTTATCGTGTTGCTCCAATTTAATTTTCCATCTGCGTTGAAGAAAAATACCACGATGTTTTCTGATATATATCTTACAAGATTATTCTGAGGCCCGAATCGATTAAACGGGTCATACCAGCCCCATCCATACATTCTTGAGATTGGATAATTGTAATAAAGGTCATAGGGTGACATAAAGGGCGAGAATCCACCATAAAGATAATCCCATCTGTTCCATGCACTGTTCCTAGAGGAAGAGTAGTACAATTCAGCTGCTACAGCATAACTGCCATCCTGAAGTGGAAGTACATGTCTGATGAAATAATCGTTGAAAGCAGTTTTAATAGAACCGTTTTCTCCTTTGGCATCCATTCTGAGGCTATCATTAAACTCAAAAGCTGTTTCAGCACTGATCTGTTTTGTTTTTTTATCCCATATTGAAGTATATAAACCTTCAATATTGCCCTTGCGTTGCTGATAAAAGAGTGAAGTCAGAATTAATTTCTTGTTGTAGTTATCGATTTTCAATTTTACCTCATCCAGTGTGATGTTCTTTAGCACCACTGGTATTTTGGTGATGGTGTCGCTGTTCGCTTCTTTGTAAATGAGCTCTACCTTATTGATATAGTCTCTGTTGCCTGCTCTGAAAGCCCTACCAAAAACAAAGTCGCCATCGTTATCCACCAAAAACTCTGTAAACAAACCTTCTCTGTCCTGGTTGTTTAAATCAAAACTGGTTTTCTTGACCAGCTCCATTTGATTGTTATAGAGGAGTGAGGTTATTTGAAAATTTTTGTCGTTTATCCTTTTGATTTTAAAGATGACAATTTTCTTTTTGTCATCGCTGGTGATCATCGAATAGACTTTGTTATCTGAATTGCCCCCTATTTGAGAGGTGTCAAGGTCTACAGGGTCTGTCATGAGTTTTCCATCCTGATTGATTTTTACCATAGAATAGGTGACTATATTTCTTCTTTGGTGCTGATAGATCATGTAGGCAAAATCACCGTAGGAAACGAAATCTACTGTATAAACCTTCTCCGGCATGAAATCAAGTTTAATCCTGTTCTTGATTTGCATGTCATTGTCGTAGACACTGATATCGTGCCTGTTTCTGTTGTTTTTATAAATATTGATGTTGTTGCCCATCCTGCCGATGATTTCAAAATTCATTTCCTTGAAGTCGTCACGGTCGACCAAAGAGTAATCGATTTTCTGGGAAAATGCAGAAAAAGAACTGAAGCAAAGAAAAAGGACAACAAGTGCTTGTTTCATGTGGAATAGCTTTCACCTTAAAATTACTTCAACTCAGCGAAACTATTTTTTAAAACAAACTTAAATTCCCTATACCTTTGTTTTGCCTTTTTGGCAATACAAATTCAAAGAAAAGTGGGTAAACAGCTTAACAGGGTAACCGCAGCAGGATTGCTGATCGCCTTGGGGATCATTTACGGCGATATCGGTACATCCCCTCTCTACGTTTTTAGTGCAATTGTTAATGGACGTGTAATTTCCGAGGAGCTTATCCTTGGAGGGATTTCATGTATCATTTGGACATTAACACTGCAGACGACAATCAAATATGTTATTTTAACCTTACAGGCGGATAATAAAGGCGAGGGTGGAATTTTTTCTCTTTATACCCTGGTCAGACGCAGACGAAAGTGGCTGGTTATCCCTGCAATGATTGGTGGAGCTGCTCTTCTTTCGGAAGGGATTATTACACCTCCAATTTCTGTTACTTCTGCAGTAGAGGGTCTTACACAGTTGCCTGCATTGGCCCATATCACTGAAATGCAGATAGTCTACATTGTACTTTGCATAATAGCTGTTTTGTTTTTCATGCAACAATTTGGGACTGCTTCCATTGGAAAGATGTTTGGTCCAATTATGTTTGCATGGTTCGGGATGCTTGCAGTTTTGGGGGTAATGAATATTGTGCAGGACTGGAG
>JBKCGF010000150.1:0-30611 GCA_046303455.1 Chitinophagaceae bacterium | reverse complement strand
CGATCGTATTTTTTTCTTGCGTTAAAAAAACAAATCAATGCAACCACACCATAAATAGGGATCCACACATAAGGATCAGGATCATTGATTTGCAATAAAGCAAACAAGATAAATACGCCAGAAAAAATATAATTGAATACTACCATTAACTATTGCTTTTTTACAGGTGTTTAATCAAATCAGATTTGATATAACCAATACTTTGTTTGATGCTATCGAATGGAGAGCCAGGACAAACATCTTGTTCAACAAAGAAGTGTTTCATACCTGAAGTTTTTGCATTCTTAAATATGGTAGCGAAATCAATTACACCATTACCAACTTCAGTAAAGTTTTTCTTTGGTGTTTTGTCCATATCCTTTACATGCCAAAGTGCTACTCTTCCCTTATGCTTTTTAAACAAAGCAACTGGATCTTGTCCTGCAACAGTCGCCCAATACAAATCCAGTTCTACTTTCACCAAACCTGCATCAGTGTCATTGGTGAGGATATCAAAAGGTAGTTGTCCGTTCATGGCTTCAAATTCAAACTCATGATTGTGGTAGCAGAGTTGAATACCTGCTTGCTTGCAGATCTCTCCTGCTTTGTTTAAATCTGATGCTATCTTTTTATAATCATCAAGTGATTTCCTTTCTGGAGGAGTTAGATAAGCAAGTACCATATAGTCTTGTCCAATTGCTTTTGCATCTTCAACTGCTTTTTCCCAGCCCTTTAGAATATTACCATACATATAATGACCAGAAGGTGCTGTCATGCCCAAATCACCCAAAACTGTTTTGTATGCACTTGCATCCATTCCAAAGAACTTGCCATTGTATCCAAAGTTTTCAACTTCTCCAAAACCCAGATCTGCAATTTTTTTCAAAGAACCCTTTGGGTCTTTTCCAATTGCTTCACGGATGGTATAAAGTTGAACACCGACTTTCTTATTTTTTACATCGTTAAAAGCCAGTGCATCCTTCATCAAAAATGAACCTGCAGTCACCCAGGCCATTTGTTTTAGGAGTTCTCTTCTTGTTGTCATGTTATGTTGTTTTAAGATTTGATTTTTTCCAGAATAACAGGAATATCTTTTTCTTCATCCGTGTAGATCATTAACTGTCTATTGGCGCCAAATAAAAACATAGATGGAAATTTCTTAGGAAGAAACTTCCCAATAAATTGATTTTGGTTATCAAGTAAAACAGTTACGTTTTTCTTGATGATAAGCTTACTGCCCACTTCTTTTAAAAAACTGTTGACAACAGATTTTTGATCTCTGGTAATTAAAAAAACATTGATGTCATTTAATTTGGCTTGGTGGTGGTTGTATTCTGTAATGGCTACACGGCAATGTGAACACTCGGTGTCGAAAAAGACAAAAAGCGTTTTTTTACCTGGAGTAACATTTCTATGCGTTACCTCAGCGCCATTATCCAGCCTGAAAAACCTGAATTCCGGTAAAGACCTTACTTGTCCCGTTGCCGACAATACACCCAAAAAAATAAATAAGATAAACACAACTCGCATGTTACTTAATTATACATGCAGTTTACTCAATTTTTATCAATAGCCTCAATTTTCAGAAGTCAAAAGATGAGATATGAAATTATTTTAAAAACAATGCAGCGTTACAGGGTTAATTTTTGTCTTTGCAACACCGCAAACGATTGAATTAGATAATGTGTAATAAAAACACATTACATAAATTTTTTTTTAATAAATTGTTAAGTATGTAATAAAATTGTCTAATTTCCCATCGGTTATGCACCACTTATTAACCAAAGCGATTGTAAACAACTGCCTAAATGCTACTAAAAATTCTTATTTATAAACCCCAATCATTCACTAAAACAACTATTGCATGAAAAGAGTGCTTGCTTTTTCTGCTAAGACTGGAATGCTGATGCTCCTTATGGTATTATCAGTATCCATTGCTTTTGCACAGAAAAAAGTCACCGGTAAAGTTACTGGTGGAGACACAGGTGGAGGGCTTTCTGGCGCCACTGTAAAAGTAAAGGGATCGTCTACTGCTGTTTCAACCAGCGCTGATGGTTCTTATTCAATTAATGTTCCAAATGACAACTCATCTCTTGAAGTATCTTTTGTAGGATACGAAGGATCAGAAGTCAGAGTGGGATCACAGTCGGTCATCAATGTTGTGTTGCAGGCATCTTCAAGTGCTTTGCAAACAGTTGTTGTAACTGGTTATGGTACACAGGAACGCAGAAGCATTACCGGTTCGGTTGCTGTTGTGGACACTAAGGAAATGACCAAGTATGCTGCATCTAACATTGCAGATCAGTTACAAGGTAAAGTTCCAGGTGTGCAGATGTCAACATCTGGTGATCCAGGTTCTGCAGCTTTCGTTCGTATTCGTGGTATCGGTACCATCAACAACAACGAGCCGTTGTATGTAATTGATGGAGTACCAGTACAGAACGAATCTAACATCAACTTCCTTAACCCGAATGACATTGAGTCTATTCAGGTTTTGAAAGATGCGGCTTCAGCTTCTATTTATGGTTCTCGTGCTGCGAATGGTGTAATTGTAATTACCACTAAGAAAGGTAAGAGCGGTTCATCTAAGCTTTCTGTAGACATGTTCTACGGTTCAGCATCACCTTCAAAGATTCCTGAAGTATTGAATCCAAATGAATTCCTTGAAGTACAGCAGAAATTAGCTGCTGGTCAGGGTCTTGGTTTCACTTCTAACATTTACATCAACCAGGGTGGTAAGTGGATTCTTCCTGATTACGCAGTTCGCGGATTGGGTGGTTTCCTTGCTGGCGATCCAGCGGTTGATCCTTCTAAGTATTTCTTGAACACAGACCCAGTTGGTCGTGGTGTAGGTGACTACCTTATCCTCCAAACCAACAAAGCTGGTACAAACTGGTTCAAAGAAGTATTCAAGCCTGCTACAATGAAGAACTATCAAGTTTCTGCATCGGGCGGTTCTGATAAGGGTAACTACTTCTTCTCTGGTAACGTATATGATCACCAGGGTATCATGATTGGTAACGATTACAAAAGATACCAAGCTCGTGTTAACTCTAACTTCAACATTGGTAAGCGTATTCGTGTCGGTGAAAACTTGAACGTTGCTTATCAGCAAACTCGTGCATCAATCGGTAACCCTAACGAAGGTTCTCCATTGATCAACACGTATGGTATGCCTCAATTGGTTCCTGTTTATGATATCAAAGGAAACTATGCATCACCAGCAAACTTCAACTCAAACGTATCAAACCCGGTTGCACAACAGTTGAGAAACAGAGCAAACAACTTTGGACATAGCTTCCGTGTAACGGGTAGTGTTTATGGCGAAGTTGATCTTGCTGATTTCTTGACGTGGAAGACTTCTTATGGTTTGGATTATAACTCTGGTCCTGGTCAGGGATATGGTACTCGTGCTTATGAAGCAACTGAGGGTAATACCAACCCGAACTCTTTGGGTAATTCTTATTTCTTGAACAGAAACTGGGTAGCTTTCTCTACTTTGAACTTCAAGAAGAGCTTTGGTGACCACAAGGTTAATGCCCTTTTAGGTTATGAGGCTAAGCAGACTTATTACGAAGGTTTCAACGCAAGTGGTTCTGAGTTGGCATTCGACAACTTCAACTACCGTTTGCTTCAAAACGTAAACCCTGCTACATTCAGAATGAGCAGCTACCGTGGTGAACACAATGTAGTATCTCAGTTCTTCCAAACAAACTACTCTTACAACGATAAGTATCTAGTATCAGCTACTGTTCGTCGTGATGGTTCTTCAAGATTTATCGAGAACAAATATGGTATCTTCCCTTCTGCTTCAGTAGGTTGGAGATTATCTAAAGAGAGCTTCATGGATAATGTATCATTCATCAGCGATTTGAAACTAAGAGCTTCTTATGGTGTTCTTGGTAACAACGAGGTGGGTGGTGACTATCCTGGTTTCTCAAACTTCTCTACAGGTGTAGATGCTGCTAACTATTCAATCAATGGTGCTAATAACAGTACTACAACTGGTTTCGAGCAGTCTTCTACTGGTAACCCTAAATTGAAGTGGGAAAGTACAGCAGTAACTAACATTGGTTTCGACGCGACACTTTCTGGCGGTTGGAACGTAATGGTTGAGTGGTACAAGCGTGATACACGTGATATGATCTACAACGTAGAACTTCCACTTGAATTAGGTGCTGTTGGTCGTCAGGCTCAAAACATTGGACAAATGACCAACACTGGTATTGATTTCGCAGTTGGTTACACCAAGCGTGTTAACCGTGATTTCAACTTCAATGTTAACTTGACCGGATCTACTGTAAAGAACGAAGTACTTAAATTAGAAGCGAACAGCAATACCTTCATCCGCTCTGGTGGATCAAGGATTGGTGATATCACTTATACTAAGGCTGGTCTTCCAATTTCTCAGTTCTATGGTTATGTACAAGAAGGTCTTTGGCAGTCACAAGCTGATATCAACAAGGTTCTATTCACCAATGCAGGTGATGCGAAAGTTGGACGTTTCCGTTTCAAAGATTTGAACGGTGATGGTCAAATCAACAACCTTGATGAAACTTATCTTGGTAGCCCAATCCCAACTTTGTTGCTTGGTCTTAACTTGACTGCAAACTACAAGAACTGGGATTTCACCATGTACTGGAGTGGAACTTACGGAAACAAGTTGTTCAACTTCGTGAAATACTTTACACACTTCAACGCCTTCCAGCGTAGCCGTAGCAAAGATTTCTTGTATGAGGCTGGTAAAACACTTCCTGTTCTTGATGGTGGTGACAACTACAGCTCTAACAGAAACAGCTATTATGTTGAAGATGGATCTTTCACTCGTTTGAGAAACTTACAAGTAGGCTATTCTCTTGATGCAGCTTCTTTGAAGAAGCTTGGTATCAGCAGATTGCGTGTCTATGCTCAGGGACAAAACTTGCTTACTTTCACCAAGTACAGCGGATTGGATCCTGATGTAACCATCTCTAACATCACTGAAGGTTTCAACAGTCAGCGTGACCTTTCATTAGGTGTTGACAACGGTCGTATTCCTTTGGCGAGAACTTTTGTAGTTGGTATAAACCTTGAGTTCTAAAAACTAATAATGCTTAAACAATAAACTCAACTAATAAAAACCTTTTATATTTTTATTACACGATTTTAAAAAGGCATTTAAGAAATAAAACAATTTAAAAAATGAGAAAGAATATCATGCAAAAATTAGCGGTGCTGGGCTTACTGGCAATCGTTATCTACAGTTGCGGAAAGGATTTTCTTGAAACACAGCCTTATGGTAGTGTTAACAACGAACTTCTTTCTACATCAGAAAAAGGTGCTAATTCACTTCTGATTGCAGCTTACTCCAACCTGGATGGTTTTTCAGGATGGGACAATGGTGGTCCTTGGGGTGGTGCCTCTTCAAACTGGACTTTCGGAAGTATTGCCGGTGGTGATGCTTACAAAGGTTCTGAAGCGGGTGACCAACCAGACATCACTCCTCTTGAAAGAGGAAACGTGGATGCAAATAATCCATACTTAGAGCAAAAATGGAGAAACTATTATGATGGTATCTCTAGAACCAACCAAGCAATTGTTGCTTTTACTAAGTTAGAAGCAATTGATGCTGCTCAAAAATCAACAAGAATTGCTGAGGCTAGATTCTTGAGAGCATGGATGCATTTTGATCTTTGGAAGATTTTCCGCAATGTTCCTTATATCGATGAATCTTTAGAAGATGTTCGTATTGGTAACACTGCAAATATCCTTCCAAAAATCCAAGGCGACCTTCAAGCTGCTATCAATGGTCTTCCTGTAACTCAACCACAAGCTGGACGTGTTACTAAAGGCGCTGCTCAGGCTTTGTTGGGGATGACTTATATGTGGGAGAAGAAGTTTGCTGAAGCAAAAGCTCAATTTGATGCTGTTGTAAATTCTGGCAGATATGCTTTGAACGCAAAGTATTCAGACAACTTTAATGCTGCTGTTCGTAATACTAGAGAAGGAATTCTTGAAGTACAAATGGCTGTAAATACAGGTGGTGGTGATGCTGGTAACGTAGGTGATGTATTGAACTTCCCTTACAACAATGGTCCTGCAGGTTGCTGCGGATTCCATCAGCCTTCACAAGACCTTGTAAACTCTTTCCAAGTTGATGCTAACGGTCTTCCTTTGTTGGATACCTATAGCAACACCGATGTAAAGAATGATGATGGTTTGAAGGATTCAGATCCTTTCACTCCTGAAACTCGTGCTTTGGATCCTCGTATCGACCGTACAGTTGGTCGCCGTGGTATTCCATACTTGGATTGGGGTAAGCACCCAGGTTCTTCTTGGATTCGTGACCAGTCTTATGGTGGTCCATATGCACCTATGAAGAATGTACATGCAAAGTCTCAAGTTGCTGAGGTAACTCACGCTTCTGGTTGGACTTCTGGTTACAACTCTAATAACACTAAGTTGGTTCGCCTTTCAGACGTTATGTTGCAATTGGCAGAAGCTGAAGTTGAATTGGGTAACTTAGAAAGAGCTCGTGCTCTTGTTAACCAAATCCGTCAGAGAGCTGCTAATCCAGCTGACTTTGTAATGGATGGTGCTAATCCTGCTGCTAACTATCAAGTTGGTTTGTACACTGCACCTTGGACTGACAAGGCTGTAGCAACTAAGGCTGTACGTTTCGAGCGTCGTGTTGAGCTTGGAATGGAAGGTCACCGTTTCTTCGATATCGTAAGATGGGGTGTTGCTCCACAGGTTAAGAATGCTTACTACGCTAAAGATGGTGTTAGAAGAGGTTACCTCAGAACAGCAACTTTCGTAGCTGGCAAGAACGAGGTTTTCCCTCTTCCTGCAAAAGCAATCACGCAAAGTGCTAAGGATGGTGTTCCTACTTTGAAGCAAAATGCTGGTTACTAATCCTAACCAAAAAAATAACAGAAAGGCTGCATATTGTGCAGCCTTTTTTGTTTTATACTATACTCAACTGAGCATGAAATAAATTAATTTTATAGGGTAGAAAAACTGATGTGTAGCTTATGAAATCTAATCTTTTATTCATCGCTCTTGTAGGCCTTTTGGGCTTTTCAGCCTGTAACAATAATGACCAATTGTTTAAATTGGTTAGTCCGGAAAAATCTGGCATCGATTTCACCAATACCATTACGGTTAATGATACCATCAACATTTTAGAAAGTGAATTCACTTATAATGGTGGTGGAGTTGCTGTAGGTGATTTAAATGGTGACGGTTTACAAGACATCTATTTTGCGGGTAACCAAGTACAGAATAAACTTTTTTTGAATAAAGGGGAATTAAAATTTGAAGAGGTAATTGAAAAAGCAGGTGCACAAAAAACAAAGGGACAATGGTCGTCTGGTGTAACTTTTGTTGATATCAATTCTGATGGTAAACAAGATATCTATGTGTGTAACACGATGATTGAAGACAGTGCAGCATTAAGAGATTTGTTATTCATCAACCAAGGCAACAACGCAGAAGGTGTACCTCAGTTCAAAGAGATGGGTGAAGAATATAAAATTCTTGATAATACACACAATTCAATTTCAACTTTCTTTGATTATGATCTTGATGGCGACCTTGATTTATTTATTGCTGTCAATTTTATTGATGTGCAATATCCAAATCAATTTTTGTCGATGGATTTACGTAGAGGCAAGAATGTTGTAACCAGAGATTTGTTGTACAGAAATGATTATGATTCAACAGTTGGCCATGCTGTATTTACTGATGTATCATTAGATGCGGGAATCGATTGGGGTGGATACAGCCACTCTGCTATGATCCATGACTTTAACAAAGATGGATATCCAGATATTTATGTTGCTAATGATTACCTGAGTACAGACTTGATTTACATCAACAATAAAAATGGAACATTTACCAATCGCATATCTGAAATATTTAAACATGAGTCCTATTCTTCGATGGGAAGTGACATCGCTGATGTAAACAATGACGGGTTAGAAGATTTGTTTGCTGTAGAAATGCTTCCTGCAGATAATAAGAGGAAGAAGGTCAACATGAACGCAAACAACTACAACCACTATTTATTTACAGAACAGTATCAATACGAATATCAGTTTGTGCGCAATATGTTTCAATTGAACCAGGGTATCAATCCGAAAACTAATCTTCCCTTGTTCAGTGATATTGCATTTCTGGCGGGTGTAGAAGCAACCGACTGGAGCTGGTCGCCTCTATTTGCTGACTTTGATAATGATGGTAACCGGGATCTTTTAATTACCAATGGATTTCCAAAAGATATCATCGATCATGATTTTGGTGCTTTTAGAAAAAGCGTCAATAGCAGTATGATTACACGCGCAGAATTGCTAGACATGATACCAGAGGTTAAGATTCCCAATTTTATTTTTAAGAACAATGGCGATTTAACCTTCAGTGATAAATCAAAAGAATGGGGTATTAATCAGGTGAGTTTTACCAATGGTACTTCATACGCAGATCTTGATAACGATGGTGATTTGGATATCATTACCAATAACATTGATGATCCAGCTTTCTTGTTTGAAAATACATTGTACAGTAATGGCAAGAAAAAAGAAGAGCAAACAGCTAATTTTTTGAGAATAGATTTAAAGGGACCGCAATTGAACCCACAAGGATTTGGTGCAACGGTTACTATATGGAACAACGGAAAACAACAACATGGTCAAAGTCATTGTGTGAGAGGGTATTTATCCAAATCTGAAAACTTTTTACATTTTGGATTAGGTGACAGCAAATCTGTTGATTCTATTGTGGTGATTTGGTCTGATGGGAAGAAGCAATTATTAGGAAATCAAAAAGTAAATCAGGTAATTGGTATAGATTATAAAAACGCTAAGGAGCAAACATCACCTTCATCTAATACTAAGACTACTTTGTTTGCAGAAATTGATCCATCTACAATGGGGATAGATTATGTTCATGAGGAAAATGATTTTATCGACTTCAATCTTCAAAAAACATTACCCCATAAATTTTCACAATATGGTCCCGCTATTGCAGTAGGCGATGTTAATGGTGATGGCTTGGATGATATTGCATTAGCAAGTTCAAGCAGATTTCAGGGTCCAGTTGTTTTGATTCAACAAACCAATGGAAGATTCAATAAAAAAATATTGGCCATTAAAAATTCAGAAGTGAATAAAGAAGAGGATATGGGCCTCTTACTATTTGATGCAGATGGTGATGGCGACAATGATCTTTATATCACAAGAGGAAGTTATCAGCATGATCCAGGCTCAGAACTTTATCAGGATGTGTTGTGTGAAAATGATGGAAAGGGAAATTTTAAAGTAGTAAGCAATGCGTTGCCAGTTATCACAGCATCCGGACAAAACACAAAGGCAGCTGATTTTGATGGTGATGGAGATCTTGATTTGTTTGTTGGCGGTAGGGTCTCGCCAAAAGCATATCCAAAACCTGGAATTTCTTATTTGCTAAGAAATGATTCTAAATCGGGTAAAATCTCATTTAAAGATGTTACCAAACAGTGGTCGCCTTCGTTGCCAGAAGTTGGTATGGTGAGTGATTTCTTGTGGACCGATTTTAACAATGATAATAAACCAGATTTGGTTTTTGCTTGTGAGTGGAGCCCGCTTTTGTTCTTTAAAAACACAGGAAGTGCATTTGAAAAAATTGAACCCTCTAAAGAGATTAGTCAGGCAAGTGGTTGGTGGAACAGCTTGCTTGCGGTTGACGTAGATCGAGATGGTGATATGGATTATGTAGCTGGAAATTTTGGACTCAATCAATATTTTAAATGTTCATCGGGAGAACCATTGAGTATTTATGCAAAGGATTTTGATAAGAACGGATCCTATGATGCATTTATCTCTTGCTACTTCCCAGATTCAACCGGAAAGCGACAAGAATATTTCTATCATTCTAAAGATGATATGCAAAAGCAGTTGATTTTGATTCGTAAGAAGTTTGAATTCTATGGAGATTATGGAAAAGCAACGGTAAAGGATGTTTTCACTCCTGAAGAAATGAAAGATGTGAGTAAGCTGACTGCCAATTACATGAAGAGTGTTTGGATTGAAAATTTAGGTAACCAGCAATTTAAAATGCATGACCTGCCCATACAAGCACAAATTGCTCCTTTGTATGGAATGCAATCCATGGATGTAAATGGTGATCAATTACCTGATCTGGTGCTTACAGGAAATGATTTTGGAATGGAAACCAGTCAGGGTAGAGCTGATGCATTCAATGGTCTTGTATTGTTGAATAATGGAAATAAACAGTTTAAGCCTGTTGGATTTGAAGAGTCAGGATTTCTGGTACCTGGTGATGCAAGAGCATTGACCTCAGTTAACGTATCTGGTTACAACTATTTGGTTTCAACTGAAAACAGAAAACCACTACGCTTTTTCAAACTACATACTGATGCTATGAAGTATGTGAAGTTGTCTGCTTCAGAAACTTCAGCTATATTCTATTTCTCTGGAAATCAAAAACAGAATATTGAAATGACCCAGGTATCTTCTTTTCTTTCACAAACTTCAAGAAGCTTGAGCATACCAAATGGCGTTACAAAAATTACTATATACAATCAACAAGGTATAATAACCCGAACAATCAATACCCCTTAAAACAACGCTAAATGAACCCTTTCTCAAAAACCATTGTTGGCTTTCTTTTCATTTTATTTTTTATTTCTTGTAATACTTCAAACACAACATCTGTAAAACAAGATGATCAACTTCCACACCAGCTGGTTAAAAAATTGACTAACATTATTGTTGTTGATATTTTCACACCACCCGTAGCTACTCGCATTTATGCCAATACATCACTTGCTATGTATGAAGCCATTCGATTTCAAAAAGAAGGCAGTAAATCCATCACCGCAAAACTAAAGGGCTTTGATCCAATGCCAGTTCCTGAAGCCGGTAAGGAGTATAATTTTTCAATTGCAGCAATTCAATCCTTTTTTGAAACTGCAAAAAAAGTAACTTTCTCTGCTCCTGAAATTACCAAGTATCAGGATTCGATGATAGCGGTCTATTCAGCAGGATTAGATGAAGCTGTTGTGCAGCAGTCAATTGCATTTGGTCAGCAAGTTGCAGATGTTATTGGCAAGCGACTGGGAAAAGATAATTATAAAGAGACAAGAGGATTCGACCGTTTTGAGGTTAAAACCAATGATGATACACGATGGGTTCCAACTTTGCCTGATTATGCAGATGGACTTGAACCACATTGGTCAAAGATGCTCACAATGGCTATTGATAGTTCAAGTCAGGTGCAGGCTAATCCTTATCCTGCTTATTCTAAAGATGAAAATTCTGATTACTATAAAGAGTTGAAAGAGGTTTATGATATTTCAAAAAACAGATCAGAAGAGCAAACGGATATTACACTTTTTTGGGATGACAACCCCTTTGTGTCTCAGCATAAAGGTCATGTAATGTTTCAGGATAAAAAAATGACTCCTCCAGGTCACTGGATGGCAATTACACAAAAAGCAGCTAAAGTAAAAAACCTGGATGCAGTAGCTTCAGCAAATGCATATGCACAGACAGCAGTTAGTATGTATGATGCATTTATTTCCTGTTGGTATGTGAAATATTCAACTGTACGCATTCGTCCGCAAACTGCAATTCAAAGATTGATTGAACCAACATGGACTTCCTTCATTCAAACTCCACCATTCCCTGAATATACATCAGGGCATAGTACAGTTTCATCAACAGCTGCTGAGGTGCTGACCTCAATCTTTGGTGATAATTTTGCTTTTACAGATTCATCTGAACTTGAATTTAACCTACCCGTAAGATCATTTAAATCTTTTCGTGAGGCTGCTTTAGAAGCTTCAGTTAGTCGTGTTTACGGAGGTATCCATTATCGTTCTGGTTGTGAAAGCGGAAATAAACAAGGAAAGGAGTTGGCAAAAATCATCTTGACCAAGCTTGGGGAATAAGCATTAGTGATTGCAGTCGTCTGCATGACAGTGATCTGCGGTTCTGCATTTTCTGTAATTGATAAAATGTGCAGAAACAATTAAAAGAACAGCTGGTATAAGAAACCACAATTGGTATTGATGGAAAACCTGTTTCATCAACAACAAAACAATTCCAGTTGAAAAAATCAAAATAGGAAGTAACTGATGGTGGTGTTTTTTGAAACCATGAGTGAGTGAATAAATACCAATACCCATAGCAAGGAGAATCATCAATATTTCGAACCAAAAATTATTGATGATGTTGATACCAAGGATAGGAAGGCTGGTTATGATCAAAGGCAGCACTGCACAATGAATTGCGCATGCTACCGAAGCAGCAATCCCTAAAGTATCGTAATTAATCTTAAACATTGCAAGAGGACAAAATTAAGGATTTTGCAACAAAGTTGCATTCTTATTTCGAAGATAAATCCGTTTGTCCTGCTTAATTTTGCATTAATACTTGATTATGAGTAAAAAAGGACTGATTTATATTTTGTTTTTTGTTGTGCTTTTGGGTGGCTTTTATGCTGCGATGATAAAATTTACTGATTTTGAAGAAGTCAAATTACCAGTGCTCAATTCAGTACAGCCCTTTTCTTTTGTGAAACAAGACAGTACAGTTGTTACGCAAAAGGATTTAGCCAACCGCGTTTATGTGGCAGAATACTTTTTTACAACCTGCAAGGGAATTTGTCCCAAAATGAATAAAAACATGCAAGTGGTTTATGAGAAGTTTAAAAACAATCCAGATTTTCTAATCCTTTCTCATACCGTAAATCCAGAAAATGATTCAGTCCCGGTACTAAAAAGATATGCTGATTCACTTGGCGCATCTCCAAACAATTGGTGTTTTTTGTATGGATCAAAAACCGATTTGTATAAATCAGCAAGAGAAAGTTATTTATTGGATGATCCTAAAAATAGCAGTAAAAATATAGATGATCAATTTTTACATACTCAGTTTTTTGCACTAGTCGACAAACAAGGAAGAGTTAGAGGAATATATGATGGCATAAAAAAAGATGAAGTAGATCAATTGATGCTTGATATAGAAGAAATCATAAAAGAATAAATGAATAGATCCGATTCGATATTAAAAAACAGTTCATTGAGTGTAACTGCAGGAAGAAAAAGAATTCTTGATATCTTTCTGTCTGCCAACAATGCTTTAGCTCACCAAGACATTGAGCAACAATGTTCAGATCAATATGATCGAGTAACCATTTACAGAACCTTACAAACATTTTTGGATAAAGGAATCATTCATAATATTCCAACAACAGATAATTCAGTTCGATATGCATTGTGTAATGATAGTTGTATCAACACAGGACATCATCACGATAATCATGTACATTTTCGTTGTGAGGTTTGTAGTAAAACATTGTGTCTTGATGAAGTAACAATTCCTTCAGTCAAATTACCATCAGGATATTCCATGAAAGAAATCAATATGGTAGTATCTGGAATCTGCAAATCCTGTAAAAAATAAAAAAGTCCCAATGTAAAAACACCGGGACATTCGTTAAGGCTCTGATTAGTAGCACAACAAAGGTATCTTAATCATGTACCAACGCCTAATATCATTTATACCATAATAGTGGTACTACTTCAAAGCATCTAATTCATTCTTGACAAAAAGCATAAGTTCGCTGATGTTCTTATGCGAAAAATCAAAATCAATTCCTGCAGCTTTATACAACTCAGGCAATGTTTTTGTACCGCCTAAACTTAGGGCATGCATGTAATTATCTAATGCCTGTTTGGGGTTATCTCTGTATTGCTTCCACATTCCTATAGCACCCAACTGTGCAATTCCATATTCGATATAGTAAAATGGCACCTCAAACAGATGAAGTTGCTTTTGCCAACCATAAGACCTGAAGTTTTCAAGCCCCGCATGATCAATAGATGAAGATGTAAAATTATTTAATATGTTCAGCCAGTTTTCTTTTCTCTCTTCTAGCGTATGGTTTGGATGTTCATATACCCAGTGTTGAAACTTGTCAATGATGGCAATCCATGGGAAGATGGTTATAACTCTTTCCAATTGATGTCGCTTAGCTCTTTTCATTTCTTCTTCACTGTCAAAAAACATGTGCCAATGGTCCATTGTAAAGAGCTCCATCGACATGCTGGCTACCTCTGCCATTTCAGTCGGGTATTCTTTGAATCCTGTTAAGGGTAATTCATGTGCGAGAAAGGAATGTATGGCATGTCCTGCTTCATGCACCATTGTGGTGAGATCAGACATCTGTGCAGCTGCATTCATGAATATAAATGGAGCACCGCTTTCTGCAAGTGGCATGTTGTAACCACCAGGAGCCTTTCCTTTTCTGCTGTCTAAGTCGAGATGATTGAGTTCTTCCATCTTTCTCAAGCAGTCGCCAAAAAAAGGATTCAATTGATCAAGACAAGCAATAGATTTCTTTAATAGATCTTTACCATCTGAAAAAGGGCGAAGAGGTGCAATACCTGCAGGTTCTGCTTCTGTATCCCATGGTCTCATTATATCAACACCTAAACGCTTTGCTTGCTCCTTGTATATATCATTAATCAAAGGGAGCACAGCTTCTTTTACAGCATCATGAAACTTTAAGCAAGCTTCAGGGGTATAATCGAATCTACCCATTTCAGCAAACTTATAATCTCTGTAGTTGCTGAAGCCTGTGTTCAAAGCAATTTGGTGGCGAAGCGAAATCAATTTAGAGTAAAGATCATTTAGGGCATCTTTATCCTGATATCTTCTTTCTGCTATTTGTTTATAGACCGTTTCTCTTACTGATCTGTCTTCGTGTTCTAAAAACTTTGCCGCTTGTTGCAATGTATATTCTTGTCCCTCATACTCAATCATCATCTTACCTGCAATTGCACCATATTGTTGTTGCAATACACTGGCTTCTGCCTGCAGAGGAATATTTGCTTCTCTGAACAGATCAATGCTTTTTTTAACCGAACGCAAATAGGTGAAATATTTCTCCTGGTCTAAAGTTTTTGTAAAAGGATTGTTGATCAGTTTTTTATTCAGTTGATCTGCATAGGGTTGAATCTTTGGCTGAATTTCCATGAAAAAGAAATTAAAGGCCTCTTCAAGCGACTTATTCTCTGTATCACAGGTCATTCTTACCTGACGCCAGCATGCATCTTCACTGATAAAAGCTTCAATCTCGCTCATGTCTTTCAGCCACTGCTCTAAATCAGCTTCGGAGTGTATTTCTCTTTCAACCAATTGAATAAAGTAAGGCTCCAGACTTTCCCAATCCGTTAAAGTAAAGTCAGCTGGCAGAAAGCTATGCTTAAGCTTCTGAATGTTTGCACTGTATTGCATATGCTAATGCTTTGGAGTGATTAACCTTCCTGAGTATTTTCCTCAGTGGCTTCTGAAAGCTTGATTTCGATATTATGCTTCTTGATTACATTGAACCAGCGTACCATTTTTTTCATATCGCTGTTGTACACTCTTTCAAAATCCATTGCAGGAAAAACCTGTTCAAAATAAGAAAGGACCGCTTTGTTATCTTTTTCTGATGGAAGAGCAGTTGAGCTTGCATCCATAGCTTTAAATACCTCTGTAAGATTTACATTTTCATCGTTTGTGTAAATCTCAATTGATTCCAGGTGAGAAAACTGATGTTGTCTATTAGAAACAAATTTTGTGGTATTGTCTTCTAATGATTTAACAATAGCACCATCGTTCTTGCTGCTAACCAATTCAAAAAGTCCAGAAAATCCAGTAACAGAAATGAGTTTGTTGTATTCCATGATCACATATTAATGGATGCAAGTTACAACCAATTTATTGAATATTGTTTTCAGCGAATATGTTGTTGATACGATTTTCCACCGAATCAAAATCACTGAATCCTCTTGCAATCATGTATAATTTATTTTCTTCCAACTGCAGAAATACTGTTGGAAATCCATTGACCCTCAATTGCTTGGTTAAAGTAAAATCATAGTATGCCTTTTCTTTGTATTCCTCACTTGACAGTTTTTTATAAAAATCTTCTTCATCGAGTTGATATCTTTCAACAAGATGTCTGTAAGCCTCTTTATCAGTGAGATCTCTACCCTCATAATGAAGGGCGTGTTGAAGGTCTGATGCAAATGGGACAGTCAGTTCTGGATGAATATCCCTAAAAACAGCCATTGCTATTGATGCCATCTCAGAATTAGGGTACCAATCACTTTCTTCAGGATGGTTGATGTGCCAGAGGTAATCTTTACCAAATTTAACACCACTAGCGTTTTCAACTGTTTTGTAGGCGTCTTTGATGTATGAAGCAATTGCACCTATATGTTGTGTTGCTTCAACCGGAATCATTCCTCCTGAAAGTGTTTCAAAATCAATATTTTCTTTGTGTTTCCCCCATAACTTTTTGATTACATCACTAAATCCATAACACCATCCACAATAAGCATCGTAACAATAAATTATTTTAGGTTTCATCTTGACTTTACATTTTCATATTGCGAATCATAGTCTTCCCTTAATGTACCCATCAAACGATCCCAGAATAGAAAATAGAGTCCGTAATTACCTTTAAAATATTGGTGATGTTGATTGTGACAAATAGAAGTATTGATCCATTTTCCAATTTTAGTTTTATTGAAATTTTTAGGATACAGCTCCCATCCCAAATGACCATAAACGTTGTAGAGAATCATGAACATGAAAAATATAAAAAAGTGGAGACGGTGTATAGGTAAGGTAAAAAGAAAGACTACCAAGATTCCTGCTTCTATAATCGCTTCCAGTGGGTGAAACGAGTATGCAGCCCAAGGAGAAGGATTAGTCGATTGATGATGTACCAAGTGAAACAGTTTGAATAATCTTTTATGGTGCATGATTCTGTGCATCCAATAAAAATAGGTGTCGTGCATGAAGAGCATTATAGGAAAGACAGCCCAAAAATAGATAGAGCCATATTTATTGATATCAGTATACAAGGTTGTGTACTTGGCAACATTCTCATTGTAAATGAAAATCACAGGTACAGCACCAAAGATGGAGATTGTTAACGTGGAGTAACCAATTTCTCTTAAATAATCACTTCCCTTTGGAAAGCGTTGTTGTATTTTCTTATTAGCCAATACACCCTTTAACAGAATATAGAATATCAAAAAGCAAAGGCCAGCGACAATAAAATACCGACCTCCAATTAATGTAATGGTATGTAAATATCTTTCTAACATATTCATATAACAAATGTAATTCGACTAATGTTTATGAAAACTTAATTGCATCAAGATTAAAAAGCTCTGGATATTTACCTGTTTTGTCTTCAAAGAATTTCCTGAGTTTAAGCAGATCCTCTTCTACATTGCCAGTTGGATAAATAGGGGCACCAAAACCTCCTTCTTTTCTTTTGTAATCTAAATAACCAGGTAGGATAGGAACGTTAGCGCCGAGTGCAGCATAGTAAAAACCACTTTTCCATTTGTCGACTCTTTTTCGAGTGCCTTCGGCTGGGACTGTAACAAGGAGTTCTTCGCTTTGGTTAAATTTCTCAATGATTTGATCAGTGAGGTTTTGCTTTTTACTTCTTTCCACAGGAATAGCACCTGTATTTTTTAGTAGAATACTCAAAGGAAAAAAATTCACTTCTTTTTTAATCAGATAGCGCACATTTAATTTTAACATTCGAAAGATTGCCATCGCATAAATAAAATCCCAGTTGGAAGTATGCGGTGCTGCTATCACAACTGCTTTCTTGATTTCAGGAGGTACGGTCCCCACAATCTTCCAGCCATTTAACTTGAATAAAAAAATAAAAAATCTTGTAATCATTTCAATCAATTAATGAGCTTCTAACCAGTTTTCTCCCATCCCCGCTTCTGCAATAACAGGAACCTGATTGGGTAGTGGTAAAGCGGATTCCATATTTTCTAATATACATGCTTTTAATGCTTCAGCTTCTGATCTAAGCGCATCAAATATCAATTCATCGTGTACCTGTAAAATCATCTTGCTTTTGAAACCTTCTTTCTTGATGGCCTTACTCACCTTAATCATAGCCAATTTGATCATATCCGCTGCTGTGCCCTGTATGGGTGAATTGATGGCATTTCGTTCTGCAAAACCCCTGACAGTAAAATTAGAGGAATTGATATCTCTTAACCATCTTTTTCTTCCCATCAAGGTTTCAACATATCCTTTTTCTCTTGCAAAATTGATGGTGCTGTCCATGTATCCGGTGATTCCCGAAAATTCTTTTTTATAATTATCAATAATGGTTTTTGCTTCTGTTCTGCTGATACCCAAATTATCTGCCAACCCAAAAGCTCCTTGTCCGTATATAATACCAAAGTTTACACTTTTGGCTTTGTATCGCATTTCTTTGGTCACGTCTTCTTCCGCTATGCCATAGACTTTTGCTGCTGTTGCAGTATGAATGTCTTTTCCTAAACGAAAGGCTTCACACATATTTGTATCTCCACTAATTGCAGCTACAACACGCAATTCAATTTGAGAGTAGTCGGCCGAAATCAATATATGATCTTTATCTCTTGGTATGAATGCTTTTCTGATTTCCTTTCCCCTATCACTTCTTACAGGTATATTTTGAAGATTAGGATTGTTACTGGCCAATCTTCCGGTTACTGCTACAGCTTGTCCATATGTTGTATGTACCCTTCCTGTTTTTGGATTGATTAATTCTGGAAGCGCATCAACATAAGTTGATTTTAATTTTGTCAATTGTCTGAAAGCAAGAATATCAGATACAATAGGAAACTGATGTGCTAATTTTTGTAATACATCTTCACCAGTTGCGTATTGTCCTGTTTTTGTTTTCTTTGCTTTAGGATCAAGCATCAATTTTTCAAACAACACTTCCCCCAATTGTTTCGGTGATGCAAGATTAAATCTAACACCTGCTGTTTTGTATACTGCTTCTTCTGCAATCTTAGCTTCTTTTTCCAATTCCTTGGAATACTCATTTAAAAAGCCGACATCAACTCTTATGCCTTCAAACTCCATGTCTGCCAATACTTTCACAAGAGGATTCTCAACTTCCTGAAATACCCTTTCAACTTCTTTTTGTTTGAGTACAGGCTCAAAAATGTGTTTGAGTTGAAGTGTGATATCAGCATCCTCTCCAGCGTATTCTTTTACCTTTTCAATTTCAACATCACGCATGTTGCCTTGCTGCTTTCCTTTTTTCCCGATCAATTCTTCAATGTGCACTGGTTCGTAGCCAAGGTATTTTGCACTTAACTGATCCATTCCTCTTTTTCCTTCCGGATCAATAACATAGTGTGCAAGCATGGTATCAAAAATTTCTCCTGCAATTTCAATACCGTAATTCTTCAAGACAAGTAAATCATATTTGATATTTTGGCCAATCCATTTTTTTGAACCATCATTAAATAAAACAAGAAAAGATTGAAGTAATTCAATCGTTTGGTTCCGATCATTTCCACATGGAACATAACTGGCGGTTCCTGGCTTGGTTGAAAAACTCAATCCTACCAATTCTGCCTGATTCGCGTCTAAGCCCGTTGTTTCTGTATCAAAACATATCTCATTTTCTTTAGCAAGCGTTGAAATGAGCTGATCAATTTTTTCTTTTGTATCAACCAGGTCATATTGATGTGCTGTATTGTGTATGTTTTTTTCAATTAATGGCTCACTATTTTCAGACGTTTCCACCTCAATGTTTACATCAGTAACTGATACCGTTGTTCCAGCGCCGCCAAATAAATCGCCTTGAACTGTCGTCCCCGTTTTTTCAGCGGGACCAGCAACAGGAATATCTTCTCCTAGAATCCTTTTTCCAATGGTTCTGAATTCAAGATCAATAAAGACTTCTTTGAGTGCTTCTTTGTTGGGCTCTTTAACTTTAAAATTTTCTTCATGGAATTCTACCGGGACTGTTGTGATAATAGTTGCTAGTTTCTTGCTCATGATGGCAAGCTCTTTACCCTGACGAACTTTCTCACCCAACGCACCTTTTATCTTATCGGCATTTTCTAATACATTTTCCAGACTGCCATATTCTGCTAATAGTTTAGCAGCAGTCTTTTCTCCTACACCGGGTATACCAGGAATGTTATCGACTGCATCACCCATCATGCCGAGTATATCAATGACCTGATCTACCCGCTCAATGTTCCATTTTTCACAAACCTCTTTCGGACCAATGATTTCAAAATCACCACCTTGATAAGGAGGTTTAAATATTTTGATGTTTTCACTTACTAGCTGACCGTAATCTTTATCAGGTGTAACCATGTACACATCATATCCAGCTTTCTCTGCTTGCTTTGCTAAAGTACCAATCACATCATCTGCCTCAAACCCATCCGTTTCAATGATTGGAATATTTAATCCCTCAATGATTTTTCTTATATCTGGAAGGGAGGCCAATAAATCTTCTGGCGCTTCCTGACGATTGGCTTTATAATCTGCATAATCTGTATGACGTTCAGTTGGAGCAGCAGTATCGAAACAGACTGCCATATGCGTTGGCTTCTGTTTGGTTAACAAATCTGTTAGTGCATTTGTAAAACCAAATTGTGCATTGGTGTTTTTTCCTTTGCTTGTAATTCTTGGACTTCTGATCAGGGCATAATAAGCACGAAAAATGAGTGCAAAGGCATCTAGTAGGAATAGCTTTTTTTCCATGGGGCAAAGATAGGGAATGGGGAGGAGGGAATAGGGAATAGGGGAAAGGGAACAGGCAACAGGGAAAAGGGAACAGGGAGGAGAGAAAAGGGAAAAGGGAAAAGGGAACAGGCAACAGGGGATAGGAATTTCTTTTCCCTAACTAATCCCTGTTCCCTATTGCCTAATCCCTATTTAAAATTACAGGTAACATTTGCTTCCAGGTAGACCAATCGTGGTGGATATCAGTTCCCCAAATATCAAGTTGATGAGGAATTGATTTACTATGGAGTACTTCAGAAAATCGCCTGTTGGCTTCAGGATCTTCATATGATCCACTTCCTGTCGCAATAATTATTTTACCCTTTCGTATTTTTTCCAGCGTACCATGATCATTCAGATTGGGTATATAATGAATTGGAGAATTGAAATACACCTGTTCATCATAATATCCGTCTGTGTATTCCATTAAGTCGTACACACCACTCATGGCAATTACACCATTAATCAAATCGGGTCTTTTCAAAAATAGGTTCATAGAATGAAAAGCGCCAAATGATGCACCGCAAGTAATAATAGGGGTGTCTTGTGAAGTCATGTTTTTGATAAAGGGAACGACTTCATTATAAATATAGTGGTTGAACTGATTGTGGCGAATGGCTTTGTGTGCGCCTTCCATCTGTTTGTTCATCCAACTTTCGGTATTGATGCTGTTGACTGAAAATATTTTGATCTTGCCCTCATTGATAAATGGACTCAATGTATTGATCAATTCAAAACGTTCATACTCCAGATAATCAGCTGCTGCAGTGGGTATCATCAATAAAGCATATCCATAATGCCCATATACAGCAATAGGCATTTCTTTGTTAAGCGCGGGACTATACCATTGATGAATTTCCTTTACCATGTGATTAAGGTACAACTTTTAAAATACCACGCATAACTGATGCATGTCCAGGATAAGTGCAAATGAACATGTACTCGCCAGGTTTTATTGGTGCAGTAAAATAAATTGATTCACTGCTTTCTGGTTGCAACAAGGCAGTATGAAACAAGACCTTTGGAGAGTTTGGAACATAATTCATTTCTGAACCCTTCAATCCAAGATTCAATGCAAGTTTTCCAATTTCATCCCCTGCCCCTGGCATTACAATCACAACATTGTGCGTCATGTCGTCATTGTTATTAAACACCAATCTGATTTTTGAACCAGCCTTCACTTCAAATAGCGCAATATCATATTTCAAACCAGGTTTGGTTCCCAATTTCAAAACTTTATCGGGTTGTTTCCAATCCGCCGGCATGGTCAGCTGCCTTTTTTTGGTTGCTGCTGCTGGCTTTGCTGAAGTTGCATTAGGTGTTGCATGATGCATACCTGCATGTGCTTTCACGCGTTGCTCATCTTTCAATACTGTTTTTGCCCCATCAGGAATGTTATTGAGTGTATAATAAGCAAAATCGTGTAACAGTGATTTGTTGGAAGTAGAAACAAGATCTTTCACTTTTATTTCATGAATGTATCCTTCCAACAAACTATCCAGAACCAGCTTTACTTTTCTGCCATCTTCGGATGGAACAATACCTGTTATTTTTCTGTTTCTGTTATTGATAATGGGACTACCATAGTTATGGTGGTACATGTAGGTAAAGCTGTTGATGTTGTACAACATTGGATTTTTTAATTTGCTTGCATCTACCGGCACGGTGAATTCAATTTCAAATCCATCGGGCATTGCTTTGATGTCTTTCATTTCAAATGGAGTTTCACCATTCCAAACCAATCTTTGTAATGCATAATCAGCTTTTCCGGTACTTGCCCATCCTCTGCTCGTCATTCCTGCAAACATAGAACCATCGAGACCCCAACGCAAACGGAGAAGTCCTGAAGCAAATCCTTCAAAGAAAGGATAGCAAGCTCCTTGGTATTTCCCTTTTACTTTTTCAAGCGACATACGCATGATTTTAGAATGGCCTTGATCGGCAACAAAATACTGACCAGTAAAGGGACCAAAAGAGCCATTGGTAACATCCTCTAATACATCAGCTGTAGAGATACCCATTAAAGTATGTGGGAACCAAACAGCAGGAAGTTTGAGTTCTTTAATTTTTTTGGCAGCTTCGTGCATTGGTTGTCCGTTATCAACAATTTTCAAATCTTCTTTGGTTAATTTCAGTGGCGACTCTGGTTCTTTCGTCCAATTTAATCCACCTGCATTTCCAGCAAAATCACCTTTTTCCAAATGAGTAACTCTTCCACTACCAACCCAATCGCCTTGATTCTCTGCATAAAAAACATCGTTATTGCTGTTGATGGTAAATCCTGCAGGTGAACGAAGTCCCGTTGCTATTGGTTCTTGTTCTCCATTTTCTTTGATCTTCATCAACCATCCATGCCATTTACCCAATCCATCACCATATCCCACCCACGCAACATTGAGGGTTACATACATATCACCTTGTTTATCGAAAACTGGACCGTATGCATACTCATGATAGTTTCCACTTAATTGAAACAAAGCAATAGGAGTGAATGTATCTGCTTTACCATCACCATCCTTATCTTCTATTTTCGTCAACTCCCCTCTTTGTGTACAATAAAATGCACCATCCTTATAAGCGAGTCCTAGTACTTCATGCAACCCTGAAGCAAACTTGCTGAAATGTGTAGTGCCCGTGCCATAAGCATTCTGAATGATCCAGATTTCACCTCTTCGTGTTGAAGCGGCAATTCTTCCATCAGGTAGCACAGCAATACCACCGACTTCAAGTTTAACGTCTTGCGGTATCGCGATGGTCTTCAATGTATAATAATCCATTTCAGACTGGACACCTGTTTGCTGTGCTCTAATATCATTACTGATAAAGCTTACCAGCACGAAACAAGAAAAAAATAATTTATGCATATGGAAGGTTTTCATCATTGTGCATTTTTCATATCGTGAATAAATTCTTCAAGTATTTTTTTGCTCACACCTGGCATACAGATCACATGTGAGATTTCGCTATCACTTGCCAATTGCCATTTCTTGCAGATTGCATCTGTAGCTTTTGGAAAAACGACAGTAAAAGAATTTTCGTTCGTCCATGCTTTCACACCAATTTCATTCAATGCATCTTTCAAAAAGGTTGCATTTTCAATGCATTGCTTTGCTCTTTCTAATATTCCTGCTTTACCCCATTTTTGCATTACGTACCACAAGGCCAATGCGTTAAAACCACTTCTAGAGCCAGTTATTGTTGTGTCTAATGCGCCAATATAGTTGATGGATCTGCCTATTCTTTCTTTGTAAGATTTTTTCACCATTACAATACCATTTGTAATTGGAGAACCGAAAAATTTATGTCCAGATATAGCCACACTATCAGCACCATGTGCAAAATCAAAATCATGATAACCTAAAGCAGGCAAGTATGATCCACAAAGTGCAGCATCTGAATGGATATAAGAACTTTTGATGGCATACTTTTTCAATATACCAGCAATTGTAGGAACATGATCTTTCGCTTCAGTCATGGTTGTACCAATGTTTGCCAAGATGATAACTGATCGATGCCTGTTCATTTGAATCGTTTCAGCAAGATCGTTGTAATCCATTTCTCCATTTGCTTGAGAACGAATCACAATACTATCCATGTTCAGCAAATGAATATTTTTCTGAATGCTGTAATGCGTTGCTTCAGAATAATAAACCATCCCATTGGGATAGAGTTCTCTGGCGAGATATAAAGCATAAAGATTTCCTTCTGATCCACCATTCGTTACATATCCCCAGTGATTGTTTTTCGGTGCATTGAAGTATTCAGCATAGAAATCAATCACTTCTCTTTCAAACTCTTTCGAACACATATCGTTTGATTGATTATAAGGATCACCTACGTTGTTGAGGCTATAATCAAGCAGTGGATACAATTCTTTATAATCATAGTCGATTCCGGCTGGGTAACCGATATAGGTTTGAGAACGCATTTTAATTTTCTCTAAAAATTCCTCTAGTCTTTTCATCATATAAATATTTACCAGATAATAGTATAGGCTATGCTTGCTGATGCAGGCACAATCAATACTTGTTGTCCATGATAATTTTCAACTTTTGCGTTCATAGATGGATCAATTGAAATAAAATACTGGTGATCTCCTGCAATAAATAAACCATTACCCATTGATTTGATAGAAGATGCTTGTGCAATTCTGATGGTGGTGTTTTGTTTATCTCCGTCAATGTTGATGGTTCTCTTTAATCCATTTCCGTTTTCAAGTGCTTGTATTTTATCAGTTATTTTCAATTGATGATAAGCATAATTGAATGTTGGTAATCCTTTAGTATCAAGTGAATAGCCTTTGTACTGATAAGCAGTTACAGAATCTTTTGATAGTGTAGGTTCATAAACTGGGCAATTACCAGCAAGATTAATGGCAGCACCTAATGCTGTTGCAGTTTGTGGCTCGCCTCTTTCGTACCACATTTCAGTCGTGTTTAGAAAATCTCCCTTCCAAACTTGGAGTAAACCTCCTTGTAATAAATCATAGGAATAATGAACCTGATGGGGATCTCCAACTGAAAGTACATGTGTAAGTTTTCTGTTATTGTGATCCATGAAGGAGCGCACAAGCTCAGGTGAACTGTTAGATTGTACTGCAATTAATGGAGAAGGAATTCGTTCAGGCATTGATGCAGGGGAATGCAAAGCGACTGCTTTCGAGTTTGGTTTTTCGATGAATAAGGATAGACCCGGAGAAGACCAATTCAAATCTTTGTTGATCCATAATTTAAAATTGTGATTGCCCGCCTCCAATTCAGTTGAACCAACAATTGGATATCCACCCAGATGGTTCCAGGTAGGCGCAATAACTGCTTTGCCGTCTATTTCAAGACTAGCATCCCCACTGCAAAGCATCGTAAAAGTATAATTGTCTTTAACAGGCACGGTCAACTTTCCTTCAAATTGAAGAAAGAAAAGGTCTCTTGCTGATGCAAGTCGTGAATCTAGTGTTGAAGCAACTCCGGAACTTGTTGGTTTTGTTTTTGCTGCTTGCTCAGGTGTTTTAGCTGATTTTTCAAAATAGGCATAACGCAGATCAGACAAACTTACTTTTAGTTCTTCCTGAGGCGCGTAGCGAATATTCTTAATTGCAATTACACCATGATCACCTTGAAAAGAAAAGGGACCCTGGGCTTTTTCATCTTCAAACTGTGCACCTCTTGAAGGACCACTTAAGAAAATATTTTCATGTAAACTGATACCATTCAATTTTACATAATTGAATTTAGCGGACAATATCTTTTTTCCATTTGCATCAAACCTTGGTGCCTGAAAAGAAATTTCCATGTGGTTCCAAATACCTGGTGCAAATCCTGCATTTTTTAATGGCGCTTTTCCATCAAAACCATTTCCTTTTTCTCCTCTCTCATATATACCACCCATGTCGTTCGACTTTGGCAGTTGAACTCCCCAGCTATCTGCAATTTGAATACCATAACGTGATTGAAGAAATACACGGGATCTTCCTCCTTTTGGAATCATGAAATCAAATTCAAGTACAAGATCACCATGCTCCATTTTTGTTTGTATTGGAGCAGCTGTTCTGTAATGCACCGCACGGTTGAAGTCGTTCAATAAAATACCTTCACCTGCTTTATGTTGTAACAAGGTATCTGAAAAGCCGGCATCGACTGCCCCAATAATTTTCCATTGATCACCTTTGGTGCTAAAGGAAGTTAAATCGTTAAGTGGTAATGTATTTAATCTGGGTTTTACATTTTGTCCCATTGCGATGAACAGGAATCCAAAAATTCCCATCAGTATCATGGCGAGCTTTCGTTGCATGCAGTTTCGTTTATGTGTTGAAATTAAACAATTAAAAGCATTTGCGTTTTTGAGTGATCATGAATTTGTCTTCAATCCATCCAATCTTCCTTTTGCTTCGAACATCAGATCTCTTAATCTTGCAGCCTCCATAAAATCAAGGTCTTTGGCTGCTTTTTCCATACTTTTCTTCAGTTTCTGAACATGTTTTTCAAGCTGGGGAATAGTTATATAATCTGATTGTTCCTCTGCCACCTTGCTGCTTTCATGATCTTCTGTCATGGCCACAAGTACATTATGCTCATCATATCCCTTGATATCAAGAACTGAAGTTTGTGCAAATACCTGTTCTTTGCTTTTCTTGACTGTTGTTGGAGTGATGTTGTGTATCAGGTTGTATTCAATTTGCTTTGCACGTCTTCTCTCTGTTTCATCCATTGTTTTTTGCATGCTGCCTGTGATTTTATCAGCATAAAAGATGACCCTGCCATCAACATTACGAGCAGCGCGACCAGCTGTTTGGGTTAAAGATTTTTCATTTCTTAAATAACCTTCTTTATCAGCATCCAGAATTGCAACCAAAGAAACTTCAGGTAAATCAAGTCCTTCCCTGAGTAGGTTAACACCAACCAGTACATCAATTTCTCCTAATCGGAGTTGTCTTAATATTTCTACTCGGTCTAATGTATCTACTTCGCTATGGATGTATTTTGATTTGATTTGAATCCTTTGGAGGTATTTATCCATCTCTTCCGCCATTCTTTTCGTGAGTGTGGTAACCAGTACCCTATCACCTTTTTTGACGGTCTTATCAATTTCATCCAGCAAGTCGTCTACCTGATTAATGCTGGGTCTCACTTCAATTGGTGGATCAAGGAGTCCAGTTGGTCTTACTACTTGTTCAACCACCACGCCTTCTGTTTTCTGTAATTCATATTCACCAGGTGTTGCAGATACATAAATCACCTGATTCATCATTTCTTCAAATTCATTGAAGTTAAGAGGGCGGTTATCAAGCGCTGCCGGTAATCTGAAACCATAATCGACCAACGTCAGTTTTCTGCTTCTATCTCCTCCATACATTCCACTCACTTGTGGAATTGTTTGGTGACTCTCATCAATAACACAGAGGTAATCTTTTGGGAAATAATCCAGTAAACAGAATGGTCTTGCACCTGGTGAACGTCTGTCAAAAAACCTGGAGTAGTTTTCAATACCATTGCAATAGCCCAGTTCTTTGATCATTTCAATGTCGAAGTTCACACGTTCACTTAAACGTTGTGCTTCAATATATTTTCCTGATGCTTTGAAGTATTCAACCTGTTTGGTCATTTCATCAATGATTTCAGAGATAACCTGATTGATGATTTCTTTTGGAGCGAGATATAAATTTGCTGGGAAGATGGCTGCATTGTCTACTGATCCTATCCTTTTACCAGATTCAATTTCTAGAGTATCGATGGATTCTATTTCATCTCCAAAGAAAGTGATGCGGTATCCGAAATCAACATAGGGTAAATTAATGTCTACTGTGTCTCCTTTTACTCTGAAGCTTCCTCTTTTAAAATCGATTTGAGTTCTGTGGTAGAGAGAGTTGACCAGTGAATGAAGAAAACCTTGTCGACTAATCACCTGACCTTTATGGATTCTGACAATTCCATTTTCAAATTCAGTCGGATTGCCCATACCATAAATACAACTTACAGAGGCCACGACAATTATATCTCTTCTCCCGCTTAGTAATTCTGATGTGGCTTGCAGTCGCAGTTTGTCAAGTTCCTCGTTAATGGCCAGGTCCTTTTCTATATAAGTATCACTGACTGGCATATAGGCTTCCGGCTGGTAGTAATCGTAATACGATACAAAATACCCCACAGCATTTTCTGGAAAGAACTGTTTGAGTTCTCCATACAGCTGGGCCACTAAAGTTTTGTTGTGTGTTAATACCAGGGTTGGTCTTTGTACCTGCTGAATTACATTGGCAACTGTAAAAGTCTTACCCGATCCAGTCACCCCCAATAAAGTTTGGTATTGTTCCCCCGTGTTTAATCCTTCTACCAATTGCCTGATGGCTTCGGGTTGATCACCGGCAGGGCTATATGGGGCATGAAGATTAAAGGGCATTACCCAAAATTAGTCCAATTTTATTGCTTAAACCTTTCTGGATGTTTATCCTCATGATTGGTAATCGATTGAAAATAGGTGCCTGCTTGCAGCAGTTCCTCTTCTCTGAATAAATTGGAAAGGAAGGTAATACTTACAGGTAAACCCTGCTTATTAAATCCAATTGGCATACAAAGGGCTGGCTGGCCAGTCAGGTTGGTAATAGCGAGCTGACGGTTACCAAAACTAGGAGTGATGATTACATCCCATGGTTCCATGGCCTCGTTCATTTTCTGCATCATTATCGTGCGATGTCTGTTGGCATTGACATATTCCACGGCTGGGATCATTCTGGAAGTTCTAAAATAATTGGGCCAATCGAATCGGGTTTGTCTGGTCATTTGATCATCCAAACCAATCCTGGTAAACTCATCAAAAGCTCCTGCAGCCTCTGCACCAATAACCATTCCAATCAGGTCAAATTTATAGATGTCTGTATCGGGAAGAATCATAGGGCTAACCCCTATTCCCTGTTCCCTTAGCGCCCTAATTACACCCCATTCTTGAGAAGAAGTAGAGTCAAGACGCTCAAAATGATTCTTGGCAAAGGCAATTTTGAGATTTTTAACTCCGCTTATTTTACTGAGATTAAATGATCTATTCACCGCACTTAAGTCATTTCCATCTGTTACATGTATAAAATTAAAAACAGTCGATGCGTCTTCTGCTGTTCTGCAGATAGGTCCAATTTTATCCAGGCTCCAGCTGAGCGTCATTGCACCGGATCTGCTCACACTTCCAAAAGTTGGTCTTAGTCCGGTTGCTCCGCAGGTGGAACTTGGGGAGATAATCGACCCATGAGTTTCTGTCCCGATAGCAAATGGGATGAGTCCTGCTACGGTTGCGGAAGCCGAACCTGCAGAAGAGCCACTTGAACCGTAATTCAGGTTCCATGGATTTTTTGTTCTTCCCCCAAACCAGTAGTCGCCCATAGCCAAAGCGCCGAGGGTAAATTTGGCGACAAGTACTGCTCCGGCTTCTTGGAGTCGGGTATACACATAAGCGTCTTCTTCAATGATTTGGTTTTTATAGGGTTCAGCTCCCCAAGTGGTTTTGGTCTGTTTGACTGCAAAAAGGTCTTTTAGTCCATAAGGAATACCCTGAAGCGGCCCCTTGTCTATTCCTTTTTTAAAATCTTCATCTGCTTTTTTGGCTTGTTCCATGGCGATGGATTCTGTGAGGCTTACCACGCATTGAAGTGTATCGCCAAATTTTTTTATACGGTCGATGAAGAAAGCAGTGAGTTCAACAGAGGAAATAGATTTATTTCTTAAAAGTGATCCGAGGTCTTTGATGGAATAGAAAGCAAGATCATTTGTGTTAGCAGGTAAAGTAATTTTCTTGTTGTATTTCCATTTAATTTTTTCTTGTTTTTCTATTGGTGGTGTTAGTCGCTGCGCTATACTCATTCCAACATTGTTATTGAGTTTGAGTGAGTGCATTTTTTTGAAATCGATGATATTGTCTTTCAAATCTGCAAGCATCATATCAATTTCCTGATCTGAAAACTCTACATCAATTATTTTTGCTCCACTTTTCACATCAGCTTTGGTCAAAGAATCTTGCGCATTCAATTGTGAAAGCATGATCATCATTAGAAAACTTAATGGGAAATTCAACATTGAAAATTTCATGCTCAATTATTTTGAAAGATCTCTTTTGATATAAGTGCTGTAATCAGGTATGGTGCAGGTGTATTCATCATGCATGAGTGGAGAAGTGAACAGGAAGTCGGCTGTTGCTCTATCACATGCAAATGGAATATTCCAGGTAACTGCCAAACGAAGCAAAGCTTTGATGTCTGGATCATGTGGCTGTGCTTCCATCGGATCCCAGAAAAATATCAAAGTATCAACTTTTCCTTCTGCAATCATTGCTCCAATTTGTTGATCACCACCAAGCGGACCACTTAATAATTTTTTAATGGATCTGTCGAGTGCATCTTCCAATAATGTTCCTGTAGTACCAGTTGCCAGTAGTTCATGTCTTGATAATGCAGTTTTATTGTAAACTGCCCAGTCGATTAACTCCTTCTTTTTATTATCGTGCGCTACAAGTGCTATTCTTTTTCTGGCTTCTAATTTTCTGTGTTTGACCATG
>JBKCGF010000149.1:0-1939 GCA_046303455.1 Chitinophagaceae bacterium | reverse complement strand
CCTCAATTTTGGCCATATCAAGAATATCATTGATGATACCGAGCAAACCATTCGCAGAATCTGAAATATTTTTTACAAAATAATTTTGCTGGTCAGTCAATTGGGTTAATAACAATTGTTCTGCCAATCCAATTACAGCATTCATTGGTGTTCTGATTTCATGACTCATATTCGAGAGAAAAGCAGACTTTGCCTTTTCAGATTGTACTGCCCGATTTTTTGCATCGACCAAGGCTCTTTGCAATTGTCTATTTTGAGTAACATCAATATAACTCCATAGCTGTCCTTTAAAAGTATTTTCAATAATAATAGGTACGTAATCACGTTCTAGTATTCGTCCATCGGCAAAATACACTTCTTGTCCAATTACAGCCTCCCGCTTACCCATCATATTTATCACATCTGTTTTTGCTTCTTCTTGATCTTTAAAATGAACAAGTGCTTCTTGTAAAGCTTCCAAACAATTGACACCTACCATTTGATCAGGAGATACCGGAATTTGAAATAAATCACAGAATTGCTGATTAACCAAAACAACTAAGTGATTTTCATCTTCAACTAAAATTCCTTTACCAAGATTACTGATCAGATATTGCAATCGGTTTGCATTGATTGTTTTTGAATTATCTCTGCAAATACACAACAATTCACCATCTGGTAGTGAACTCAAGGTAATGTGTTGAAAAACAGGCTTCTTGTCTTTACTCAACCCGATGGTCTCTCCAGACCAATTTCCATTTTTTCCCAACAAAGGAAAAACCTGAGCTTCAATCATTGTAGCATATTCATCTGAATAAATATATTTCCAGGATTTACCAATCAATTCAGTTCCTGAATTGTAACCAAATATCTGAGCATGAGAGTTATTCATGTAGATATATTCACCTTGTGCATTTAATACTGCAATACCATCAAATGCATTTTCAATAGCAATCAATTGTTTGTCAGATGTACGCATAGAAAAGAATTAAATTAGAAATAACAAAAAAATACTAATAAGATTTTAAAATAATGGTGTAAAAACGTTTGTTTTAAGCAAAAAATATTTTAACTTATTTGCTTAGATTTTATACATTAAAAATTGAAATAATACCTCTTAAACTACTTGCATAAGTGGTTTTTGAGCAATTGTTTGCGTTTTCTCAGTAAAATCTGAAAAAATGGCAACTAATGATAATAGATTTATGAATTAACCGGACTATGATTTCTGTTGGTATTATAGAAGATAATATATTTTTATTAAAAAGCTTTCGTGACTACATAAACAGCACAGAAGGACTAGAAGTGCTTTTTTCATATACTTCAATGGAAGATATGAAGGATTCAACCAATTCTAGAAAAAATAAACAACCAGACATCATTCTGCTGGATATTGTATTACCAGGACAGTCAGGAATTGAAGGTATTCCTGTTTTAAAATCGAAGTTTCCCGACACCAAAATAATTATTTTAACTGGGCACAATGATCAGGAATTGATCATGAACAGTATTAAAGTTGGAGCAGTTGGCTATGCTTTAAAATCAGCACAATTAAGCACTTTGGTTGATATCATTAGACAAGTATCAAAACTAGGAGCTTATATCGACCAAACTTTAGTGGAAAAGGTATTTCATAGCCTTCAGCAGAAAAACAATAACAGTATGCTAGATGCCCTAACTTTCAGAGAAAAGGAAATTGTTTCCTTGGTTGAAAAGGGTCAAAGTTATAAACAAATGTCAGATAAACTCTTTGTTACAACTTATACGATCAATTACCACCTCAAGAATATTTATAAAAAATTAAATATTCACTCAAAATCAGAACTTCTTTCTAGATTGATGGAAGAGAGAAGAATCTGAACATAGCCGCTCAAAAATAATTTTTCGCACTATCTTTGCGGGTCTAAGCAGATTGCCATGTCTACAGACCCGGGATTGAATTTTGATAATACAGAAAAGG
>JBKCGF010000148.1:0-3699 GCA_046303455.1 Chitinophagaceae bacterium | reverse complement strand
CTGCTTGTAAGGCAGATGCTCTAAACCAGCTGAGCTAAACTCCCAAACGGGGTGCAAATATAAGAAAAATTTGAAAAGAAATTTAGTCATTTGAATTTATTTATTTAATTTTGATGTTCAAACATTGATTATGGAATCTACTAATTTAATTAAGGCACTTGAGTGGCGCTATGCAACAAAAAGAATGAATGGTCAGGAGATTGAGGAAAAAAAATTAAATACCATTTTGGAAGCAATTAGACTTGCTCCAAGTTCATTAGGATTTACACCCTACACTGTAATTGTAATTAAGGACAAGTCATTAAAAGAAAAGTTACTCCCCCATGCTTACAACCAACCACAAATAGTTGAATCTGATGCTGTAATTGTTTTTGCAGCATGGACGGATTTCAATGAGGCACAGGTTGATAAATACATGTCGGAAATAGCAGAAAAAAGAAATGTTGCAGTTGAGACCTTGAGTGGATTTGCAGGAAATATTAAAGGGAAGATCAACAACAGCTCAAAAGAAGACCTTTTGATTTGGGCCGAAAAACAAGTTTATATCGCATTAGGTTTTGGACTTGCTGCAGCAGCAGTAGAAGGAGTTGACTCAACACCTATGGAGGGTTTCATTCCTTCTGGTGTGGATGAAGTATTGGGACTCAAAGAGAAGGGCTTAACCTCAGTTTGTTTGCTAGCATTAGGTTTTCGCGACGAAGAAAAAGATTTCTTATCGAAAGCAGCAAAAGTGAGAAGATCTCACAAAGAACTTTTCTCACACATTTAATTTAAATAATTACTCCGCTCAATTTGGCAACAAATTGAGCGGTAGTATAAACTCCCATTGGTTAGGATTCAAATTGGGATTTACAAGCCTATTATCAAACAGTCTGCTGTAACGGACGCCAAAACTCACTGGCTGTTGGTTCCACCATTTGGTATCAAAATAAATTTCAGTACCAGCGCTTCTCAAGTTTGTTATTTTTCCAGTTCTTAGACTCTTCAAATACATATCATCATAGAAAATATTTCCTCTTATTCGCTGGAAGTAAACAATGTTGGCTATTCCTAAGTCTGGATAAACAATGGGAAAATGATAATTGACATTCCATTTCCACATTCTCGGAAAATCAAAGGATGAATACCCCCTAGACATGGCAAAACCATTGTTAAATACGTACTGCCTTAGCGTATCTCTTCGTTGATATGCTGCTCCAAGAACAAGGGAATGCGTTTTTAAAATTCCAGGTAAATACAATTGCCCAGTTGCATACAATTGATTTGCCTTTGTATTGCCAATTGCCATTTTATTTTGAACTCTTGCGACTATAGCAAAACGAGGAAAAATTTGCTGGACGGCTTGCTGGGTTTGCATAGACCAAGTAAGCTGTTGCTGAACAAATCCTATGAATCGATCTGGTGGCTGTGGGACTGATTTGGATTGATAATCTACCATTTGACCATTTAAGGTTGCCGATAAATCCAACCTTTTATATAATCTACCGTAGGTAAAATTCAATGGCAACCTCATACCAATATTTCCATTCCATTCATTCCATTGAAAAGTTCTGGTCTGATCATTAAATGTCCTATTTACCGTATAGCTTGTTGAAGTTGTTATCCATGGATACAATCCACCGTATGCTAAATTGGCACCGACTTTATGAGAACCTTCGTTTTCATTGTAGGTGTAATCGTATGACGACTGTAGAGTATTCAAAACATTCTGACCATATAAAGTAAAACTCCATTCGGGTTGTTCATAAAATGGTCTCCAACTGTGTATGTTGATCAAGTTCTTTCCAGCTTTATAGTCTTTAACATTAAGGGTATCTTCTTCCAGTTTTATAGTTGAAGGGAAACTATATCGAACTGAATATACCAATGCTGCATCTTTAAGTGATGAACTTGAAGAACCACCTGAATGCTCTTTTTGAAACACCTGCTCTCCTTCGGCCGTAGGCCTTGTAAATACAATCTTCTCTCCTGTCAAATCAATATCACCAGCATAAGCTCCAGTCGATGATGAAACCAACCTGCTCATCTCAGTTGTCTTCAAATTATAGCGCCACAATTCATTTTTACTTTGCTGGGAAACAGAAAAGATCAACCAATCGCCTTTGGTTCTTAAAAGGGAAATAGGGGTATTGACAAATGGAATTATAGTCGAGGTTTTACCATTAACAAGACTGTAAGACTGCACTGCTGATTCTCCATTGTCTCTTCTCGATATAAAAAATACCTGTTGATCATCTGCTGAAAAAACCGGATAACTTAAATATAGTCCCTCAGGATGCACATATTTATTTTTGAGTTGCTTTGTTTGTCTGTCGATAAATTCAAGACTGGATTGCCCCTCAGGCGTATACCGAACAGCAACCACCTTTTCGCCATCTTGGGATAAATCAGGTGATAAATACCTTCCCCCTTTCGTTAACCTCGTTCTGGAACCATCAAAAATGTTGAATAAACTAATATCACTGTATTCTCTCCACGACCATCTAGGATCAAAACCATTGGCAGTGTAAACCAAATATCCCCGCTTGTATGTGAAATAATCTTCAATTCCAATCTCTTTAACCCCTATTCTCTTTTCTTTGTTCTGGTGTATTACAACCCAATGGGGTACTTCATTATTTGGTCTTTTTAGCACCAGCATAGAATCTCCATCCAATAAAACGGGATAATGATAATCTACGAGGCGTTTTTCATTTGGCAAAGTGATAGCTTTTTGATCAGCATCATTTTCTGGCAAAGGCATTTTTGACCTGAATGTATAAAGTGCATCTGCCACAAAAGACTTATAAGAAATCCCAGCATGCTTTTTGACTGCTTTTTGTAATGGATAGAACAACCCTTTGAATCCTGCAGCATCTGCTGTAACCTTCTTCCAAAAATCATCCCCATAACGGGTGTAACCATGTGCCACCAGGATATATCCTAATTGGTAATGATTAGGGACCAGATCCTTAAGCGATCTGTTTCGCAATTTCTGATAGCTATACTTTTTCTCTGCATTCCAAATGGCATGAAAGGGATCGAAAAAATAGGGCAACCGCCCTCTACCCTGGCTCAATAGTTTTGTTTCGGTATAGACTGCATCTCCTTCAAAAAACCAATCAGGTATGGCAGCAGAATTTGCCAATGCCTGTCCCTGCTCCCCGGCTACGAGATAAGCAAACTTTGACAACCCCCTTCTAAAATTACTGAACTGATGTGCATGACGGTATTCGTGCACAATCAAATTATCCATCCAGTTGGTTGTACCCAACTCTAATCCATTTTGAGGGGGGAAGGTATAAAATTCACTTCTCCATGGACCTAACCCGACATAAGCATTCGAAATAACCGGCAAGTTTTGTAGAACAATGGGTATTGACCTGCGGAAATCTCCCAATTTACCTGTCGACACATTATCCATCGCTGTAGTCCATTTTGCAATCCTGTCCGCAGAAGAATCCATACCCGAAGGATAAATAATAGTTACTCCTGGCTTGTTAATCGACTTCCATTTGAGGGAAGTTGGATTACCACCAAACCTTTGTCCCTTTACCTGATCAACTAAAAACAGACATATAAATGCTACTAAACCTAACCGCATGGATTTATTTTTTTAATGCAAAAGCCACGTAACTGTCACCTTTATTTGTGCCCAATTTTGCACCCCCACAAACAAATACAACATACTGATTTCAATTTGCTTCATAAGTGCTTGGT
>JBKCGF010000147.1:0-40522 GCA_046303455.1 Chitinophagaceae bacterium | reverse complement strand
GCATATCCTAAAGATAAGACTACTGCAGTTCCTTCCAAAGCAGGTCCTTCAGATCTTGAAGTCCTTTACCTGCAACGGAGGAGATAAAAATGTGAGGTATATTTTTTGGTAGTTCTTTTTCTATGGCGTCTTTTAGTTCATCGTCGAGCATGTCGCTTTTGCTGATGGCGATGATGAATTTTTTATCCAAAAGTTCTGGGTTGTACTCTTTCAATTCATTTACGAGGATGTCCCATTCTTTTTTATGGTCTTTGCTATCAGCAGGAATCAAAAATAAAAGTACCGGGTTCCTTTCGATGTGGCGAAGAAAACGATGACCTAGTCCGCGACCTTCAGCGGCACCTTCAATGATACCAGGAAGATCAGCTATACAAAATGATCTGCCGTTTCTGTATTCCACCATACCCAGTTGAGGAGTGAGGGTGGTAAAGGCGTAGTCGGCTATCTTAGGTTTAGCTGCAGTGATAGAAGATAGAAGAGTTGATTTACCAGCGTTAGGGAAACCAACGAGACCAACATCAGCGAGTACTTTTAGTTCCAGGACTTTCCAGCCTTCTTTACCAGGTTCACCAGGTTGCGCATAGTCGGGCGCCTGGTTGGTTGGGGTAGCAAAGTTTTTGTTACCCAATCCACCTCTTCCGCCTTTGACCCAGATCAGTTCCTGACCATCTTCAAGGATTTCCCCATCTGTTTCACCAGTTTCTTCGTCGAATGCTACGGTGCCTAGGGGCACTTCAATAATAATATCCTTACCATCACGACCGGTCATGTTGTTTTTGTTCCCACCCTGACCATCTTCTGCGATTACGTTTTTGAAATAGCGCAAGTGGAGGAGCGTCCACAGGTTTTTATTACCTCTCAGAATGATGTGTGCACCACGTCCTCCATCACCACCATCTGGTCCCGCTTGAGGGTTGAATTTGGTACGCATGAAATGCTTGCTACCCGCACCACCGTGTCCGCTTTTACAGAACACCCTTATCTGATCGACAAAATTTGACTTTTCCATTGAGGGTGCAAGGTACTTAAAAGGAAGATTAGAAACATTGCATTAACTTTGTTAGTACTTCCATGAAACTCCTCAAAACCTTCAAAAATAAATACCTCATCGCCACAGTCGCCTTTCTGGTCTGGATGGTTTTTTTCGACCACAACAACCTCATCCTCCATTACCAGTACCGCAGCGAGCTGAATGATTTGAACAAGAGCAAGAAGTATTACCAGGAGCAAATCGACAAGACCAAAAAAGAAGTGGAGATGATGAAGGCCAATCCTAAATGGATGGAAAAAGTGGCCCGCGAACAGTACCTCATGAAGCGCGATAATGAGGATGTTTATCTGATTAAAGAAAAATAAAATATTTCTTCAATTTCATGCAATAAAGAGAAATCATCTGCGTTTATTTTTCAAGCGTGATTTCTAACTTAGAGTTTCGCTTCCTCCCACTCCTAGATACCCACTTGAAGACCTACCCTTACCTATCCGTATCCTTTGTCAATATTATTAATTGATAAAAGGTTTAAAATGAGCATGTTAAACAGTGAAGCAATGATGCGTTATCTATACAAGGAAATGAGCCCAGAAGAATCAAACGAGTTTATCTCAGAAGTTAATAGCCACCCCGAACTGCAAGAACAGTTCGCCCATATGAAAGAAGGTTTTGAAACATTGGATGAAATCCAATACACTCCCTCTTCATCTGTAATTGAAAGAATCATGCATTATGGCTCGGCAAGTTCAGAGGGACTTTCCAAAGCATAAATTACAGTTTCTTAGTAACTTACCTTCCTGAATATGAAAAGGAAGGAACGGTACGAGGTTATTATCGACTATTTTCAAAAAAACATCCCTGAGGCAGAGACTGAACTGCTCTACGACAATCCCTTTCAGCTATTGGTGGCCGTTATTTTGTCCGCTCAATGCACCGATAAAAGGGTCAACCTGACTACCCCTGCAATTTTTCAACAGTTTCCCGATCCGGCTTCGTTGGCATCGACTGATTTCGATACTTTATTTCCCCTCATTAGAAGTATTTCTTACCCCAACAATAAAACCAAGCACCTGATCGGCATGGCAAAAATGCTCATCGATGAATTCGGTGGGGAAGTACCCATGACTGTCGAAGAACTGGTGAAACTTCCAGGTGTTGGAAGAAAAACAGCTAATGTGATTACGTCGGTCATCGACCAACAACCCAACATGGCTGTAGATACCCACGTATTCAGGGTCTCTGCAAGATTGGGTTTGACCCGAGGTGCAAAAACGCCACTTGCTGCAGAAAAACAATTGATAAAAAGTATACCATCCGAACTGGTGCACCGCGCACATCACTGGCTCATTTTACACGGAAGATATACCTGCCTTGCTCGAAATCCCAAATGTGAGGGATGTGGTTTAACTGAAATCTGTTTGCATTACAAGAAGTTGAATAAATAGCGACTTCAAGGTTATTGCTTATTCTAAATCATAGTAATCACTAATTACTAAATATCAATTTCCAATAAATCATTATCTTGAAAGACAATCATATTTATGAAATCAACGATTAAGGTTCAATTGGCTGTCATGATGTTCATGCAGTTCTTCATTTGGGGTGCTTGGTATGGACAAATGAGTAAATACATGACCGATCAACTTGGTGCCACAGGTGCTCAAGTGGGTAGCGCTTATGCCGCGTTTTCTGTCGCCATGATTGCCGCTCCGTTTTTTGTGGGCATGTTGGCCGATAGGTTTTTTCAGGCGCAAAAAGTGTTGGGTATACTCAATTTGCTTGGTGCTGCTATTTTGTTTGTGCTGACACAAACCACGGACCCAGATAGTTTTTATTGGGTAATGCTTTTATACTGTCTCACATTTGCTCCAACTATCTCTTTAACCAGTTCTATTTCCATGCGTAACATGGATAATCCAGAGAAAGAGTTTCCTGCTATTCGTGTATTCGGGACAGTCGCCTGGATTGCTGTTGTTAACCTTGTTGGTTTTTTAGGCGTAGGGGATAAAGTGGTAATCTTTCAGATTTCAATGGTGACTTCCGTATTGCTAGGATTGATGTCTTTCTTTCTTCCTAAAACTCCTCCAACAGCAACAGGACCAGCAACATTCGGACAAATCATTGGTAAGGATGCATTCGTCTTATTTAAAGACAGATCTTTCCTCATTTTCTTCATCTCTTCAGTATTGATTTGTATTCCTTTGTCGTTTTACTATGCATGGGCAAATCCATCATTGACCGATACATTTAAGGCAGGATATCCAAATGCAGATCCAACAACATTTAGGATTGAAAATATGATGTCGCTCGGACAAGTTTCAGAGGTGTTGTTCATGCTGTTGTTGCCTTTGGCTTATGCAAGATTGGGTGTGAAGAATATTTTGATCATTGGGCTTGTCGCCTGGATCATCCGCTTCGCTTTCTTCGGCTATGGCGATGCATTGGGAGGAGTTTGGATGTTGTATGCAGCCATTTTATTGCATGGTGTATGTTTTGATTTCTTCTTCGTGAGTGGAATGATTTATACCGATAAAAAGGCAGGTGAAAAAATAAAGTCACAGGCACAGGGTCTGATTACATTGGCAACCTATGGTATAGGGATGTTCATTGGTTCAGAAGTTTCTGGTTATGTAAAAGACAAGTATACTGCAGCTGATCCTTCAGGAGCTATGGTTACGACTTGGTTGAACGTTTGGCTTGTTCCATCTGCTATTGCAGCAGCTGCCTTGGTTTTCTTGTTGGTATTCTTTAGGGATAAAAAAGCGAATGCTTAATTCAAATAAATTTTTAATTATTTAGATATGGTAAGGTTAGCAATGCTTGGTTCCGGATTTATCGGAAGATTTTATGCAGATTCAATTCAAGGATTGAGAAGTAAGGATAAAATTGTTTCAATTTATTCACGCAGGGAGGAGCAGGCAAAAAAGTTTGCTGATGACTATGGATGTATACATTATACTACAGTGATGGAAGAGTCGAGTGCGCATCCTGATGTTGATATGGTATGTATTTCTCTGCCAAATAACTTACACGAAACAGCAGTGATGTTGTGTATCAAGCACAAAAAAGCAATCATCACTACAAAGCCATTGGGACGCAATGCTGCAGAAGCAAAGCGCATGCTGGAAGCGGTAGAAAAAGCTGGCATCTTCAATGGTTATCTTGAAGATTTGGTATACACGCCAAAATTTTTGAAGGCATACGACAGTGTAAAGAAAGGCGCTGTTGGTCGCGTACTTTGGGCAAAATCACGAGAGGCCCATCCTGGCCCACACAGCGACTGGTTCTGGGACATTGAACAAGCCGGAGGTGGATGTATTTTGGATTTGGGTTGTCATTGTGTTGAGATCACACGCAGTTATATTGGAAAAGATATTCGTCCAGTTGAAGTCATGTGCTGGGCAGATACACAAGTAAAACCGATTGACGCAGAAGACCATGCAATTGGTTTAGTAAAATATGAAAATGGTGCCATTGCACAGTTTGAGGTCAGCTGGACTTTCCGCGGAGGATTGGATTTGAGAGATGAGGTGATGGGAAGTGAAGGTACCATTTGGATCAATGGATTTTTGCGTACTGGTTTCGAAATGTTTACCACAGGAAAGGGTGCAGATTATGTTGCGGAAAAAGCAGAAACGAATTCAGGATGGTTGTTTCCAGTAGGAGATGAATTGAATGAGTTGGGATATAATCACATGTTTACAGAGATGTTCAATTGTTTTGAAAACGGAACACAACCCAGAGAGACTTTCTACGATGGCTATTTGGTAAATGCAGTTTTGGATGCAGCATACAAGAGTGCGAAATCAAAACTGTGGGAGCCTGTGCAGTTGGAAGATTGGAGAGGAAGAACTGATGTTACCAAAGACAGTCACTTAATTGAATTTGATGCTGATCATTATCTGGTGAAAGAAGAGATGACGCATTATGGTACAAAGAAATTAATACTGAAAGAAAAGTCGACAGGTAAAATCATTGAGAGGATAGTTTAATCTTTATTGAAACGCATTCATCTTCTGGTTGCGGCAATATGGTTTAATATTATACTATTCATTAATATTATCCCATTCATTAATGTTAGGTATACTTGCCTTAATAACTTGTTTAAAAACTACAATTGCCGTCTTTCTCAATTCAAATAACTTTGAGTTGTTGCAAAACATCATCCTTTCTTTAGGATTGTTATTGTACGCCATTTGCCCGTAAACTTTCCAATATCCTATCAAAAGCCTTTTAAGACAAAGTGACTTAATAAGGAAATAGGACAAATCCGTGGAAAGAGCTGTACTCAGTATAAATTCTAATTCATCCATGAACCTTGTTTTGAAGAATATCTTCAACAAGGGTTTTGTGTTTTATCCTGTTCCTGATGTTTATGCTGGTTTTACCTTGTTAAAAAAAGTAAAGGAAATTGATCTTATTGTAGTTGACTTAGATGAAAATTGTACCGACTGTTTGGACTTTATTTATTTTATCAACTCAAGTAAAATGTACAAGAAAAAAATGGTGGTTTTAGCCTGTAAAGAACAATTAGAGAAATTGAATTTTTTGAAGCAATCTGAAGCAGTGCAAGTTCTGATAAAGCCATTTAGTCCAAGTTTACTTGTTTCAAATAATTATCAATATTTAAAACCAGAAGTCACATAGAATAACGGCTATTTTTTAATCCAATCCCAACAAACCAAATGGAAGCAATTCAATATTTATCGTTTTTAGAGAATAACCAACAGCGGTTTAGTGATACTGAGAAGTCATTTTCGTATATGATTGTCTCAGAAAATTACATCAGCGTATCTCATAAAAAAATTGAATTTAATCCTAGTAAGGAAGATCATTTAGATGTCTTGACAGACTTGCTAAATGGAATTGAAGTCACTGAGGGAAAAATACCAAGCGCTATTCTTTTAAACATTCCTCTTGATTTAAAGAGATTTAAAGAATTTTACAATTCAGTCAAAAGCATAAATCATTTTCAGAAAATTCTATTTTTTTGGAATTCAACTTTATTATCAGTTTCTGAGATGCTTTATCTGATGGAAGCGGGAATGGCAGATGACTTTTTTGAGGATATTGTTGATTTGGAGGGGATTGAAAAAAAGATATGTTTTTTGTTCAAATACAAGCAAAGTCTTCATGTTCCGAAATTACTTCCGCTAGAAAAAACAAATCTTAAAGATGAAGGAAAGAAGTCCTTCATGTTGGTTAAGCGAGCTTTTGATATTGCTGTTTCTTTGGTTTTATTGCTTTTCCTGACTCCTCTTTTTATTTTAGTAGCAATCGCAATCAAATTAGAGAGTAGAGGGCCTATTTTCTACATATCAAATAGGGTAGGAAAGCATTACAAAGTCTTTCCTATGATTAAATTCCGAAGTATGCGCGATGGTGCTGACAGGTATCTAAGTGAAATTAGTCACTTGAATATCTACGGAGCCGATCAAAAAGTATCTTCTTTTGTGAAAATTAAAGATGACCCAAGGGTTTCTAGTGTGGGGAAATTCCTTAGAAAAACCAGTATTGATGAATTTCCACAATTACTAAACGTATTGATGGGCCATATGTCAATTGTAGGAAATCGACCCTTACCATTATATGAGGCGGAGCGACTGTTAGTGAATGATTATGTAAAACGATTTGATGCTCCAGCGGGTATAACGGGTTTATGGCAGGTGGTAAAAAAGGAAAAGCCAGACATGGATGAAGAAGAAAGGATTAAGCTGGATATTAGATATTCTAATGAGTTGAACTTGGTTAAAGATTTTTGGATTCTACTAAAGACACCAAGCGCATTACTCCAAAATCAGAATTATTGATCTGTTATTGAAAATGGAGGAGAATATAAAAAATATAAACAATTGTCAGACTTATCCCAAGGTATCCATTATCATTTTGAATTGGAATACTACTGAGATAACATGTCAGTTGCTCAATTCGATTAAATTGAATTTAACTTACCCTAATGTAGAAATCATTTTGGTAGATAATGGATCTAAAGAAAATCCTTCCTCTAATTTCTTATCTGCTTTAAGTAGTATAAAAATTATTTTAAACCCTTCTAACTATGGATTTTCTGCAGGCTGTAATATAGGAATGAGAGCGGCCACCGGTGATTATTTTTTATTTCTCAACAGTGATACAGAAATAACAACTGGCGTGATAGAGAAGTTGTTGGAAGCCTTTGATGAGGACGTCAAAACTGGAATTGTGAGTCCACGAATTCATTCTTATTATAAGAAAGATGTAATAGAGTATGCAGGATATTCAAGAGTACACCCTTTAACTGGAAGGTCTAAAGTGGTTGATGCTGGTAGTAAGCATGTAATTGCAGGTAAGAAACTTTCTGAAACTTATTTTGCTTATGGAGCTGCAATGATGATTTCCAGAAAAGTTTATGAAGAGGTAGGTGGGTTGTGTGAGGATTATTTTGCGTATTACGAAGAATTGGATTGGTCGAACCGAATCCGAGAAAAGGGCTATAAAATAATTTGTAATACTGAGGCTTTGGTATACCACAAAGGTTCTATGTCCACCGCTTCAAATACACCATTTAAAACTTTCTTGTTAACAAGAAACAGAATGTTGTACATGAAAAGAAATTTTTATGGAATCAATTATTTTCTATTCATGATGTATTTTTTATTAATTGCTGCTCCCAAAAATCTACTGACTTATCTATTTTCTTCTCAGTACGACAATTTTACTGCGTATTTAAAAGCGCTTGTTTGTCATTTAAGAGGAAAATCTGAATATATGTTTAAGAACAAAGAAGACAATATCGTTTTGACGAGATCAATGATTTAATATGGAATTGACTTATATAATCCGAATTTTACTAAAGAATAAGAAATATATTCTCGGTGCCTCTTTTCTAACGGCAACGGTAGCTTTAATATTTAGTTTTTTCTTGAAAGACAAATATGAATCCCAGTCACAAATTTCTACGGGTTACACAATCAGACAAGAAATAAAGCTATCAGATGCCAGTTTTGATATTGGTGAAATTGATATAAAATTCAATAATGCCATTGAAAATATAAGTTCCCCCAAGGTATTGAATTTGCTTTCTTATAAATTGATGATGCACGATCTGGATTTTGGAAACAGGTTTTCAAATGTGGATACAGCAGAAATTTCCAAAATAAAGGGGTTAGAGAATCTAGATATTGAAGCAGTCAAAGCCATTTTAATAGATAAATACGATAATCTTACCATGCTCAATGGTTCAATTGAGTCAGAAAAGAAGATTATAGGTTTAATAGAGTTTTTTGGATATGATTTAGAATCGTTGCGAAAGAACTTAGATGTATATCGATATCAGCGCAGTGATTATATTAATATTGTGTACACTTCCGTAAATCCTTTTTTATCTGAATTTGTAGTTAATCAATTGATATCAGAGTTTCAGCGCTATTTTGAAATTTCTACGAGAGAGCGTTCTATAGAAGCAAAACATGCTTTAGACTCTATTGTTAATCAGCGAGAAATTGACTTGAAAAATAAAGTCGCTCTGAAGTCGAATTATCTAAGAGATTCAATAAACGCAGCGGGAAGTGCTGCTGTAAATGCAAAAATAAATAAGTCATCTGATTATGAGTCTATCATAGCAGATGAGTTGTCAAAAATCCAAAGTATTTCCTATCAGATTGAGCAAGTAGAAAGGCAAATTGAATCTGTAGGAACACCTGAAACAGCATCAGCTGTTGTTCCTTCTAATAAAGAATATGCGGATTTACGAAGACGATATAACGAGCTGACCAATCAGTATATCCGAAGCGGTTCAACAGATGCCAGTTTAAAGAGCGAAATTGAACAATTACAAATTCGATTAAAGAGTTTGGCTTCAACTGCCCCTGCAACAACTAAACCGGATAATTCAACAAGGTCTACACAGTTAAATGCATTGGCAAAAGAAAAAATTGAATTAGAAGCTGCACTTCGATCTTCAAATGCTCGAGTAGAATTCTATAGGTCAAAATTAGCTGATATGGGGGTTATAGTTCCTCAGAAAGGTAGAAAATCAACTTATCGCATCGACCAGCTGGACAAGGAAATAGAGTTGAGTATGATGGAGTATACGAGTGCAAAAGAAAAAGTAAATATTGTTGGAGGTTTGGTAGATCCTGGACAATCTAATTTTAAACAAACCATTTATGGTCAAGCTGCTTTAGAGCCAGAGCCCACCAAACGTTTATTGCTTGTTGCAATTTCTTTCATGTCTGGTTTGTTATTGTCTTCTTTGGTTTATATTCTCATTGCCTATTTTGATCAAAAAATCCGAACGCCGACGCAGTTCCAAAGAATGACCAACCTTCCTTTGATTGGGGTTATTAATTTTATTGATTTGAAAGCTTCGAGTTTGAAAGAACATATTATTCAAATTGAGAGCAGTAAAACAAGCAGGACAAACAATTTCAGAGAGTTTCTGAGGAAAATGAGGTATGAGATTGAAAGTAGTGGTAAAAGAACCATTATGTTTACAAGTACAGAACCTAACCAGGGGAAAACTACTCTGCTCCAATCTTTGGCCTTTAGTTTAAGTTTAAGCAAAAAACGAGTTTTACTCATTGATACAAACTTTTGTAACAACGATCTTTCTGTTTTAAATGCGGCAAAACCAACTTTGGAGTTGTTTTCCTTTGATAAAGTTGAGTCAGATCAAAATGCACTAAAAAATTTAATTAGTCCAACCGGTGTGCAAAACGTAGACATAATAGGATGCAAGGGCGGAGATTATACGCCCAACGAAATTTTGCCTAAAGATCATATATTGAATCACTTGGATTATTTCTTAACCATGTACGATTACATATTGATTGAAGGAGCTCCGCTAAATGGGTTTACAGATGCAAAGGAACTTTCTCAATTTGTAGATGGCATTGTTGCTATTTTTTCAGCGAATGCAGAAATTAAATCTGCTGATAAAGAATCCATTAAGTATTTCCGAACCATACCTGAAAAATTCCTTGGGTCTGTTTTGAATCAATTGGACATGAATGAATATAGGGTATAATGGGATGCAAAACACCAAATTAAAATATGATATTGTAATAGTTGGTTTGCAACCTTGGAGTACAGCAATCGGAAGTAATTGTGTGGATATGGCAAAAGTTTTCTCTCAAACTTGTCGTGTACTTTATGTAAACAGAGCAACAGACCGAAGAACAGAGCTGAGCATGTGGTTTGGTAATTCAGCCTCTAAATCAAGTTGTCGTCAGAAAAATCACGAGTTTCGGTTGACGAAAGTAAATCAGAATCTATGGGTATTAGACCCGGGTGTTGTGCTGGAGTCCATTAATTTATTGAGCGGAAGACCATTCAAATACTTATTGCGCTTGAACAATAAAAGATTTGCAAAGCGTATTCATAAGGCAATTAGAGAGTTGGGCTTTAGAGATTTTATGCTTTTTAATGACAATGATTTTTTCCAAGGACAATTTTTAAATGAGGAGCTTTCTCCTCGTCTTTTTGTGTATTATTTACGTGATTACCTTATTAACCAGCCATATTTCAAAAGAAACGGGAAAAATTTGGAAATAGATATTTTAAAAAAAGCGGATCTGGTTTTTACAAACTCTCTCTACCTAAAAAAATATGCAGAACAGTACAATCCGGCATCTCATGATATTGGACAGGGCTGCACTATTTCTATTCCGCAGACAGCTGATGAAAATGTGATACCAATTGAACTACAAAATATTGAAACACCAGTTGTAGGATATATAGGAAATCTGGTAACCATACGCCTGGATCTGCCCTTATTGGAAGAGGTGGCTTTTATTAGAAAAGATTTGAGTTGGGTGTTTGTCGGACCTATGGATAGTAGTTTTTCGAAATCTAAATTGCAGAATTATTCTAATGTTATTTTCACTGGAAGTAAGTCTCAGGAACAATTATCTAGTTATATATCTTGTTTTGACGTTTGCATCAATCCGCAATTGTTAAATGAAACTACAATAGGGAATTATCCAAGAAAATTGGACGAGTACATGTATTTTGGAAAACCTGTAGTTGCGAGAAAAACGTCATTTACACAGGAATTGGGAAATCTTGTTTATCAGTATGAAGATGCCTCCGAATTTTCTCAAATGCTAGATTTGGCGCTTACTGAAAATAAGCTTTCATCCAAAAAACAAGAAAGAAAAGAGCTTGCAGAAAGTCACACCTGGGAGAATTGTGTAAACAAGTTATTTGAAACAGTCGTTGAGTTTGAAAATCGTTGAATACATGAACCATCAAGATAAAGATCTCGATAAATATCCAACCTATGTTACCATCTTGGTATTTCTAATACTAGGGTTTCTGTTTTTAAAAATTGTTTTTCTTTAATATGCTGCTTGATCATCCATTATTTGTCAATAACAAAAAAATTCTATTACAGGGATTGGTTTTTGTATTGTGTATTATGATGGGTGCAGCAATAGCTACGTTCCCAATTAAAAAAGCATTAGTTGTTTTATCTCTTATCGCTGGACTCATTTTGATTTTTGTATGTATAACCAATTACAGATTGGGATATGCAATTGCAATGGGTTTTGGTTTTACAATTTTCATTCTAAGCAGGTACTTTATGGGGGCATTCCCAATTGGTTGGATTGTAGAACTTCTGATTTACTCTTCTTTTTTGGGATTGCTGACAGAATGTATCATCAAGAGAAAATCTCTTGTTGAGGGAATCTATCATCCGATCACAGTTTTTTTCATATTGTATCTTTTGTTCATTGTGTGGCAAGCCTTCAATCCTGAAATGTATTCAGTAGCGGGTTGGTTTCATTTTTTTAGACGTCAAGTGATGGTTTTTTTGTTGTTTATCCTTACTGCTCATATAATAGGGTCCATTAATGATATCAAATGGCTTTTCAGATTATGGTTTGTCTTCGCTTTAGTTTCTGCCTTATATGCAATTCTGACCCAACTTTTTGGCATGCCTGCTTTTGAAGAAGCATGGGTAATGGCTTCCCCCAATAGACAAAATCTCTTTTATTTGGTGGATGGTTTTAAAAGAAAGTATTCACTTTATTCCGACCCAGCAGCTTTTGGGATGGATATGGCAGCAACTGCTTTGGTGCTTGGAATTTTATTGTTTATGGGTACCTCTAAAAAAAATAAAATAATTTATTTCTTGATGGCCCTTGTATGTATGTTTGGGGCTATTTATTCGGGAACACGAACAGCCTATCTAATGCTTGTTTCTGGTATATTCTTATTCTTAATCATGCGCGGAATCAACCGAAATACATTTTTAATTGGGCTTGGTTTTGTTGCTTCATTTATTGCCATAATGATTGCTCCTGTCTATAACAATTTATTTATTAACCGCATCAGAAGTGCTTTTAATTTTAAGCAAGATGCGTCATTACAGGTAAGAAATATCAATAGGGCTAAAATTCAACCTTATATACATGACAACCCAATTGGCGGAGGCGTCAATACCTCAGGTGGACAAGGAATGGAATATAATCCGGAGCATTATCTGGCTGGATTCCCACCAGATAGTGGTTATTTAAGGGCCGCATTAGAAACAGGCTGGATTGGATTAGTACTTTTGCTTTTGTTCCATTTTGTTATACTTCGTTCAGGTATATATTCTTATTTTCATTCAACTGATAAATGGATCAAAATGGTAGTGCTTGTTGCAACTGCATCTTTTTTTTCATTTGTCATTGCAAATTATGGGCAAGAGCCATTTGGTCAAATTCCAAGTTGCTTTTTTTTCTGTATTTGTATTGCTATCATTGTTAAGTCAGATAAAATTTCAAATAACGCTATCACATGAAAAGAATTTTATTTTTAGGAATTTTCCTGCTCTCTATTAAAGCATTTTCTCAATCCAACTTAGATGCAATTTCAACACCTGGCTTCATGATGAATGATAAGGTGGGACACGAGTTGGCGAAATTAGCTGCTGCACATTATCGCATCAAAATTGCTGATGACAACGTGAGGTATACCCAGCAAGAAATGGATAAAGTAAAATTGAGCTGGATGAACAATATAAATGCATCGTTCAACTTAAATGAATTTTCACTTCAAAACAGCTTGTTTCAACAGCAAAATTCATTTTTCCCTAGATATAATTTCAGTTTATCGTTGCCTTTGGGATTCGTAGCAACTAAGAAAAAGGAGATCCAAATGGCGAAAACAAACAATCAGCGTTCAATTGATATTCGTGAACTGGAAATACAGCAATTAAAAGAGGCTGTTATTCAAGAGTATCAAAACTATGTTTCTAATACCTACTTATTGGAAATTCATCAATTGACATTACAGGATGAAAAAATGATTTTAGATAAAGCATCCCAATCATTTGAGTCAAATCAGATTGATATAGAAGCCTATACCAATTATACCAGGAGATACAATGAGATACTAACTAAAAAAGTGACTTTGTTGAGGGATTTGAATTCATCCCGATACAGGTTAGAAGCTTATTTGGGTATGGAATTAGAAACTGCATTTAAAACCATTAGCAAAAAATAATACTTACGAGCTAATCAATTGGTATAGACGTGCAAGAGGATCAGCAAAATAAGTACTGTATTTTGTCATCTTCCATTTTTTTGGTTTTCCTGAAAATAAATGATGAAAAAAGCTACGAACAGAAATTTGTGTTTCGTATTGTTTTGAAGGATGTATTACAGTCTCTCCAAGTGATAATTTGGTCAAGATTGCTGGAAAATTAACTCCTCCTTTTTTGAAAGCTGATAACAATGAAGCCCAAAATCTTCCATTGATTTCTAATATAAAGATTTCCCCCGTATTCGTGTTTCTTCTTAAGTCAAAGCAAGCAACTCCATGCCATTTCAATTCTTTAATCGCTTTTGCTACTAATTGGAGGGCTGCTTCATCTTCTTTGAATTCAAAATCATCCCCAGATACAAATACAGAATTTGTTTTAATTGGTGTTTCTTGTATGGTGTAATAAAGTATTTCTCCTTTTGAGGAAATGATATTTACTGTTAAATCACTACCCAGAATATAAGGCTGAAAAAAATGTTGTGAAAGGTCAATATTATTGGTGTTCAGATATTTTTCAATCGACTGTACATCTGTAAATTTTATGATACCTCTCCCAAAAGAACTTCTTGCGGGTTTCATGATTATTGGACCACTCCATTTTGATAATTCAGCGAGTAATAGTCCTTTGTTATCATTTTGTACAAATGGAGGTATGTTTATGTTTGCTGCTGATAACAGGTTTGCCAATTGAAGTTTATTCACCCCCTTGGAGTAGTTTTCGGGATCAGTTAGCCAAATGCTGCTGGTTTTGTCATTGCGAATATCTTTTGTATTGGCACTAAAAAAAATACCTTCATTTTCGTCGTAAGGAAAAACCAAATGGATTTTCTCTTTCTCAATGATGTCATTTATTTCTTCTAGTTTAAGACTCCTGTCTTCATAGTAATAGATCTTCTTTATAAATCTGGAATATTTGGCTGCATTTCTTTTATTGTTGGTTAGGAGCAATAGCTTGCAATTCCCCATTTTATTGAGGCAATAACTTACACCAAGACATATATTGGAGTCATATCCTATGAGAAGAATGTTTTTCATCATTTCGCTTCCATTCTTTTTGCCTTTTCCCAAACGCCACTTTGTTCTCCCCTTAAATACCTTAAAATTCCTTTTAATTGAGACAAATTCATAAATATGAAATAATAGGGAATTGAAGTGATTGAATATTTTCTTCCAATGTTTTCAAAATAATACCCCATGGTACCTAAGCAATAAAATATTAATTGAGCAAAAAAAAGAAATGCCCAAGCTGGTGTTGTTGTTTGTACGAATAAGATTGCATTGGCAATAAAAATGAAGATTAGTAAAAATGGAATGATTGTCCAACGCAATACCCTATGGGAGATAAACAAATAGGATAGTTTAGGAGTATCCCAAATTCTAAATAGTGATTTTAATTGCAAAATCGATTGTATACCACCGGCACCAATTCTTATTTTCCTTTTGGCTTCTTCTTTTAAATTTTCTGATGGAAGTTCTGTTGCAAATGCTTTGGGTTCATACTTGAATACATACCCCTTTCTGCAAATATTCATTGATACCATAAAATCATCTAAAATCACATTATCGCCAGGGTAGTTGTACAAAGATGTTCGTATGGCATAAAGTTCTCCGGCAGCTCCAACTACCGAGTAATAATTTGAGTCTATCTGTTTCAGCCATGATTCATATTTCCAATAAAGCCCTTCTTGATTTGTTGATTTATTTTGTTTTTTGCTAGTAGTAATAACTTTCTTTTCACCTGCAACACCCCCTACTTGTTTGTCGCTGAAGTGCCTGTTTATAAACCTAAGAGATTCTACATTTAATAAGGTATTTGCATCTGTAAAAACAGTTATTTCTGATTCAACGAATGGTATTACTCTATCTATAGCAGCCATTTTACCTTTCCTAGCATTTTCATGATAACAATTGACTTCTTTAAACTGGCTTACAATGTTATAAGTATTGTCTGTCGATCCGTCTGTGACTACAATAATTTTGATTAATTCTTTCGGGTAGTCTAATGCAATTGTATTTTCAATTTTCTTTTTAATAATTGTTTCTTCATTGTATGCCGCAATTATGATTGTAATTTTGTTGAGGGGTATCCAAGCGTTATTTAATCCAATCATTTTTTTACTTCCATTTTGCTTCATCACCAAGGGGATGGCATAGCCTCCATAGCCGAATACAATCACTAAAATGGATATAATCAATAATGCTTCCATTTCTTAGTTTTTAAGATCAGATAAGGTGTGAACGAATTCAATTATTTCTTTATCAATAGATGCATCAAACTTTCTGGCAAAATATTTATTTGAATGTTGCAGTTGGAATTTATCTAATAGTGTAAAGACTTTAGGATGTAATTTGTCTTCGGAAAGCCATTCTGTATGTAAAAGATTACCAATCATCTTATTCCTGAATGGCGAGTTGTACAGTACAGTTGAAAAATATATTTCATCTGCGCCCCATACAAATTTAAAATATCGGGTTAACTCTTTTTGATTCTTGAATGAAGAAATCACAAATGAAACTGCGTTACTGCTTAAACAAAACCATCCTGAATTACCAGAAAAAATAATGTTTTCTGGTGGTCTTCTTTTTGGAAAAAGTAAGTTGGTTAATTTTTCAATTCGAAATTTACCAATAAAATTCATGTTGATAAAGCTATAAGTTTCCACTCTTCTTGCATTTTCATTCCACCATCTGTTTTCCTTTTCGAAAGGAATATTTTCAATGAATTCTTTACCGGCATTCTCGTTTAAAAAAGACATTAGTTTATCCATGCTTTTTATTGGAAGGTCTTGGCCAGATATATTGCATATATAATCATATTGATTTCTGGAAATTATTTCTTCAAAGCAGGTAATTATGGTTTCTACTATTGAAAAAGCACCCCATTGGGTATTTGTTCTTTTTTTTATGAAATTGATCTTTGGGGTTTGAATCTTTTCTTTAAAAGCTTTTTCTTCTTCTTTCTTGTCTACGTGGATATAGATATCAATGGAGGGGTGCAATAGTCTATCACACAAAACAGCTAACTGTTCTGGTAAACGATGGGCCATTACCAATATTGCTATCCTCATTTTTTGAATCGCTACTTGAAATCTATGATACTGTCATTTTAAATTAATCAGAGAAATTGAGAAAGGTAATTCAGGATATTGAAAATGACTATGTTAATGATTCGTTTCATCAAAAACATCTGCAAGACAAAATTACTTAAGTCAAGCAATAGTTTTACATAACTTGGCCAAGATAATCAAATTTAATGATGCCAAAATTTGCATTAGAAAACAGCCAATATATAGGTTGTATTAAGCTTTGTCAAATGTGGATAAGAATCTTGTTAAATTGAATTTCAAGATCGAAATATCCGCTAATATGTGGCATGAAAACTGTTTTGTTGGTTAGTAAATTCAATTGGGATGCTCCTGCTGAAATACCCTATGTTTTTGCCAAAGCAGGATATGCTGTTGATGTATTTTGTCCGGCCGATTCGTGGTTGTCAAATAATTCCTTTTTCAAAAATCATATTACTTGTTCTATTGATAATCATGAATTTCTCACTGAACTTGCTGCTTTAGTTAGACGAAATAAATATGATTGGATTCTTTTAACTGAAGATCCTTTAATTGAGTTGGTAAAACGAGAAATCAAGGAGGAAGATTTACTGGAACAGCTTTTGCCGGTAAAAAACAATGAAGCAAGAGACATTTTATCATCCAAAATTGGGTTTTCATCTTATTTTCAGTCAATTGGCATAGATACTCCGGCTTATGTTGGATTTCAACCAGGGGTTAATGATTTTAATGAATTAGATTCCTTACAATTTCCGGTATTGAATAAGTACGATCTTAGTTGGGGCGGTTCAGACATGGCAATTAGTCATGATTTAAAGGAGCTACAGAATACAGTCAAGAATCTGCCCAAAAATGCCAAATTAATTATACAGGAATTTATTGAAGGAGATGATATAAGGGTTGATGCTTTATTTTACAATGGTAGGTTATTAAATTATTTCGCTGCGAAAGTGCTATCTCATACCAAGGATCAGTTTAGTTATACTACACGCAGATCCTATTTTACTTATCCTGAATTAACTGAATTACTTACGTTAATAGGTCAAAAAATTGTCGCTCATGGTTTTGCCAATATCAGTTTTATAAGGGATAGAAAAACCGGCATTCATTATTTAATTGAAATAGATGTTCGTCCCAATACTTGGATAGCATATAGTAATTTTCTCTCGAAAAATAACTTTGTTTATTGCATTGAGCATCTTCATGAACCCGAAGCACCGGGGTTTATTAAATCTACTTTAAAAAATAATAAGGCTATTGAAATTGCTCTATTCTATAAGGATATTCGAAGGGCAATCTGGGCAAAAGATTTGAAAGGGATTTTAAGATGGATTGTTGGTTGGAAAGGCTATTGGCGGTTTTTACCTTTCTATGATTTTAAACTGACAAAAAAAATTATGTACGAAATTTGGGTGGAGGTGGGAGTCTTCAAGCTGAAAAAGTTAAAACAAAAACTAGGATTTATTGCATAACCAAGAAAAAGCTATAATCATAAAACACTCAATAATTCTGTGCAGTATATATCTTTTTTTATATTTTCAGCACAATCCCTAGTAGTTTAATCTGACTCAATGGACATGTTTTTTATTTTGATATTTATATATCTTTTGATTGGAGTTGTTTATTTCTTTGTATTTGCATGTGCAGGAAAAATTTCTTCGCATCCAATCTATCCAGTAGCTACAGAGGTAAAAAAAATTGCATTGGTCATCCCGGCTTACAAAGAAGACCAGATAATTGTTGATACTGTTATGCAGGCGTTGGTTCATGATTATCCAACTGAGGCGTATTCTATTTTTGTAATGGCTGATCAATTGAGTTGTGAAACTCTTTCTGTACTTCATCAATTACCAATTTCTGTCCATCAAGTTGTTCATGAGCAAAGTACAAAAGCAAAATCGCTTTATGCATTTTTTGAAATGACACCATCTAGTCTGTTTGATGTGGTAATGGTGTTAGATGCTGATAATGTTATGCAGTCGGGTTGTTTGACCAAAGTTAATAATGCATTTTGTGCAGGCAGAAAAGTAGTGCAGTGCCATCGTACTGCAAAGAACAAAAACAATGCGTTGGCTATATTAGACGCAGTTAGCGAGGAAATCCGAATCAATATATTTTTTGCAGGCCAACGTGCATTTGGTTTGTCTGCAGAATTAATTGGTTCTGCGATGGCTTTTGATTTTGTTCTATTGAAAGAAATCTTGCAGAATAACTATGTTCAAGAAAGTCCAGGAGAAGATAAAGAGATGACAATGCAACTCATGAAAAAAGGAATCCCCGTGGAATACTTAGCAGATGCATTGGTACTAGATGAAAAAGTTTCAGACATACAGGTTTTCAAGAGGCAGCGTAAAAGATGGATCGAGTCACAATTGCAAATAATCAGCAGCTTTTTTCGGAGTGAATTTAAAGAGGTGCGCTCAAAAGGAGTATTCTGGTACAGGTTGTTTCAAAATTTACTCTTGCCCAGGTCATTTTATATGCTGTTGTTACCCTTTTTTACTTTTTTGTCTTTCCTTTTGGAGATATTTCAGCTAAAAATTTTCCCCGAATCGATGTGCTGGCTATCTTTAACACTCGTATTCTTTTTGTCTTTGTTCCTATCTATTCCAATCTCCTATCTTAATGCTAGTACACTTTTGGCTATTGGAAAACTGCCAAAGGTTTTAATTTCTATGGTATGGGCTGCATCAAATGCCAAATTGGACAACAAAGAATTTGTAGCTACTACCAAGGGGGTTAATAAAAAATGAAATAAGTATAAACAGTCATTTCTAAGAACCAATATGAGAAAACTTATTTTTATCATCATCATATTTTTCAGTTGTTCAGGTTTTGGGAATTACGAACCTTTGAATGATAATAAAATATCATTTGAAATTGGCAGATGGTACCAGATGACCCATACTGAAATTGGGATTAACGAACTATTTGATGGAAAATTAAGTTCATCAGTATCAGTCGGCAAAAAAAGTATTGTCCCCAACTATGAGCTATATTATCCAATTGCTGAAAAAGAAACAATTAAAATAGATCAGATCAGGATGTATGATGGGAATGGATCTAATTCAATTCCCTTTACTATTTATATCATTGATAAAAATTGGAAAAGAAAAAAAATAGCAGAATTTACAGGAGAGTATTCCAGTAAATGGGTGGGCCCCAACCCCCTTAAGCCTGATCAGTTTTCTTTAGACAGTAGCTATCAAGACATTAAATATATTGTATTACAAAGTGGCGATGGTTTTCCAACTGAAATAGAATTTTATGGTACGTATAAACTTAGTACAGCTAAGTCTGCAGTAATTAAACAAAAAGCACCTCTAAAAAACTTTTTTGGCGTAAATGCATTTGAATGGGATTTTGTTGATTCTAAAAAGGATGCTTATCGATTGGAGCAGCAAAGAATGGATGCAATTCAATCTTTTGGAGGCGTTAGACATTATCTGGATTGGGAAAGAATTGAGGATAAGGAAGGTCAATACACATTTAATCCTTCACATAAAGGAGGGTGGAACTATGATACATTATACGCTACGCTCAAGGGTTTAAACATCGATGTTTTGACATGTCTGAAAACCTTACCCAAATGGATGCTGGAAAGTTACCCAGCTGAGTTGCGAAACAATGAAAATGTTCCAGCAAGATTTGGTAAAAATTTAAGTGATCCAAACTCTTATGTTGAACAAGCAAGAGCTGCATTTCAGTTTGCAGCAAGATATGGTAGTAATAAATCAGTTAATAGAAATCTTGTAAAAGTAAATAGCAGTGCAAGGTGGACGAATGATCGAATCAATCAAATTCAAATTGGTAAGGGATTAGTTAAGTATATAGAGTGTGATAATGAAAGAGACAAGTGGTGGAAGGGAAGAAAAGCATATCAGACCGGAAGGGAGTATGCTGCTAATCTTTCTGCTTTTTATGATGGGCATAAACAAAAAATGGGTAAAGATGTTGGGGTGAAGAATGCTGATCCGTCAATGAAAGTAGTAATGGCTGGTTTAGCTAATCCTTCAACAGATTATATAAAGGGGATGATCGATTGGTGTAAAGAGAACAGGGGGTATAAGAAAGATGGCACAATCGACTTGTGCTGGGACGTTATCAATTTTCATTATTACACGAATGAGTCAAGCCTGAGGAGAGGTGTTGCTCCAGAAAAAGAGTCAAATGGAAAATATGCATCTGCACTTGCACATTCTTTCGTACAACTTGCGCAGAGCTTGAATCTGAATATGCCAGTTTGGGTAACTGAGGCAGGATACGATCTAGATGAAAACAGTCGCAATAAAGCAATTCCAATCAAAGAAAAAAATGCTTTGCAAACACAGGCAGATTGGCTGTTGCGAACAGCATTAATGTATTCCAGAAACGGCATTGAGAAAGTCTTTTTTTATCAGCTGCGTGATGATAATCCAGGTACTGGTAAATTATATGCCAGCAGCGGACTCATCAATAAAGATTTTTCAAGCAGGCCAGCGAGTGAGTATATGAAACAGACCATTGAATTGTTTGGTGAATTTATGTATGTAAAAAGTATGCAGTCTTCACCAATCGTAGATTATTATACCAATGCAAAATCTCAAGAATTGTATGTTGCTTATATACCGGATGAAGTTGGTAATCAAGAGAAGCTAGAATTAAATTTACCCGTTAAGAAATCTGCCACAATCTATACTCCAGTTTTTGGAGCTGCAAGCATGATTGCTAAAAAAGTTAAAATCGAAAATGGAAAACTTGTCGTTTCAGTATCAGAAACGCCAATATTCATTTTGGTTGATTAAAAAATTACCACCCCTCTCTCGTCCGCCGCGGCGGACTCGGAGCCCCTCCTATACTAGGAGGGGGAGTATATTAATTTGTAGATTCCCCTCCTAGTATAGGAGGGGTGGATTCTGCCGAAGGCAGAAGACGGGGTGGTATTTCCCTGTTCCCTATTCCCTTTATAGATATTTCATTATCTCATCAATCAACTCACCCTTCGTAATTGGAGTTCCCTTGATTTTATTATAAGGTTTTGCATCAACGAGGTATACATCTCGGATGATCTTGATGAGTTGTCCGTTATTGATTTCAGGAATCAAGACTGTATCAAAATTTTTGATGATGTCACCCAGGTTTTTTGGAAATGGTCTTAAGTAACGGATATGTGCATGTGATACAGCATGTCCTTTTTCCAGTAATTCAAGGACTGCAGTTTTGATGGAACCATAGGTGCTGCCCCAACCCAGTACTAAAACTTTTCCTTTGTCTGGACCACTATCAATTCTTTGATCAGGGATATAGTTGGCAATCAAATCAACTTTAGCCTGACGTGTTTTCACCATGTGCTGGTGATTCTCAGGTTCATAACTTACATTACCTGTGATATCTTGTTTTTCAATTCCACCAATTCGGTGTTCCAAACCTTTTGTTCCAGGAATGGCCCAGGGGCGGACTAACTTTTCATCTCTTTTATACGGTTGGAATTTTGTTTCATCCTCGTCCAATCCTTCTTTGAATTTTACTTCAATGTTCGGAAGATCTTCTTCTTTAGGGAAGCGCCATGGTTCTGCACCATTAGCAATATAACCATCACTTAAGTACATCACAGGAGTCATGTGCTGAAGTGAAATTCGTGCAGCTTCAAATACTGAATCAAAACAATCACTTGGTGTTGATGCAGCAACTACTGGCATGGGGCATTCTCCGTTCCTACCATAATAGGCTTGCAACAAATCACTCTGTTCTGTCTTGGTGGGAAGTCCAGTTGAAGGACCGCCTCTTTGTACATCGATAATTAATAAAGGGATTTCCAACATTACTGCCAGTCCCATTGCTTCGCCTTTTAACGCTACGCCCGGACCAGAAGTAGTAGTTACTGCAAGAGATCCTCCATAGCTTGCACCAATAGCAGAAGTAATACCTGCAATTTCATCTTCCGCTTGAAAAGTCATTACACCAAAATTTTTCATGCGACTCAAATCATGCAAAATATCTGAAGCTGGCGTGATAGGATAGGAGCCCAGGAACAAAGGTCTGCCACTTTTTTGCGAAGCTGCAACCAATCCCATGGCCAACGCTTGGTTACCCATGATGGAGCGATAAGTTCCTGGTTTCATCTTCGCTTTATCAACCTTATAGCGAGTTGTAAAGGTTTCAGTTGTATCACCATAATTATAACCCGCTTGCAATGCCTTGATGTTTGCATTTAGGATATCATCTTTTTTTCCAAATTTCTCTTGGAGGAAGGTCAGCGTACTCTCCATATCCCTGCTGTACATCCAATAAAGAAAGCCCAATACAAACATGTTTTTTGCACGGTCTTTTTCTTTTGTTCCAAGGGTAATTTCTTTCAATGCCTCACGGGTCATCTTGGGCACATCCATTTTAATGAACTAAAAGCCTTCCAATGAACCATCTTCCAAAGGATTTACATCTTCTGTATAATTGGCGAGACGTAAATTTTTAGAATCGAAGCCATCGATATTGGCAATGATTTTTCCGCCTTTTTTGATTGCTTTCAGGTTGGTTTTGAGTGCTGCAGCGTTCATCGCGACCAAAACATCGCAAAGATCACCTGGTGTATAAATGGCATCACTGGAAAACCGCAATTGGTATCCACTCACACCTGGAATAGTGCCCTGAGGAGCACGAATTTCTGCTGGAAAATCAGGGAAAGTGGCCAAGTCTATACCTAATAAGGCCGTATTGTTGGTAAACTGACTACCCGTTAACTGCATACCGTCCCCACTATCACCCGCAAACTTGATCACAATATCCTGGAGCAGTTCTTCTTTTCTTTCTGTCATGTTAAATATTTTGATTCAGCTTAGTCTGAACGCCTTGAAGAAGTTCTGTTTCGCTGAAATTAATTAATTTAGAGTACAAAATTACCCAATATGGCGCTATTCAACTCAAGTAATCCAACGTTAACGGAAAAATCCTTTAATCGTTCAATGGGAGTTCCAGGTTCTGGAACAATGACCTTTGGTGGAACATTGAATAAATTTGGCTTCTTGTTTCTTATGGTCATGGCGACTGCCTTTTTTGTTTGGAATGAAGCCAGTGTAGGCAACAGCATCCAAGGATACATGATGGGCGGTATGATTGGCGGATTAGTAGTAGCAATTGTGCTGATCTTCAAGCCTCAGATGGCTCAATACCTAGCTCCAGCTTACGCCTTATTAGAAGGTTTGGTGATTGGTGGTATTTCATCCATCTACAATGATGCATTCAGTGCGGTCGCTCCAGGCATTGTGATGCAGGCTGTGATATTGACCTTCGGAACTGCTATTGCGATGTATCTGTTGTATACTTTCAGAATCATTCGCGTAACTGAAAGGTTCAGGTCTATTATGTTTGCTGCCATTGGTGGTATTGCCTTATTTTATTTTATCACCTTTATCCTTTCTTTGTTTGGCGTAAATGTAACTGGCCTGCACAATGGCAGTCTGCTCAGCATAGGTATTTCTATTGCCATTACTGCAATTGCAGCGTTAAGCTTATTGTTGGATTTCGATAGAATTGAGCAGGGATCAGCAATGGGCGCTCCAAAATACATGGAATGGTATTGTGCATTTGGCTTATTGGTTACTTTGGTGTGGTTGTATATTGAAATCCTGCGTTTGTTAGGAAATTTATACGGTCGCCGCGACTAATGAAACAATTATTCATTTTATTCATATCAACCTTCTGTGTTTTCCAACTGAAAGCGCAGAAGGTTTTTTCTGTCGATTATCCCAGTCAGGCTGAAGTAAAAGTATTTGTAGTCAAATATGAAAGTCAGGCTGATCTCAAAGTATTTAAGGTAAATTATGAAAGCCAGGCAGGTCAGAACGACGGGAAATGGTTTTTTGTCAAATATTCTAGTCAGGCGGATAAAAAAATCTACTTTGTCGACTACGAAAGTCAGGCCGACGTCAAAATCTTCTTTGTTCAATATCAGAGTCAAGCTGGATGGCGCAATTCATCCAAGCGTCATTTTTTCTACTGATTTAAATAGGTTATAGGGGAAAATACCTCCTATTACGTGTATACACGTTGGAAATATACTAAGTGGTACACAATATCTTCATTTTCCACTCGTTATCAACATTGACATATTCAGGTTAAGCCTGATTTATAGGTAATTGTGTTATTAAAATAATTTATAAAGTATTAATAATTTTTATAATAAGATCCGTGAACAGGAAACTAATATCAAATAAAATGAACTTTAAATCATTGATTTTCATCGGTTTGTCTCTTTTGACCCTGATGTTCGAACCTGTGAATGCACAGGTGAATATAGTGGACCGAAACAGGCAAAACAGAAGTGATTTGCAGTTGACTAAAACTGTAGATAAATCAGTTGCAAGAGTAGGTTCAATTGTAAATTTTACCCTTAGGGTTAAAAATTTAGGTCCGAATGCTACTGAAGGAGGAACTGTTTTTGATTTACTTCCTAACGGATTTACTTTCATTTCTTCATCATTGCCTGCAGAATACAATAGTGTTACAGGAGAATGGGAAGTAGATGATTTGGCTGTTGGAGCAGAAGCAGTTCTTGTTATTACTGCTTCAGTCAACCCAATTATACCGACTGCAGTTTATACAAATGTTGCTCAAATTATTGATTTCAAGAATCCTGATCCAAATCCAATAAATGACCGATCTGAAATAACAGTAACGCCTTTTGACTTTACTGGCAATTTCACTGGTGAATTGATTGGAATTGGTGGTTCGATTTGTGCTAACAGCAGAGCTGCTTTAAGAGCTACCTCTACTAATATTGTTGAACCTATTTATAAATGGTATGCTGATGCCCAGTTAGTGAACTTGCTTCACATAGGGGCAAATTATACAACACCTGCTCTAGAATTTACTACCACTTATTACTTGGTGGTGAGTGGGACAAACATACCAGCGCCAACGCCTGCAGACGCAAAACAAGTTACTGTAAGTGTAGTTGCTGTTCCAACAGCACCCGTTGCAACAGTTGCACAACCTACTTGTGAGATTCCGACTGGTACTATTACAGTTAGTTCACCTATGGCACCAGGTAATACTTATAGTTTAGATGGAGCCACTTACCTCAATAATACAGGCGTTTTTACAGGAATTATTCCAGGAACTTATGCAGTATCAGTTAAAAACGTAAATGGTTGTATCAGTGCTAATACAGTTGTTGTAGTTAATCCAAAGCCTGAAGGTCCAGCTGCACCATCTTTAAATATTGTGCATCCAACATGTGATTTGGGAACAGGTACCATAACTGTTAGCTCTCCAAAGAATCCAGGTAATACTTATAGCATTGATGGAGTTGATTATAGCAATACCACTGGTGTATTTACACAAGTAGTTGCAGGTACTTATAATGTTACTGTGAAGAATACAAGTGGTTGTATCAGCAGCGCGACCGTAGCTGTAGTTAATCCACATCCACTTACTCCAGCTCTACCAACATTAGAAATAACAAATCCATTGTGTCCTAATAAGACGGGAAGTATTAAGATTACTGCTCCAGTTGGGAATGGTTTTACTTATAGCATTGATGGTTCAACTTATTTGAATATAACTGGTGTATTTACATCAATAGCACCAGGTGCATACAGTGTTAGTGTAAAAAATGCAAGTGGTTGTGTGAGTCCGTCTATTGTTGCGATCATTAAGGATCCTGTGGTTGATGAGCCAAAACTTATTATTAAAGCTGAAAGCAGTACAAATATTTGTGCTGGAACAAGTGTGGTGCTTACGTCATCTGAGTCTCCAAGTTACCAGTGGTATAAATATGGAGTGGCAATTGCAGGTGCTAACGCTAAAACATTTACAGCATCAACAGAAGGTGTATTTACTGTAAGTCGATTTAATACCAATGGTTGTGTACCAGTTCAAAGTGAAGGTGTTATTATAAAAGTAGTTGCTAATCCTAATGCACCTTTGATCACAGCTGATAAAATGTTATTCTGTTTTGGTGATAGCGTTGTATTGAATGCAACTTCTACTGATCGTGTACAATGGTACAAAGATGGTTTTGCTATCCCATCATTTACAAATAGATATGTAGCAAAACAAGGGGGTACTTATGCAGCGATTGTTATAAATGAAAATGGATGTAGAAGTTCATTTAGTGAATCAATTGCATTGAGCATGGTTGATTTGCCAGTAACCCCGGTACTTACTATACAGGGTACTGCTAAGTTTTGTAAAGATGAAAGCAGATTACTAAAAGTAAATGTTCCAGTGGGATTGAATATCAATTGGTACAAGAACGGTAGTATTATTAGTAATTATTCAAAAGATACACTTCGTGTAAATGAAGCTGCAGAATACACAGTGAAGTTCATCAATAGCAATGGATGTTTATCGCTTGTATCAAATAAAATTGTCACTGAAATTGCTTGTAACGCAACAAATATCTATGTGCCAGATGTGTTCAGTCCAAATGGTGATGGAATTAATGATGTTGTAAAGGCAGTATGTGTTGGAATTACTAAACTCAAGTATTTTAAAATCTATAACCGTTGGGGTAATATACTGTTTGAAACTTCTGATGAATCAAAAGGATGGGATGGTAGATTCCGTGGACAAATTCAGCCGACTGACTCTTATATCTGGTTAGTTGAAGGTGTGGATACGAATGGTAAAGAAATCAGGAAAACAGGTACGTTGAACTTGATCAAATAGAACTAAACACTACAAAAAAGCTTATGTTACTTAGAAGAATTATATACGTACTCGCTGGAAGTTTTTTCTTTCTGGCTTCAAACGCACAAGACCTGCATTATGCAGATGTACAGTCGATGAACCTTTGGTACAATCAGTCTTTGAAGATGAATAAACAAAAAGATATTCGCTTCAATTTCAGGGATATCAAATACCAGTCCTTGCTTGCATTCAGAAATTCAAGCATCATGGTAAATGTACCTTTTGTAAAAAAGGGAGCTGAGGGCTTTGATAAGAAAAGTTTTATTTCTGCTACTGCGGCCGGGTCATTTGATAAATCAAATAAAGGTGTGTTCAAGAACAATACTGGTATGTTGGGTTTATCATTTTCACAGCGTTTGAGTGCAAATGATTTGTATTTATCTCTTGGTTTTCAAGGATCGCATACCAACACGAGGTTAGGTGAATTGGGAGGAAGTTTCTTTCCTGATCAATTTGACCAATACGGACCAGTTCCTTCGGTTTCAAGAGATCCACTAAGAGCCGGGAGAAGTTATGGGTGGACGAGTTTCAATTCAGGATTATCGATTTTCCAAAATACGCAATCAGTTGAGTGGTATACTGGTGTGAGTATAAGACATTTGAACAGTCCCTATACTGATGAACAAAAAACAAAAGATTTCAGGCTGAAGCCAACGCTTGGTATCCAAGCAGGATTTACTGTGAAGAATGAACTCAATCAGTTTGGTGTTTATGGTATTACAAACTGGAAAGCTGAAGCTGCTGAATATTTGATTGGTGCAAAAGTGCAACACAGTCTGGATGAACCATCTAATGGTTATGAAGGATCCGCAATTGGTGTTGGATTAGCATTTAGGGTAAAAGATGCAGTAATTCCAAATATTCAATTGAAATTAAACAAGACTACTATTGGCGTACATTATGATATCAACATATCAGGTTTAAGAGCTGCTGGATATTCAAGGCAGGGTGTTGAACTTATGATTGCGCAGAAAATAAATTAAAATTTTAAATAACTCAAATACAATAATATGATTCGCTTCAACAAGAGTTTAACCATGATAACAATTGTGCTTACTGTGTTTTCACAGGCTATGGCACAACAAGCAAATCCAACGCAAGGCGGTTCGTCTTCTAATCGTTACAAGTGGAATATGTTTGGATTAAATCGAGTGCATATACAGGATTTTGGTCTAACTGATCAATATGCTGAAAATGGCAATGCAGCTGGATTGAATGGTTTTTTAGGCAAAGCCAATACAACAGTTGGATTTAGCTTTTACAACAACCTTTCTGAAAAATTTGCTCTCAGTACTGATTTTGGTATTGGCAATGGCTATATTTCAAGAAACAATGCATCTGCTTCTGATTTTCAGAAAGGATGGTCTTCTAGCTTGAGAGGGGATTTGTATTATCATTTTTCTGATTCACGTTTGCCTGCTCAGCCTTTTTTATTTTCTGGATTACAGGGTAATCTGAGAAAAGGAAATGCATTCTTTTCAATGCCAATTGGTGTTGGTGCCAGGTATATGGTGATGAACAATGGAGGTATGATTCTTGCTCAAGTTGGTTATGGTTTGGGCTTGACTCAACGCATGAGAAATAATATCACTTATTCATGGGGGATCTATCTTGATTTGAAAAAGAAGAAAGATGTTGTTGCTAATGCATCTAATAATTTGAATGATACAGATAAAGACGGCATCATTGATACACAGGATAAATGTCCTAATGAGTTTGGACTAATCAGTAATAATGGTTGTCCTATTAAGGATAAGGACAATGATGGTGTTGCAGATGATAAAGACAAATGTCCAAACGAATTTGGTCCTGCGGATAACAATGGTTGCCCAATCATTGATCGTGATAAAGACGGTGTAGGTGATAAGTTTGACAAATGTCCTGAACTTCCTGGTCCAGTGAGCAACGATGGTTGTCCACTTTCTGACCGCGATAAAGATGGCATTGATGATAACAATGATAAATGTCCGGATATTGCTGGTTCTCCAGTAAACATGGGTTGCCCTGTTGAAGAAACAAAGATTGTAAAAAAAGAAGAAGATCTAGGTCCGATTTGGATACGTGAAGGAAATCATTTCCGTAGTATCACAGGCGATAGCTTAAAGTATGTAATCTATTTTGACTTCGATAATTCAAATCTTGTACAAGCCAGCTTTAATTTACTTTCTGAAGTGAGTCAGTTCCTTAAAAAGAACAACAACTGGGAGGCATCAATGGAAGGTCATACTGATTTAGAAGGTGATCCAGATTACAATGTTGATCTTTCGGTGAAGCGTGCAAAAACAGCAAAGCAATATTTGATGAGTTATGGTATTAAGGCCAATAAAATTTCTACAGTTGGTTATGGAAAATCACGACCAGTGGTAGCAACTTTCCAAGAAGACCTGGCCTGGATGAACCGTAGGGTTGAAGTTTTAGTCGTAAGAAAGAAATAAGTTAAACGATAAATGTCCAATAAGAAAGCCCCCCGAAACTTCGGGGGGCTTTCTTGTATAAATAGCATTAGGAGCTTTAATAGCCATCTCCATCAAGCAGATTTCCAAGTCCACCTAGAATACTTCCCTCCTCCCTTCTTGCCCCTGTACCATAAGAAATAATCTTACTGGCAAGTCGACTTACAGGAAGTGTTTGAATCCAAACTTTACCCGGTCCACGAAGTGTAGCAAAGAACAATCCTTCACCACCAAAGATTGAGTTTTTAATTCCGCCGATGAACTGGATATCATAATCGACTGTCTGTGTAAATGCAACTACACAACCGGTATCAATTTTTAATGTTTCACCTGGGGTAAGGTACCTTTCAAATACGTGACCACCGGCATGTACGAAAGCCATTCCATCACCTTCAAGCTTCTGCATGATAAATCCTTCACCACCGAATAATCCTGTTCCTAGTTTTCTTTGAAAAGCAATACCCACATTAACTCCTTTTGCGGCGCAGAGGAAAGAGTCTTTCTGACAAATAACTCTTCCATCGAGTTGTTGCAAATCAAGAGGGATAATTTTACCTGGATAGGGTGATGCAAAAGAGACTCTTTTTTTACCGTGACCAAGATTGGTGAAGGCGGTCATGAAAAGACTTTCTCCAGTCAGCAAGCGTTTACCAGCTGAAAATAATTTTCCGAAAACGCCTTGGTTCTGGCCTGAACCATCCCCAAATATGGTTTGCATTTGAACCCCATCTTCCATCATCATAAAGCTACCTGCTTCAGCAATGGCTGTTTCATTGGGATCTAATTCAATTTCAACATATTGCATTTCTTCACCAACAATCTTATAGTCGATTTCATGGTTGGATCTTGTACTGTATTGTTCCATTTTCAATTTTTTTAGTTGAAGACGAAGTTTTTAAGATTTAGGTTGCATCTTACCATTCCATACTGGTTTGCCTTGTATTTTTCTTGTTAGGTAAACTACGCCAGTCAGCAAGAAGAAGAATGGTCCTGTTAAACCTAGAATTGAAATCCATCTTCCTTTGAAGAACTTATTCATTGGTCGTTTTAATCGCTCTGCAATCAAATACATCGCAGGTACAATGAGTAAGGTCATAAAGAAGGCAAAGATCAATCCCCAGATGATGGTAAGGGCCAATGGTTTCCAAAACGCTGCATTATCACCTCCGAAGAAGATGTGTGGGTTCAGGTCTGAGAACATGGTTACAAAGTTGATGTTGAAGCCAATAGCCAAAGGAATAAGCGCAAGAATTGCTGCCAAAGCTGTAAGTAAAACAGGTACAATACGTGTTTTACCTGCTTCGATAACAGCTTCTTTTGTTTTCATTCCTCTCGACCTGAGTTCGTCGGCAAATTCAATTACCAGGATACCATTCTTAACAACAATACCAGATAATCCAATGATACCAATACCTGTGGTTACCACTGCAAAAGTTGATCTGAAGATGGCATATCCCAAAAGCACACCAATCAAGCTGAAGAAAATTTCAGAAAGTACAATGACTGTCCTGCTATATGAATTGAACTGCAGGATAAGAATCAACAAGATGAGTCCCACTGCAATGAACAATGCATTCTGCAAGAAAGCTGCTGTTTCAGCAAGTTGCTCTCCTTCGCCAGTCTGCGCAATGGTAACACCTTCAGGCTTAGATTTGAAAGCATCAATTTGCTTTTTAATCTCTTCGTTTACTGATTGTGGTGTATAACCTTGTGAAGTAAGTACATTAGAGAAGATGGTGATAACACGTTTCTGGTTTTTTCTTTTAATGCTACCGTAGGTATTGCTCAGGTCTGCTTTAACTACTGCACTGATTGGGACTTGTTTAATCTGCCCACTGGTGAAGTCGCGGTAAGTGATACGCATATTGAGCAACTCCGAAAGTGTTTTTCTTTGTGATGCATCATTTCTGATGATGATTTTGTATTCATCCTCACCAATCTTCAATTTTGATATTTCCTTTCCAAACAAAGCAGTCCTGATTTCAAGTCCTACTTGTCCAGTTGAAATGCCCTGCATCAATGCTCTTTCACGGTCTATTTCCAATGTGATTTCAGGGTTAGAGAAATCGATATCAATTTTCAATTCTTCAACACCTGGTACGTTTTTATCATTGAGGTAGTTTCTCAAATTGATAGCAGTGCTGGTGAGGTCTTCGAAATTATCTCCAGATATTTCAATGTTGATTGGAGATTGTGTGGGCGGACCATTACTTTCTTGCGCAACACTGATTTCAGCTGATGGAATACCTTTAATAGCTTCTCTGATGCCATCCAAATAAGCTATTGTTCCTTTACCATCTCGTTCTTCAAATGGTACAAAGTTCACTTGAATACGTCCAAGTTCTGGTCTTGTACTTCTGTCGCCACTGTTCGGATCACTAGCACCTACCGCCACATTGGCAATAACACTTTCTACCAATTCATTCTTCTTGCCATTGTCGGTGCCCAGTACTTTATTGATTCTTGACTCCAAGACCTTGGTAACAGAATCAGTATATTTCACATCTGTTCCTGCTGGCAACTTCAAATATACATATACAGTGTTGGGGTCGCCTTGTGGGAACAAAACGACTGGTACATTACGCATTCCAAAAAATACAAACGAAAAGATAAGAAGGGCGAATGTGCCAATCAACATTTTAACTGGTCTCCATCCAACGGTAGTCCATTTTAACAACTGTTCGTATTTTTCCATCATTGCTGGGAGCAACTTGTTCTGGAAAAAATTAATAGCATCAGTCAGCACATAACTGTTCAACACCATCAATAAACTAAAGAAGATGAGTAGGTTCCCCACAAATCTGTAGTTCCCCATATCACTTCCATATCCAGCCAGATCAAAGAGTCCTCCTATAATCAGCAATAACCAGAACAATGGTTTCTTAAAGACAAGTGATTTTTTTTGCACACCGTGCTCTTCATGTGCCATGAAATCCACAGCAAAAACTGGATTCATGATGTAGGCAACAATCAAAGAAGCGGTGAGTGTAAAAATGAGCATCGTAGGTAAATAAATCATGAACTTACCAATGATGCCGGGCCAAAAGAGTAGAGGAATGAAAGGAGCAAGTGTGGTGAGTGTACCAGCGAGTACAGGTACAAATACCTCTCCAGCTGCATATCTTGCTGCATCAACACTGTTGATTTTTCCTTTTCCTTGTGAGAAGATTCTGTGTGTATTTTCAATTACCACAATCGCATCATCTACCACAATACCCAATCCAAACAGGAGTGCGAAGAGTACAATAAAGTTTAGTGTAACATTCGATCCAACAATAAAGTCTGCAGAAGGAAGAAGAATAAATGCAAGGAACATGCTCAGTGGTACTGAAAGTGCCACGAAGAATGAGTTGGTTACACCCATGAAGAACATGAGGATGATCATTACAAGAATGAATCCAATTATAATTGAATTAACAAGTTCATCAAATGCTGCAGATGCTTTGATGCTAAGGTCTCCTGTAACATTGATCTTCAAATCCTTTGGAAAAACAGAGCTCTGCATTTCCTCAACAATTTTGTTGATTTTTTCAGAGGCATTGATCAGGTTTTCACCAGAACGTTTGATGATACTCAACGTAACTACGTTCTTACCATTTAAACGTGCAAAGCTTTCTTTTTCTTTAACAGTGTCTGTTATATTGGCGATATCCTTTAAATATAGAGGAGCACCATAAATATTTTTTACAATTACGTTGTTCAAATCAAGTGACGACCTGAACTGACCATTCAATCGCAGCGCACGTTTTTGATCACCTACTTCCAGTAATCCACCTGAGATGTCTGCGTTTTCTCTTTGAATAGCCTGTTCTACATCTGTGAAGCCCACCCTTGCTGCTTCCATTTTATAACGATCCATATTGATCTGGATCTCTCTTTCAGGTGAACCGACTACATCAATTCTGGTGATTTCTGAAAGCTCTTCAATTTTTTCTTTGAGCTGATCTGCGAAATCGCCCAGTTTAACTTCATCATAATCACCACTAAGGTTGATGGCCATGATTGGTAATTCAGAGAGACTGATTTCCTGAACTACAGGCTCTTGAGTAAGGTCATTTGGTAAATCTTTTTTGGCTTTATCTACTGCATCTCTCATTTTTTGAAGTGCGACATCCGTTTTGACAGATGTGCTGAATTCAACAATGATTGCAGAGAAATCCTGTAAAGAGTTGGAAGTAATTTTATTGATTTTTACTCCTGTGATACCCTTCAATTGTTTTTCGATAGGTCTTGTTACCAAGCTTTCTATCTCTTTAGGTGAGTTACCTACATAAACGGTTTGAACGTATATGTTTGGAATTACTACATCCGGGTATTGTTCCTTTGGTAAGGATATGAAAAGTCCGATACCCCATATAGAAAGAATAAGCGTAATGAGGTAGACGGCCGTCTTATTTTTAATAGCCCAATCTGTTGGTCCAAATGTTTTGGCATTGTGGAGCAATTTGGTAATTGGGTTCTGATTTGATGAGTTGTCCATATTCAGTTTTTGACTTTATCTGCAATTCGATTAATTCGTTTTTGAAATCAACTGACCGTCGTACAAGCCTTGATAGCCTTTTGTAATTAGTTTATCACTTGTAGCGAGACCTGCATTTACTTCTATCAGTTCGTCATAGAATTCACCGATGGTGATAACTCTTTTTCTGGCAACTGTCTTATTGCCTTCTTGTATAGCGACATAAACGTACTTGCCTTTTTCATCTGATTGAACAGTCTCAACTGGAATTACAATTGCATTTTTTGCTTCGTGGTCTAAGATTTTTACGATTGCAATCTGGTTCGGCTTTAGATTTCCGTTTCCACCAACTTTGCTTTCAGCAACAAAACTTCTTGATGTAACATTGATGGTTTCACTGATCAAGCTAATGCTCGAATTAAAAGATTGGTTGAGATCTGGAACATTAATTACGACAGGCATTCCTTTCCTGATTTTTGAAACGTAATTTTCTGGAACATCAACAACAGCTTTCATTGCACTTGGATTGACAATAGTAATGCTCGCCATTGGTGAGCCCATGAAAGTTTCACCTACTCTTATATTAACATCTTCAACAATTCCAGAAACCTGTGCATATACAGATGTAGTACTCAGTTGTTCTTTTACCAGATCAAGTTGCTTGTCGAGTGATTCCACATTGTTTTTTGCTGAGAGATATTGAACTTCTGTACCAATTCCCTCTTTCCAAAGGTTCTCCTGACGTTCGAAAATATTTTTTGCAAATGAAAGCTGACTTTCAACTTGTTTGATGTTTTGTTGGATGATGCCATCTTCTAATTTCATCAACAATTGTCCTTTCTTCACATTATCGCCTTCCTTCACATAAATAGATTTTACTTGTCCACCCATTCCTCTTGGTGTAACATATGAAACATTTTCAGTGGTAATCTTACCCTGAAGCTCAATATAGTGAGCAAAATCTTGGTTGATCAATTCAGTTACTTCAACAAGCTTTGTTTTTTCAGTAGCCGTATTACCAGACATCTTTTGGATCTCTGTTTCAAGAGTAGTAATTTTTGCTGCAATTGCATCGCGCTCTTTGGTGAGCTTTTCCAATTCTGCTTTTTTCCCAGCTAAATCTTTGTTTTCTTCTTTGTTACCAGAGCAGGCTGCTATTAAAAACAACGTGCAGATCAATAAAAACTGTTTCATATTATAGTGTATTCTTTTTGTGATTAAAGTTTTCCAAGGGCTTTGGTGTAAGCAATTTTTGCAGTTACAGCATCATACAATGCCTGGAAGTAATTCGATTGTGCGTTTTCCAGTTCTGTTTCAGTTTGTAGTAATTCAAAACTAGAACCCAGTCCCTGCTCATATTTTTTCAAGGTTGTATTGTATACTTTTTCGGCAAGCGCAACATTTTGGTCTTGTACATCCAGTGTTAGCAATGCATTTTTAAATAAGATGGACGAAGCTGAGAGTTGCAGATCTATTGCACGTTGCAGGTTCTCTATGGTATTGCTTGTTTTCTCTAGGTTGAGTCTTGCTTGTTTGATACGCTGCGCTTTTTGTCCCGCATCAAAGATGGGAATACTCATGTTGATACCCCATACTGAAGCTTTGAACCATTTATCTTGAAAGTTGAATAAATTAAATTCTTGTCCTAATGCATTTCTGGTATAGTTCCAGTAAGTTGCTACCGTTGGAGCATAAGACAATTTATTACGCTTGACATCAAGTTTTTGTAAATCTTGCACAACATTCAAGAGTTGAATCTCGTCTCTGTCGGTGTACTTGAAATTGGTCATTTCCAAAAGATCCTTTTTCACAGTTTCTTCCGACAGTGAATCTGTCAATTGTAAACTATCCTTTTGTTCTATGGCCATTGCAAACTTTAATGACGCATAGCCGATTTCAATCAGTTTTTCTATTTGGTTGTTGGTAGAGGTCAGGTTATTTAAAGAGACTTGTGTTTTATCGATATCCAGCCTTTCAGCAAAACCATTTTTATATAATTTTTCCTGATCTGATTTTAATTTTTGTAAACGTTTTATACTTGTTTCGAGATAATCTTTTCTTTTTTCAGCAATGAGAATACTATAATAAGCACGATAGACATTGCTTTTTACTGAATCATCCATTGCGCGGATGTTGGCTTCTGTAAGATCTATTGCTTTTTTTCTTGCTGCAATTGCTATAAATAGATCAGGTTGGAACAGCAATTGTTGAAATTGAATGCCAGCAGAAGATTGCCAAGGAACACCAAATTGGGCAGGGAAAAATTGAGGAGGATTATTTGGTTTTGTAATTGCAGATCCTGCTCCGTTTCTTACGCCATTGTCAACCAGCACTTGATAAACAGAGGGAGATATAAAATCTGGAAGCAATGTTACAGGAATGCTGAAATAGTGTTGTGTAGAAATATTACCTGTTATTTGTGGAAAGGCCTGCGCGATGTATTCCTTATTCTTGGAAATCTGAAGCTCTCTGTCAATTTCCAGGTTCTTTAATTCTGTAACATTTTTTAATGCAAGATCTACAGCTTGTTTTGCGGAAAGCTTGTAGCTTTTCTGTGCCTGAAGATTACCTGTGGTAAGCAATAGGACAGCCATCATCAGAATACCCCAACGTTTCATGCTTTTATTTTTATTGTTCATTATTATTTCTTTCGATTTTATATTTTTCAATCAATTGATAACCGCGCTCAGTAGCTAGTCCGTACAAGAAATTTTCAATCATGGCATTGCTCACATCCATCAGGTTGTATTGCATAGGAGGATAGGCTTCCATATCAAAAGGAAGCATCAACATTTGCAATCTGTATTTTGCTATGATATCGACTCTGGTGTCAGCACGGTAAAGACCTTCTGCGATTCCTCTCTTCAGGTTATCAGTAATTACTTTGATCAGAAAAGTATTTTTGTGGTCCATGAATTTTTGAAACGACTTAAAATGAAATTTGTGTAAGTCGAATAGTAACATCGGGTTCATCTTGGTGAAATGCCTATTGGCCATATCCATGCTGATGAAAATCTCTTCAATTGCATTTGCAGAAGAATTGATGCATTCAACTGTTTCTTTTTGCATTACCCCTATTTCACCATAAACGAGGTCGTCAACCAGCTCATCTTTATCGGCAAAATGCTGGTAAAGGGTCTTTTTGGACATGCCCACTTGTGCAGCGATGTCGTCCATCGTAACAGAACGGATTCCCAGCCTGAAAAATAGGCTTCTTGCTTCCTTAATTATTCTTTCTTTAGGTTCCATGAGCTTTTGGCGCCGCAAAACTAAGGAAACTTTAGATGTTAAAAAAGTTTCCGTCTATTTTTTTCTGAATACATGTTAAACGGTCTTTTTTGGCGATAAATGCCCCTTTGTTGGACTATTTTATCCTGAAATACCTGTTTTTACCCCATTTTTTGGAATTTTTGAGGTGTATATTTGATTCAAATACTAATCTATGAAGCCATTCAGGCCTGCCAAATTGGTCAATTATTTCTTTCAGGGATTGATTATTCTGGCACCAATTGTCATCACTGCCTGGGCAGTTCTTTCTTTGTTTAATTTTATCGATGACATTTTGCCCAATTTGCTCCATGTTTTGTTTCCTGACTTGGTCAAGCTAAATCCACAGGGGGAGCCTGAAAAAATACCAGGATTAGGATTTTTGGTTGTTGTGCTGATTGTTTTGTCGGTTGGCTATATTTCTTCGCTGTTTTTTGTATCTAAGTTGGTCGACCTTTTTGATCGGGTCTTAGAAAGAACCCCGGGTATCAAAATTATATACACTACGATCAAGGATTTTCTGGAAGCTTTTGCTGGGAACAAAAGAAAGTTCAATAAGCCGGTCCTTGTAAATGTTGATGCCTCTGATGTATGGCGAATGGGGTTTATCACCCAAACTGATTTATCACAGTTTGATATGAAGGAACATGTCTGTGTTTATGTACCGCATTCATATGCATTTTCTGGCATTACTTATTTTGTAAAACAGGACCGTATCAGGGTGATTAAAGATGTAAATTCTACTGATGCCATGAAGTTTGTTGTATCGGGTGGAGTGACAGATGTAGCAGAGGAGAAGAGGGATAAAAGTTGAATGTTGTGAGTTGTGTGTTGTGGGTTTTAGTGATGTGTTGGGTTTTGGATTGTGTGTAATAAAAGAATTAAGGTTATGGGTTGTGGGGTTGGCCGCCGTGGCGGGGTTTGGGTTTTTGAAAAGCGGAGAAAGATTCTGTTTTTAAGTTGTGCAATATTTTTTTTGAATAGTCTGGCTACACCTGCTTATAGCTGGGGTTTTTGGGGCCATCGTTTTATCAATAACAATGCTGTTTTCTTGCTGCCGCCTCCAATGTTTGGATTTTACAAGCAGCACATCAATTACCTAACAGCTCATGCTGCTGATGCCGACATGAGACGATATGCCATTACAGAAGAAGCCCCCAGGCATTATATTGATCTTGATCAGTATCAGAAAACGGTAAGTGCAAAAATACCAGTTCAATGGAAGAATGCTGTAAATCAGTATTCGGTCGACAGCTTACAGTTGCATGGAATTGTGCCCTGGTGGATCATGGTAATGCATGAGCGACTCAAAAATGCTTTTGCTGAAAAAGATGTTCAGCAGATCTTAAAGTTATCTGCTGATATTGGTCATTATATAGCAGATGCGCATGTGCCTTTGCATGCGAGTAGTAACCACAATGGACAAAAAACGGATCAATTAGGGATACATGCATTTTGGGAAAGCAGGCTTCCTGAACTTTTTGCAGAAAAGCAATACGACTTATTTATAGGCCGTGCAGCTTACCTCAAAGATCCCTTGCATTTTATCTGGGAGCGTGTATATGAAAGTGGTGCAGCAGCAGACACCGTATTGAAAATTGAAAAAGAGTTAAGCAGGCAATCTGCAGATCATGAGAGGATGTCTTTTGAATATAGAAATGACAGGTTGGTGAGGCAGTATACAGAAAAATATGCAGCCCGCTACCACAAACAATTGAATGGGATGGTTGAAAGGCGGATGCGCAGTTCCGTGTATGCAGTTGCCTCGTTTTGGTATACGGCATGGGTAGAGGCTGGTCAGCCTAACCTTCCCTTTAACACTCCTTCAAATTAAGTATCTTTACATCCTGCCTGCCATATTCAAATCGCAATCTAACATCGGCATGAAACATAATTTTAATGCGGGTCCCAGTATCCTTCCAAAAGAAGTATTTGAAGAGGCCAGTCGCGCTATTCTGGATTTTAATCAAACGGGACTTTCCATCCTGGAAATCGGACACCGAACTCCTTTATTTGAAGATGTGCTCAATGAAGCAGTATCTCTTGTAAAAGAGTTGATGCATTTAAATGATGAAAAGGAAGTTTTGTTTTTACATGGTGGCGCTTCAACTCAGTTTTTTCAAATTCCTATGAATTTTCTTTCAAGGGATCAAAAAGCTGCTTATTTAGATGGTGGTGTTTGGGGTACCAAGGCAATTAAAGAAGCACAGAAATTTGGTGCAGTAGAAATTCTTGCTTCTTCAAAAGATAAAAATTACAGCTATATCCCCAAAGGCTATGCAATACCCGAGGATGCGGTTTATTTTCATTATACCACCAACAATACAATTGAAGGAACGCAGATGAAGGCAATTCCTGAATCTGGTATTCCTTTGATAGCGGATATGAGTAGTGATATTTTGAGTTGTAATATGGACTTCAATCGCTTCTCCTTCATTTATGCAGGAGCACAGAAAAATATCGGAGCGGCTGGAGTTAACCTGGTGATCATTGATAAGTCGTTTGCAGAAAAAGCTGCTCTATCCGTCCCTTCCATGATGGATTATCGTCAGCATATTGCCAATGGTTCAATGCTGAATACACCGCCAGTTTTTGCTATCTATGTTTGTCTGCTCACCTTGCGTTGGTTGAAAAACAATGGAGGTATAACAGCAATTGAAAAACAAAATCTTGAGAAGTCAAACCTGCTCTATAGTACATTGGAAGCCTCTCCAGTATTTCATTTGCCAGTCCCTAAAGAAGACCGCAGCCACATGAATGCTGTCTTTACCATGAAGGACCCAACACTGGAAAAACTGTTTCTCGAAAAATGTAAATTAGAAGGAATGGTGGGAGTAAAGGGGCATAGAAGTGTAGGTGGATTCAGGGTTTCGATGTACAATGCTTTACCATTGGAAAGCGTTCAAGCATTTACAGATCTTACAAAAGCATTTTCAAATCAATACGGTTCATAAACAGTTTCATTATGGCTATTGTATTTCCATTTAAAGCGATAAGACCTCAACCTAGTTTTGCTGCTGCTGTTGCAGCACCTCCTTACGATGTATTGTCGAGCGAAGAAGCACGTACAGCTGCTGCACATGATCAATACTCTTTCTTGCATGTC
>JBKCGF010000146.1:0-12465 GCA_046303455.1 Chitinophagaceae bacterium | reverse complement strand
AGTCGAAATTGTTTTGGCCTTTTCAATGGGTATTTTGGTTTGGTTTGCTGCAACTGAATCAGCTTTAATGGGACAATCACAGGCGATGGATATGGCTGGAAAGGTGGTCTCTTTTACTTTGTTGCTGAACTTGCTTTTCAGGCCACTTAGGGTGATTGCAGATAAGTTTAATGTCCTGCAAATGGGAATGGTTGCGGGTGAAAGAATTTTACTTGTTTTGGATAATCAGGATGTACTGCCTTCTCAACCCAATGCCAGAAAAGTCTTATTAAAAGGAGAGGTAAGGTTTGAAAATGTTGGTTTTTCATATGTGGAGGGGCATCCTGTCTTGAAAAACATCAGTTTTGATGTACCTCCAGGGAAGACACTGGCAATTGTTGGACATACAGGTAGTGGGAAGTCGACCATCATCAATCTCATCAACCGTCTCTATCAACACCAGTCCGGCCGCATTTTATTGGATGGAATACCTGTTGAAGACATTGAAATACAGTCACTTAGATCCGGTATAGCAGTCGTTTTGCAAGATGTTTTTCTTTTCTCAGGCACCATTCTAGACAATGTTACCTTAAGAAATCCTCAAATTAGCAGGGAGGAAGTAATAGAAGCAGCCCAAATGATAGGCATTCATGACTTTATCATGCAGCTCCCAGGGGGATATGATTATAATGTGATGGAAAGGGGTGCAACACTCTCACTCGGTCAGCGTCAATTACTGTCCTTTATCAGAGCTTTGCTATATAATCCAGCATTGTTGATTTTAGATGAAGCCACCTCATCTGTGGATGCCCATACAGAGGGACTTATTCAGCATGCAATTGACATACTGACAGCAGGAAGAACGTCCATTGTGATAGCCCATAGGCTCTCAACCATTCAAAAAGCCCATCAAATTTTGGTACTGGATCAGGGAGAAATGCTTGAGTCTGGAACTCACCAGGAACTCCTCCAAAAGGGGGGCGCCTATGCCCGATTGATTGAACTCCAGCGACAGTCGAAAATTGACTGATATTTTTTCCCCCAACCTAGCTTTATTAGGCATTTCGGCACTATCTTTGCGCAAAATTTGAGTGCAATTATGCGTCTGAATGGCCTAAAATCTTTGCTGGTAGCGTGTTTCAGCCTTTTTTGGGTACTGATTTCCCTGCCTGCAGCCGCAAATGAGGAAGTTCCTAGAGAGAAACTTAATCCAGCTAAAGTGATCATGGAGCACATTCAGGATTCTCATGAATTCCATTTTTTTACTTTGAAAAAAGCGGATGGCTCTGAGTTTCATGCAACTGTCCCACTCCCTATCATTCTTTATTCAAAAGAAAGAGGTTTATCTGTCTTCTCATCTGCAAATTTTCATCACGGACATGAAGCCTATAATGGGTACAAAATGGAGCATGATAAAATTCATGCTGAAGACCCTAATGAACATGTTTATGACTTGTCTATAACAAAGAACGTGGTTCAGATGCTCATCGCACTTACACTATTGGTAGTGGTGATGTTGAGTATTGCTGCAAAATATAAAAAAGGTCAGGGTGTTACTACTGCACCTAAAGGATGGCAGAATGCAATTGAGCCTGTGATTACTTTTGTGAGGGATGAGGTAGCAAAACCAAATTTGGGAGGTAAATACAAAAAATATTTGCCTTATTTGCTGACTGTATTTTTCTTTATTCTGATCAATAATTTATTCGGATTGCTTCCAGGTTCAGCAAACGTTACTGGTAACATTGCGTTTACTGTTGTGCTGGGTGTAATATCCTTTTTTGTAATCCTGTTCAGTACAAACAAACATTTCTGGGGTCATATCTTTTGGTTCCCTGGCGTACCTACACCAGTAAGAATTTTTATCATGCTTCCAGTGGAATTGTTGGGTGTGTTCACCAAGCCTTTTGCGTTGATTGTGCGTCTTTTTGCCAACATGGTTGCAGGTCACATCATCATTTTAAGTTTCATTACACTGATTTTTATTTTCGGAGACATGAGTGGTATTGCCGGATGGGGATTCTCTCCTTTATCTGTTGGCTTTGCTGTTTTCATTTATCTGATTGAAATAATGGTTGCATTTATCCAAGCTTTCATCTTCACTAACCTGACTGCTGTTTTCATCGGACAGGCTTTTGAAGGAAGCCATGATGAAGGTCACCACTAAACGCTTTTTTCATTTTTAAAACCAAGTATCATGAGTCTGATGAACATTCTGTTAGACGTTAGCGTATCCCACCTTGGTGGTGCTATCGGTGCAGGTCTTGCTGCAATCGGTGCCGGTATCGGTATCGGTCAGATTGGTAAAGGTGCAGTTGAATCAATTGCGCGTCAACCAGAGGCTGCAAATGACATTCGTGCGAACATGATCCTGACTGCCGCTTTCGTTGAGGGTGTTGCCCTTTTCGCGGTTATCGCAGGTCTTCTTGCTGTATTGAAATAAGCAACAAGAATTTCGCAAAATCATACTGCATCCAAAGCACAGGGCGGAGGATGCAGTACTTTAAAAACAAGTCTTTTAAATTATAAAACATGGATCTTTTATTACCTGGTTTAGGTCTTTTGGTGTGGACCCTTGTTGCATTTCTTCTCGTTTTCTTTATCCTAAAGAAATATGCGTGGGGAATCATCATCAAATCATTATCAGAGCGTGAAACTGGTATCGCTGAATCCTTGGCTTCTGCTCAGAAAGTAAAAGCGGAAATGGCGCAGTTGAAAAGTGAGAATGAAGCTTTAATGGCTCAGGCACGTGAAGAACGCACGCAAATGTTGAAAGAAGCAAAAGAGACCAAGGATCGTATTGTAAATGAGGCAAAAGAACAAGCTAAGGCTGAAGCTTCTAAAATTATAGCAGATGCTCAGGCTGCTATTCATACACAGAAGATGGCTGCTTTAACCGATGTAAAGAACCAAATTGGCAATATGGTCATTGAAGTTGCTGAGAAAGTGATTCGTAAGCAACTGGATAATAAGGCAGAGCAGGAAAAATATATTCAGCAAATGGCTGGTGAATTACACCAGTTTGGAAATTAATGATAGAAAAGCATGGGTCAATCTAAAGTTGCATACCGTTACGCAAAAGCATTATTTGATCTTGCTCTGGAAACAGGCAAGGTAGATGAAGTGCATGCAGATCTGAATACTATTCAGCAGGCTAACCACAATGAATTAAAATCAATTCTTGGTTCACCTGTTATTGGTAGTGAAAAGAAGACGGCGATATTTGAAGCAGTCTTTGCTCAACATGTACAGCCTATAACCATTTCCTTTTTCAAGTTGATTTTCCACAAAGGAAGATCCGTTGCCATTAAGGATATCATTGAAGCCTATTTTGATAAATACAGAATCCACAAGGGTATTAAGGTTGTTGAAATGACAACTGCTGTTGCTGTTTCTGATGAAGTAAGACAATCAATTGTAAAGGAATTGAAGCAAAATAAAATGCTCTCTGGTAAATCTATAGAGTTAAAGGAAAAAGTAGATGCTTCAATTTTAGGCGGACTTGTATTGCAAGTGGATGATAAATTGTTTGATGCGAGTATTAAACATGATCTTCAATTTATCAAGAAGCAGTTTATCAAAAACATGTACGTTAGTCAAATTAAATAACCACAAGAATCATTTTTTAAATCATCAGATATGATAGACATTAAGCCCGATGAGATTTCAGCGATACTTCGTCAACAGCTGAGTAATTTCAACACCTCTGCTGAATTGGAAGAAGTGGGCACCGTACTTCAGGTGGGTGACGGTATTGCTCGCATTTACGGATTGAACAACGTAAAATCCGGTGAGCTTGTTGAATTTGAAAGTGGCGTTAAAGCCATTGCATTGAACCTTGAAGAAGACAACGTGGGTGTGGTATTGATGGGTGAAGGTACAGGCATCAAAGAAGGTTCTAAAGTAAAAAGAACAGGAATGATCGCATCTATCAAAGCCGGTATGGGTTTGGTTGGTCGCGTAATCAATACATTGGGTGAGCCAATCGATGGTAAGGGTCCAATTACCGGCGATTTGTATGAGATGCCAATTGAGCGTAAAGCGCCAGGGGTTATCTTCCGTGAGCCGGTAAAGGAGCCTTTGCAAACTGGTCTCAAGGCAATAGACGCCATGATTCCAATTGGAAGGGGTCAGCGTGAATTGATCATTGGCGACCGTCAAACGGGTAAGACTGCAATTGCTATCGATACCATCATCAACCAAAAAGAATTTTACAAAGCAGGTAAGCCTGTATATTGTATATATGTCGCAATTGGACAAAAAGCTTCAACCATCGCGGGTGTGATGAAGACTTTGGAAGACAATGGTGCAATGGATTATACCATCATCGTTGCTGCTCCTGCAGCTGATCCTGCACCACTTCAATTCTATGCGCCATTCGCTGGTGCTGCGATTGGAGAATTCCTTCGTGATACAGGTAATGCAGCCTTGATCATTTACGATGATCTTTCTAAGCAAGCAGTTGCTTATCGTGAGGTTTCTTTGTTGTTGCGTCGCCCTCCAGGACGTGAAGCATATCCTGGTGACGTATTCTACTTGCACAGTCGCTTACTTGAGCGTGCTGCAAAAGTAATTGCAAAGGATGAAGTGGCTGCCAAGATGAACGACTTGCCAGATTCGATCAAGCACCTTGTAAAAGGTGGTGGTTCATTGACTGCTTTGCCAATCATTGAAACACAGGCAGGTGACGTATCTGCTTATATTCCTACAAACGTAATCTCAATTACTGACGGACAAATCTTCCTTGAATCTAACTTGTTCAATGCCGGTATTCGTCCCGCTATCAACGTGGGTATCTCTGTAAGCCGTGTGGGTGGTAATGCACAGATCAAGTCGATGAAGAAAGTATCTGGTACCCTTAAACTTGATCAGGCACTTTACCGCGAATTGGAAGCCTTCTCTAAATTTGGTGGCGACCTTGATGCAGCAACCAAGTCTGTAATCGACAAAGGTGCACGTAACGTGGAAATTTTGAAACAAGGTCAGTACCAACCAGTTGCTGTTGAAAAACAAGTAGCCATCATCTACCTTGGTACACAAGGTCTTTTGAAAGAGGTTCCTGTTAGATCTGTTAAAGATTTTGAAGAGCAATTCCTTTCTGAGATGGAAATGAAACATCCAGAGATTCTTGCTGAATTCAAAAAAGGAAATCTTCCAGAAGATGGTATTAAAACAATGGTTGAATTTGCAAAAACAATCGTTGCTCAGTACAAATAAAATGAGCAAAAGATAATATCAAAAAACGCCGGTATTCACCGGCGTTTTTTATTGAACTTATCTGAAAGATTAATTGTTTAAATTGTGTATGGCTTACCAATACATACAAAATCAATATAAGCTATCATGATCCTGGAGGTTGCAAATCTAAAAAAGAGTTTTGGAAGTTTTGTTGCAGTAGATGATTTATCGTTTTCTGTTCAGCAAGGTGAAGTGTATGGATTTTTAGGACAAAATGGAGCGGGTAAATCCACGACCATCAGAATGTTGCTATCACTCATTACACCTTCAAGTGGTTCAATTCAATTGTTTGGAAAATCAATCAATCAACATAGAGAGGAAATCCTCAATCAAATGGGTGCTGTAGTTGAAAAGCCAGATCTCTATAAATACCTCACGGGCTATGAAAATTTAAGTCTGTTTGCAAAGATGAGTGGAAAAGGAATCTCAAAAGAAGAAATCAATCGAACGCTGGCTTTAGTGGGACTCGAAAAAAGATGTCATGATCCGGTAAGGGTATATTCTCAAGGCATGAAACAAAGATTGGGTATAGCTGTCGCACTGGTTCACGATCCCGCATTTATCATCTTGGATGAACCTACAAACGGTCTCGATCCTCAGGGTATTGCCGATATCAGGAATTTGATTTTGTTGTTAAGTAAAGAAAGAAAAAAGACTGTTCTGGTCTCATCACATCTCTTGTCAGAAATTGAGCAAGTGGCTGATAGTATGCTCATCATTAATAAAGGCAAGAAAATAGTAGAAGGGAAGGTAAATGAATTGCTCAATCCTAATCATGTAAGACTTGAGATTACTGTGGATAATGATCTTGGTGCTAAACAACTCATTGAAAACAGTGCTTGGTCAAAGGGACTAAAACATGCGCCAGATGGTAAACTGATTGTAGAGACTGAAGCTAAAGCAGTAGGACAATTAAACAAGCTGCTTGTAGAACACAATATTAATGTAACCAGCCTTCGTTCAATGAACTCACTGGAGGCTTATTTCCTATCCTTAACTGCTGGCAATGAAGTTTAGTACAATCGTATATCTCGAACTCTATAAAATATTTAGAAAGCCCAGAACCTATATAGCTTTTGGTGCTATTGCTGCAATAGTTGGACTCATTCAGTTTGGATTTTATGCTGATGGTAAAGCTTATATGCAGTTTGGGATGCAATCGTTTACTGATTCTTTTGACATCAATGGAAACATCATGAACGGTTATTTGCTGGCCTACATCATCTTACAATTGATGCTTGTTCATGTTCCGTTATTGATTGCACTTGTTGCGGGAGATATGATTTCAGGTGAAGCTGCTCAAGGTACTTTAAGAGTATTGCTTACTAAACCCATCAGCAGAGCAAAACTCATTGCAGGTAAATTTAGTGCGACGGCTATTTACACGATGGCACTCTTGTTGTGGATGGCTATTTGGGCACTTGGAATCTCAATGATTGTATTTGGCGTAGATGATATGCTCATCTTGAAAAGCGATCAGGTAACACAAATTGTAAAGTCTGATGTACTCTGGCGTTATGCTGCAGCATTTGGGTTTGCTGCATTGGCTATGACTACTGTAGCTGCAATGAGTTTTTTCTTAAGCCTTTTTGCAGAAAACTCTATTGGTCCCATTATGGCTACCATGAGTATCATCATCGTTTTCACAATCCTCAATACATTGGATCTTCCCATCTTTGATAAAACAAAGCCCTTCCTTTTTACCAGCCACATGTTGGGTTGGAAAGGTTTCTTTGATGTTCAAATCAATGATAACAATGAACAGATTGTGGGCTCAATAGAGAATCTACCGGCAGTTATGATTTCTGCTGGAATCCTATTTTTGCATATCATTGGTTTTCTGACAGCATCAATAGTGATTTTTAAAAAGAAGGATGTATTATCCTAGTAATTAAGCATTATCTGTTACCACTAGTAACGAATAAACCATGCCAGGTAGCCAGAAGATAAATGTCAATAAAAGGGAAATCCAGAATTTTGTAGTCACTTTATTCTCATAAAGCACAACTCCGACTGGTGGAATCAAGATTGCAAAGATGATAGCCAACAATTTGTTGTCATCAATCTTCTCGCCGTTTTTAAAGTTGGCTTTGTACTGCTGTATTGTAGATTTAACTTTTGAAACTCTATCTTTTTTTTCAGCTTTAGACAGGCTGTTGAATTCATTAATGGCCTCCTTGATTTGAGCTTCAGATTTAACAGAAGTTGGTGGTAAAATGGCAGCTTGGATAGTTGTACTAAATAGTGTAATTGCTGCGAAAAAAAAGAAGGTAAATATTGATTTTTTCATAGATGAATTCATTTATAGTCCAAAGGTAAAATTCTTTGAGTTAATCTGATATACGGAAATTGATTATTTTCAGATTGTAATAATTTACAAATGAAAAAAATACAATCGTTTTTTCTAGTTCTATTGATTGTCTTAACAGCCAAAGCTGATGTAAGACTTCCATCAATTTTAGGTTCTCACATGGTCTTACAGCAGCAATCCAAAGTGAAGCTTTGGGGTTGGTCAGCCCCTGCTGAGAAGATTACCATTACAGTGAGTTGGGACAATACTACCTATGAAACGAAGGGTAGTAGAGGCGCAAGGTGGGTAGCGGAAATCAATACTCCCAAAGCAGGCGGACCTTATACCATAAAAATCAAAGGCGCCAATGAAATTGTATTGGAGGATGTAATGATTGGCGAGGTTTGGGTGTGTTCAGGACAAAGCAATATGGAATGGTCAGCTGACCAGGGACTGCAACAATCGAAAGACGAATCACCAAACGCAACTAATAAAAATATCCGATTCTTTTATGTTCCTAAATCAACGTCTTCAACACCTCAAGATGATATAAGGGCACGTTGGGTAGTATGCAATCCCGAGGATATGTTGCATTTTAGTGCGATAGGCTATTTTTTTGGAAAGCAAATTCAAAACACAACAGGATATCCAGTCGGCTTGATCAACAGCAATTGGGGAGGAACTCCTGCTGAAGTATGGACACCAGCCGATTTGATTATGAATGATCCAGATCTTCGCAATGCAGCAAATAAAATACCAGCATTTGATTGGTGGCCCTATAAAAGTGGAGAGGCTTATAATGCGATGATTTATCCACTAACCAACTATTCAATTGCAGGGGCGCTTTGGTACCAAGGTGAAAGCAATGTCGATACACATTATGGTTACAAAAGATTACTTACCAGCATGATTGACAGCTGGAGAAATGCATGGGGTAAAGAGTTTCCCTTTTATTTTGTGCAGATTGCTCCTTATGCATACAGTGATGCGCACATCAATGGCGCTTTGTTAAGAGAAGCGCAAACAGAAGCTGCATCGCATGCAAAGACAGGGATGGTTGTCATAAGTGATTTGGTGGATAATATAAAAGACATCCACCCAACAATGAAAAAAGAAGTTGCAGCTAGATTGGCAGCATATGCACTAGCGGATACTTATGGAATGAATGTTGGTGCTTATAAAAGTCCAGTTTATAAATCACATACAATTGAGAAGGCAGCAATTCGCATTCAATTTGATCATGTGCCTGTAGCGTTGGTATCCAAGGGTGGTGATCCGACTGATTTTTACATCGCTGGAGAAGATGGTAATTTCATGCCAGCAAAAGCAAGGGTAGAAGGCAAGACGGTTATTGTTTACCATCCTGCAATCAAACAACCCAAGCATGTTCGTTTTGGTTTTACCAATACAGCCATGCCTAATCTTTTTTCTGCTGAAGGATTGCCCGTGAACTTATTCAGGACTGATAAGTAGGGAACAGGGAGTAGGGAATAGGGATTAGGCAACAGGGAATAGGCAATAGGGAACAGTGGAATTTACTAATCCCTAATCCCTATTCCCTAATCCCTATTAATAAAACTTCGTTACACCAGGTACCGCAATCTTATACTGACCATTTGCGTCAGGTAATGATTTTGGTAAAGTATCCCAAGAGTAAGCAGTAGGTTGAAGATTCAGTCCACAATTCAGTGCTTTGTCCCACTCCACCAGCTTCCCACTGTATGTAGCCATTCTTCCTAAAATGGAAGTCATGGTACTCTTCGCTCCATTCTCTGCATCTGCAAATTTATATTCTCCCTTTGCTATTGCTGCAAAGAGTTCATCATGTTCTGATTGGTAAGGATCATTTTCTGTTTTTCTATCGAACTGATAAAGAAGTCCACCTTTGTGGTCTCTGATATTTGCTGCACCACAGAATATTTTACCTTTTGTCCCAACAATCAACTCATCTACTTTAGACATGGTATTTTTAATGTGACGGCATTGGCTATTTAAAATAGATCCATCTGCATAATGAAACTCTACATAGTGGTGGTCGAATATCTCTCCATTGTCTTTACCCTTTCTTACTTCTCTTCCTCCCATTCCTTGTGCTTTTACTGGGTATGCTCCCTTAAACCAATTGATCACATCGATATTGTGGATGTGTTGCTCGGTAATGTGATCGCCACAAAGCCAATTGAAATAATACCAGTTGCGCATTTGGTATTCCATTTCTGTCTGTCCTTCTTTTCTTTGGTTCACCCAAACACCGTCATTGTTCCACCATGCTTGCGCTGAGGTGATTTCTCCAATCATGTCTTTTCTTTTGAAAAGCTCACGATAGGAGTTTTGATAATGTCTTTGAAGGCCAACAACTACGTTTAGCTTTTTTGATTTTGCAACAGCTGCAGCCGCTAATACTTTTTTAATACCCTCAGGGTCAGTCGCAACGGGCTTTTCCATGAAGATGTGTTTGTTCTGGTTGACTGCTTCTTCAAAATGAATCGGTCTGAATCCGGGAGGAGTAGTAAGTATAACAACGTCTGCTAAAGCAATCGCTTGCTTGTAGGCATCAAAGCCAACAAACTTTCTTTCTTCAGGTACATCAATCATTTTGGTGATATCCCCACTGATGCCTGCTTCTGATAAATCGCCGGTAATTGCTTTGTATGCAGAATCTATTCGGTCTTTGAATGCATCTGCCATTGCAACCAGTTTCACGTTTTGCTTGCTTCTCAAGGCTTGCACAGCAGCACCTGTTCCTCTGCCACCGCAGCCAATCAGCGCTACTTTTATCACATCATTTGCACCTGAAAAAAAGTTTGCATTGCTCATCAAGGGAGCTGCTAAAATTGCACCAGAAGCTAAGCCTGCAGTTTTTACAAACTCGCGGCGCTGGTTACTGTTCAATGGCTTGGGATTTTGCATCGTTGTTGTTTTGAGTTTAGTTACCTAAGTACAATTTATAAAATTTTTCGGCTTCTTCCGCAGAGGGTTGGTTGATTGGTCGAACAATTCTAAAGCCTACAAACATTCCATCGGTAAGCCACCACCTGCTTTTGGGTATTTGAGGATCTCTTTTGTTCCAACCAGGTATAGAAAAACTCCTGCTGCTTGCTTTTAATAATGGCGCATCATCCATATATGAACCTCCTCGAATACTTCTTGGATACCTGCTCGTGGGAAAAGAAACAGGATCTAATTGTCCCACATTCAATTTGGTCAAAAGAGAGGAGTCATATTGATCCATTGTCCATTCTGAAACATTTCCATGCATATCATACAATCCCCATAGGTTGGGTTTTTTCGTTCCTACTTTTTGGTATTTCCCTTTACTGTTTCCCTTGAACCAAGCATACTGTCCAAGTAGCTTTGGATCGTTTCCAAATGAATAATTGCCATTGCTTCCTGCTTTGCAGGCATATTCCCATTCTGCTTCAGTAGGTAGCCGATAAAATACTCCTGTCTGTTGCCAAAGCCATTTACAAAACATCATGGCTGCATCCACACTCATGCTGTTCATCGGATAGCCGCCTTCTTTACCCATATTCCAGCTCAAGTCTATGTATTGTGCTGTTGGTCTTGTCACGGCATCCACTTTTGAGCCTTGCGACAAATTTTCGTCCCTGAAAAATATATTGTATTGGTCGTGTGTAACCTCATAAGCACCCATCCAAAATCCGGATACCTGTATTTGCTTAGCTGGCCTTTCATTGGCTTTGCCAGTATTACTTCCCATGGTAAAACTGCCGCCAGAAAGTTTAACCATTTTTAACTTTTGACTTGAGCCCGGAAGGATGATTTCTTCTGAGACAACAGTATTGTTTTGAGCAATACACAATCCGTGCACCAATATAGCAGTTGCAATAAAACCAATTAATTTTTTCAATGGCAATGATTTCATGCAATTTTAGTTAAATTGTAGTTATCAATAACGATTTCATCAAGCCAATTTTATTACCATGGAACGTAGAGGTTTTTTAAGAAATTCTGCACTTGCTGGCGCAGTTGCTTTTCCAGGTATATCTTTGTTCGCAAATTCAAAAGTAGCTGAACCACAGAAGCCGTTTAATTTGAATTATGGTTTTCATGATGGTATGTTTGCAGCACATGCCGGAAAAGATTTTATCGAGCAAATAAAATTTGCTCATGAACAAGGGTTCAGGTCGATTGAAGATAATGGTATGATGGATCGTACGCCTGAAATGCAAGCAAAAATTGGAGATACACTCGCTAAGCTAGGAATGCAAATGGGTGTGTTTGTAATTACCACCAATGGGTGGCATTGGAAAATGAGTTTGGCAACAGGCAAGCAAGAGTTCAAGGATACCATTGTGAGGGATTGTAAAACTGCTGTTGAAGTTGCCAAGCGATGTAATGCAAAGTGGATGACTGTTGTGCCGGGTAATTTTGACAGGACGCAACACCTGGATATGCAAACAGCCCATGTGATTGATGGATTGAGAAGAGGAACAGAAATCCTTGAAAAGCATGGATTGGTAATGGTTTTAGAGCCTTTGAGCGATAACCCGGATTTGTTCCTGCGTTATTCTACGCAGACTTACATGATTTGTAAGGCAGTGAACAGTCCTTCTTGTAAAATTTTATTCGACATGTACCACATGCAGCGAAATGAGGGGAACATCATAGCTAATATCGATAAAACATGGGACGAAATTGGCTATTTCCAAATTGGAGATAATCCAGGCAGAAATGAGCCTACCACAGGTGAAATGAATTACAAAAACATATTCAAACACATCTATAACAAGGGTTATCGTGGTATCATGGGTATGGAGCACGGTAATTCAATCAAAGGCAAGGAAGGAGAATTGGCCTTGATCAAAGCATATCGCGAGTCCGATTCATTTTTGTAGTATTTGCATGTGAACATTTAAGGCACCCTATTGTTTTTATTCCATGAGGAAGTTTTGTGTTTTTTTATTGTTGATGGTTTCTTTTCAAGTTTCGTTTGC
>JBKCGF010000145.1:0-5682 GCA_046303455.1 Chitinophagaceae bacterium | reverse complement strand
GGGTTATTGAAATACCATTCACCTTTTTGCTGTGTATTGTTAAATATACTACCGGTGTTTTCGTCTAGTACATTATTTCTTTGTCCCCTTCCTCCTCCAGTACTTACAACTTGAGCAACAGCAGCATCTTCCTCTTCTTCTTCAAGCCCTTGTTCTCTTTTTAGTTTTTTAAAAACTGATTTTAAATAATCTTCTCTTTCTTTTTCAGGCATTTTCGCAACCCTTTCAAGACTATCCTCTTTTTCGATTACATCAAGTAAGGCGACCAATTCATTGGATACTTTTTTCTTGATTTCCACTTCTTTCTCCATTTCCTTTGGAATCAGGCCAAGGCTGTCGTAATAGGTCTTTGCAAGCTTATAATTTTTACCATTAAATGCGAGTGTTGCAATTTTTAAGTTATTGAATGAACGCCCAGCCTGATCATTTGAATTTGCAGCATTACTTTTCAATAACAAATCAATAGCTGCTTCAGATTTGTTCCTTCCCATTTCCATCTCTGCAGCTGCATTGTAAATGATAGATTGATACGACAGGTATTTTTCTCTTTTTGCCATTCGAAGGAGCATCTCTACTTGTTCGTTTGTTCTTTTTTCAAGATCTTCTTCATTGGCGCTTAGGGCAACCTGATAAATGCGTGCATATGCTTCCATGACCGGATCAGTGGTAATGGCGATTGACTTATCATAAAATTTATTGGCAGTTTCTTTTTGTCCAGATTTGCTTTTCAACTGTGCAATGAGAAAATATCTTCTTGCTTTTTCCAGGTTACCCGATGTGGCATCAATCGATTTTTCAAGGTAATAAGCGCAGGAGTCTGGCTGGTTGTATTTAAAATACAAATAGGCTTTCTGCTCTGCCAATTGATCTTGCAGTCGCTTTGGAAAATTGCGGTCCCGTTGTAAGGTCTCTATCAAACCTTTAGCTTCATCATTGTTATCCTGTGCCAGTAAGGTTCGAATAATCCAGACCAAGGCATCATTCCTGGAAGAGGGGTGAGATGACAAGCCCGACTCTTTAGTTGATATGGTATAGATGTTTCCCTGGGTATTCAGGTTTGAGCCTATACTTTTTTCTAATCCTATTTCATCTTTAGTTCTGGGCTGAAACGTGTAGTTGATATATTGGAAAACATCATAAGCAGAGTCGAATTTCTTTTGGTAGAAATATGCTTGTCCCATTAACAAATACAAGTCGTCTACCCAGTCGTTTCTTAAGTCGTGCAACAATATGCCATTATTGGCTTTATGGATCACAGAATCCAATTCTTGTTTTTGAGCAGCTGTTTGATCTAGGGTGTAATTGTAGAAAGCAAGCTGGTTGGTGAAACTATCTTTGTGCGACTGTTTTGCTGATGCGATTACATCTTGTAATTTATTGTTTGCATTAAAATAAAAATTGTAGTGTGCCACTACATTTTCTTTCATGCGTTTTACAGGATTGATTTTTTTATCAGGGGTTAGTTCTGATTTTAACTTTCTGTTTTCATAAGCCTTTGGCTTTTTGAGGTCGTAGGTGAGGTTAAGTTGTGCGAATAAATTAACGTTGCTGCTTAGTACCAGTACCAGGACTGAAGCGAAACGAATACACCAGGCGATATGACCAACAGGTTTTTGCACGGGTTGTAAAACTACGCTTAATCCTGCTATTTTAAAAGGGGTGGATTTGTGAATTAACAGTAACTTTATAGAAGTTTTCAAAGTGTAAATCATGAATGAAACCCTAAAGCAAAGCAGGTTCAAACGTCTTACCAATCGTTACAGACTGGTGGTGATGAATGATCATTCTTATGAGGAAGTTGTCACCTTTAAAATTACGAGACTAGGGGTTTATATCGCTGCTTGTTTTGTATTTGTTGTTTTGGTGGGATTAACCACTGCATTGATCAGTTTTACTCCCCTTAAATTTTATATTCCTGGTTACGGTAGTCAGTCGGAACGCCGTGAATTAACCAGGTTAAAACTCCGTACTGATTCACTTGAAAAGCAAATTCAATACAGAGAAGCGTACTGGGAAAATGTTAAAAATGTCTTGTCCGGAAAAGCAGAACTTGTTTTAGACACTGCTGTCATTTCCATACCAGATCTGGAAGAAACCCTTGAATAGTTTTTGATTAATGTCGTTCAAACCTCCACCAAACAAGGATACAAAAAAGTCGAGTCAACCGCTTATGCGTTACATGGGACTCGCAACTCAGTTTTTTATTTCCATTGGTGTTGGCTTATGGCTAGGCTCTAAAGTTGACGATTATTTCTCGATTAAAACACCGGTGTTTATTTGGGTTTTACCTTTATTGATTGTGGTATCTTCGCTCATCAAAATCATCATCGACACAAACAGGAAAAACAAATGAACCTTAGGAAATCACTTCGTCCAATTTGGTTACTTTTTATTGTTGTTAATTTTATAGCCTTGGTTTTTTATAAACAACTTAAAACTGCTGGTATTGATGCGGATGTATTGATTACTGGAAACATTTTTGTATTTACGCTGACGATTGTTTCGTTTTATATGTTGAACCGTGGTTTGAACGCCAAGTCAACATTTAATTTCATGTCGGCCGTGTATGGGTCCTTCCTGATGAAGTTCATTGTAGGTGCTGGGGCAGTCGTGCTGTATGTGTTATACGCTGGAGAACAAAAAAATCTCCCAGCTGTATTTGCATCAATGTTCTTGTATTTGTTTTATACATTTCTAGAGATTAAGGGATTACTGGAATTATTGAAGCAGAAATAAACATGTCAAAGTCTCAGGCACCTCTTCAGTCGTTAATCGATTTTTTACCCGAAGGCGCTTATCCTATGGTAGAGCCTTATTTGTTACACTATAAAGTTCACCTCACCATAACACGTTCACGTTCATCTGTACTGGGGGATTACCGAAATGCTCATTCAGGCAAAGCCCATCGCATCAGTGTAAATGGCAATTTAAATCCATATGCTTTTTTGGTCACGCTCTTACATGAGCTGGCACACCTCATTACGTTTATTAGATTTGGTCATAGGGTAGAGGCGCATGGAAGGGAGTGGAAGCAGCAGTTTTCAGAATTACTCAAACATTTTATTGGTGCTTCTTTTTTTCCAAAGGATATAAAGATTCAATTGGAGCAATCGTTGACCAATCCTGCGGCGAGTTCATGTGCTGACGTCAATTTAATGCGTGTATTGAGGAAGTATGATCCTGTAAAAGAAGGGCATTGTTTGGTAGAGGAGCTCAGCATTGGAGCAAAGTTTGCAATAAAGGGAAACCGCATCTTTGAGTGTGGTGAAAGAGTAAGAAAACGAATCAAGGCAACAGAAGTATCAACTGGTAAAATTTATCTGTTTAGTCCAGTTTATGAAGTAAAGTTGATTTCCTGACTAGAGTGACTTACACATCCAAACTGAACAACCATGATGACCGGTATTTCCCATTGGTCCAGTTAGGTATTCAAAACCAAATTTTTCATAAGCTGCAATCGCCTGTTTCAATTCAGGCATGGTTTCCAGATACATTTTGGTGAAGCCATTTTTCTTTGCATCTTCCATCGATCTTAAAATAATCGATGCGCCAATACCTTTACCTCTGCTTTGAGGCTTTAAATACATTTTTACCAGTTCACAGGTATCTTCTGGTAAACCATCACTATGGAAATAGCCACCGCCACCCATCATTTCGCCATTCACTTCAGCTATAAAATATCCTGCTCCTTTGGTTTGAAACAATTCAAACAAATGATCTGTTGATGCATCATAGTAAACAGTGCCTGGCTTATTGGCGCCAAATTCCTCCAGGGTTGATCTGATGATTTTTGCAATAGAGGGATTGTCTTGCTGAGCAATTGGCCTGATGGTTATTTGCTGTTTTGGCATTTGGTTGTCCATGCCCACAAAATTAATTGAAGATCAGCAATAGCACGATGAAATCTATTCACTGTTTTTGATCATCTGGTTCATCACATCCAGATGCGGCAGTGTAATTACAGAAAGAAAGATAAAGATGACAGGCAATGGATCTGATGAAATACCTGCATATGACCAAACAAAAGAGGCGAGAATAAAAAATAATCCTGCCATGATTGTCATGGGCATTGTTTTTCGCCACATGCCAATCGCATTCATTTGCTGGTTGTACTGTTGCGATTTTAAATAAGTGAAAATCATTTCAAACGAACGAATAGCATGCCATCCGCCAAAATACAATGCAAAGGAAGGCAATAGAGGAAGGTAAATACTAATAATAAGAATGATAATAAGATTCAAAAGCATCAAAGGCGAAAACTGTTTTTCATTTCTGAAATAGCGAAAACTATTCAGTGTGAAAACTACAGTCCCAAAACCAAAAAGAAAAAACGGTTTTTGTTCGCATAGGTAATTCCAAATCTCTATTACTACCGTTGAGTTCTGTGTGATTCGGAAAAGAATGCTTTCGGTTTCTTTTTGGTGTGTCAGTAAAATCAACAACAAAACAAAACTTCCCCAAAGTATGCGGTTGATGTTCCAAATCCACTCTTTTTTCATGTTGGGGATGTCAGTTTCTCCAAAATGCCATGCAGAAATGACCAGGAACAGCAAAAGGCTCAATGCTGGAAGAAAAACCCAGCAGGCTGCATAAAAAACAATGGCGACAAGATATTTGAAGAGAAAATGGGTAAACTGAAACTGTTTGCCATTTTTGGTGTCGTTCACTTTAGCAACTATATGGTCTAGAGCACCATGTGGTATACCAGTAAGTGCGATCATCGCTATGAAATATACAAGCTGTATCTCAAATGGTATTGAACCATTCCATTTTTGCCAGCATACCAATCCCAATCCAAGGATTGCATTTAGCCAGGTAAGATTGGAAAAAGTGGAGGAGCGGTTCAAAGCAGTCGATTTAAAGATGAAAACATAAATGAAAGGCCCATGTGTTAACATAGGCCTTTACATTTAATATGCGTGTCTCTCTTATTTAGATTCAGAGCGGCTTAGTGCATAGATTACAAGACCAAAACCAATCTTGTTTACAGCATCACCAATGTTATAGATGATGTCCATGTTCAATCCGCCAATTCCTAATGATTCAGCAGACATACCGAAAAGACCACCTGGAGTACCTACGATGTAACCCAAAGGATAGATAGCCCATCCTACAAGTACAAACCATCCAAGTGTTTTGTTTGCTTTAGCAACAGCTGGAGATGCTGCAGTAGCAAGTTTTGCAACTTCACCAAACCATACAAGGTATACGATATAGAAGTAAGCAGCGCCGCTGATTACACCCCAAAGTACACTCTGGTCGCTGTAAATTGTTTCACCGAAGTAACCGGTAACCAACATTACAACTGAAGCAAAAATGAGTTTCCATAATAATGAGGTTGTACCACCAGATTTTTTGGTAATCAAGTAGAACTCAACGCACATCAAAGGAACGGTCAACAACCAGTCTACATAGCGGAAGAAGGTTGGAGAATCACCACCTGTTTCGAGGTTGTAGCCTCTCATGTAGTAATAGTGAACTGCTGCAATGAAAGTGATCAAACCAGATACAAGCACAGAAGTACGCCATGCTTTTTCAGTGTTGCTCAATTCAAAGAAGAAGAAAACCGAAGCGGCCATCATGGCCATTGTGCCAATAAAAAACGTAAAGGCAACGTAGTTGTCGGCTGCGATGGCAGCATCTAAGAAAAAGGGACTCATTGTGTATAGTTTTGGTTAAGAA
>JBKCGF010000144.1:0-5146 GCA_046303455.1 Chitinophagaceae bacterium | reverse complement strand
TGAATTATCCATTGCCCAGTTATACAATGATGGTGCAATTGAACCAAGCTTAGCCGTAGCGGTAAAATTCGCAATCAGCTTGCTCCTGAATGGAATACCATTGGCGTCGTAATAATGCTGCAAAAATTCTGCTTTCAATTTGGCCATGTCCACATTCGAAGGGCATTCACTTTTACAAGCCTTACAACTCAAACACAAACTCATTACTTCATAAATCTCTTTATGATCGTATCTGTTCTGTTTATCCGAATGCGTTAGAAATTCTCTCAAAATATTTGCCCTGGCTCTTGTAGTATCTTTTTCATTTCTGGTGGCCATATAAGAGGGGCACATAGTACCACCCGACAAATGTGTTTTTCTGCAATCACCAGAGCCATTGCATTGCTCAGCATGCTGCAAAATATCTTGCTGATGAAACCTGAACACCGTTTTAAACTCCGGTGTTAATTGTCCGGGTACATACCTCAACATGGTATCCATCGGAGGGGTATCAACAATTTTATTCGGATTGAAAATATGCTGGGAATCCCACGCCTGCTTTACTTCCTTCAACAACTGATAATTCTTCTCTCCTACCATCTGCTTGATGAATTCACCTCTCAACCTGCCATCACCATGTTCACCACTCAACGATCCTTTATACTTTTTTACAAGCGTAGCCACTTCCTCAGCTATGGTGCGGAACAACTGATTACCTTCTTTCGTCTTTAAGTTGATAATGGGACGCAGATGCAATTCGCCTGATCCGGCATGGGCATAATGCACGGCATACAACCCATGTTTTTGTAAAATCTCATTGAACTCTCGGATATAAGCTGGCAAATCCTCTACATCCACAGCAGTGTCTTCAATGACCGGCACTGCTTTTTCATCACCAGGAAGATTACTCAACAAACCCAATCCAGCTTTTCTAAGTGTCCAGATTTTCTTAGTATCTGCACCAAACAACAAGGGGAAATGATACCCAAGATTTGCAGCTCGCATTTCCTCTTCTACCTGTTTTGCAATTGCAATTATTTCCTCTCTGGTTTCTCTGACAAATTCTATAACTAAAATTGCACCAGGATCACCCTGCACAAAAAACCTGTTCTTGCTTTGCTCGATATTTCCTTTAGTGCATTCCAACACATAATGATCAATCAACTCACTGGCACTGGGCCTGTATTTCAACCCAATCAGGTTAGCGTGTAGCGATTCATCGATGGTATTAAAATGCACACACAATAATCCAGTCTCCTTTGGTGGGGCAGGAACCACATTCAGTTTGATTTCTGTAATAAAGGCAAGTGTTCCTTCAGACCCGGCTATCAATGAACAAAAATTAAAATCCGGACCCCCAGCCTGGAATGGAGCCATATCGATGACCAAATCGATTGCATAGCCAGTATTTCTGCGCTCTACAGTCTTCTTTGGAAATTCTTTTCGGATCTCCTGCTGATTATCATAATTACCTAAAAGGCTTCTTATAGATTTATAAATTTTGCCTTCCAGATTTTCCAATTCGCATTTTTCATGAAACTCATCTAGGGTCAATGCATGAAATGTAGCTTTAGAACCATCACTTAAAATTGCTTTAACTTCCAGCAAATGCTCTCTTGTACTTCGATATACTACAGAATTAGAACCACATGAATTGTTGCCCACCATTCCACCAATCATTGCACGATTGGCAGTAGAAGTTTCCGGTCCAAAAAACAAACCATGAGGCTTGAGAAATATATTCAATTCATCTCTGATCACACCTGGCTGCACCCTTACCCATCCCTCTTCTTTATTCAATTCAAGAATTGAAGTGAAATGTTTAGATACATCAACTATAATACCACTTCCCACTACTTGTCCTGCTAACGACGTACCAGCTGTCCTTGGAATAAGAGATGTTTGTTCAGCCAATGCAAACGCGATGAGTCGCTCAATATCTTTTTCTGTCTTGGGGATGGCTACTGCCAGAGGCAGTTCCCGATAAGCAGAAGCATCTGTAGCATATAAAGTCCTCATTGTTTTATCAAAAAACAATTCTCCCTCCAGGCTATCTGCTAATCTTTTGAGCTTTTCCTTCATGCTAATTGGTGAACGACGCAAAATTACCAAAACATGCCCACTTTATGGATAGATAAATAATTGAAAATGGGTTAACAAAAGATTTGATTTATCCTTAAATTGAAGCATGAACAATAATCGCAGAAATTTCATCAGAAAAATTGGTGGCTCAGCAGCAGCATTAGCCATTGGCACAAATGTTAAGGCCGAAGAAAATGTTACATCAATTGAAATGAGCAGCAAGTTTAAAGTTGCTGCAACTGATAAAATACGAATTGGACTTATTGGTGCTGGAATTATCGGACATTTTGATACTGATACAGCACTAAGGGTACCAGGTGTTGAAATAGTCGCTGCTTGCGATCTTTATCAAGGTCGCCTCGATTACGCAAAAGAGAAATGGGGCAATGGTTTATTTACTACAAGAGATTACAGAGAAATTCTCAACAGAAAAGATATTGATGCAGTATTGATTTGTACACCCGACCATTGGCATCAACGTATTGCCATTGATTCACTGAATGCAGGTAAACATGTTTACTGCGAGAAACCAATGGTGCAGAAAATTGAACAAGGTCATGGCATCATTGAAGCACAGAAAAAATCAAAGAAAGTATTTCAGGTGGGAAGTCAGCGTGCTAGCGCATTGGCCATCCTCGAAGCCAATAAGGTTCTCCAATCTGGCGCTATTGGTGAGCTGACTTATATACAAGCGTTTTGCGACAGGACGGACATCAGAGGTGCATGGCATTATTCTATCCCTACCGATGCGAGTCCGGATACAGTGGATTTCGATCGCTTCTTAGGTGATGCACCAAAAGTTCCTTTTGATGCCAAACGCTTTTTCAGATGGAGAAATTATAAAGACTATGGAACTGGCGCGGCAGGTGATTTGATTGTGCATTTGTTAACCAGTGTTCACGTAATTACAGGATCATTGGGACCAAGCACGATCTTCAGTCTGGCTGATCTTAAACTCTGGAAAGACGGTAGAGATGCCTATGATATGGTCAACGCGTTAATGGAGTATAAAGCATCTAAGCAACACAATGCATTCCAGGTTTCAACGCGTGTGAACCTAACAGATGGCGAAGGCAAAGGTGGATTTGGACTCAAAATAATCGGTACTGAAGGTGTTATCGATGTTGGATGGAATGACCTAAAAGTAAAATCACTCAAACGCCACGCTGCTCCTGGTTATGGTGGTTATGATTCTTATGAAAGCTTCTCTGCTAAACAAAAAGAAGAATTCAAAAAATGGTATGCCAGTGAATATGGTGATGATATGGGTGGATACGATTACTTAAGAGAAATCAAATTTGATTCACCTAAAGGATACGATGACAGATTAGACCACATGATCAGTTTCTTCAATGGCATCCGAACAGGAAGCACAATTGTTGAAGATGCATCATTTGGACTAAGAGCGGCTGCGCCTTCTATCGCTTGTAACTTGAGCGCAGAATTGGGTAGACCAGTTAACTGGGATCCGGTGAATATGAAGTTGGTATAATAGGGTATAGGGAATAGGGAACAGGGAGAAGGGATTAGGGAACAGGGGTTAGGGAATAGGGGTTAGCTTCTCCAATCCCAGAGGACGATGTCCCAGCCTATGCCTGCATAGACAAGTGTATCAATTACAATAAAGCCAGATTTTTTATGTGCGTTCAATGAACGTGTGTTTGCTTGCGCTACATCCGTTATCAGGTATTCATGTGCTGATGCGTAACAATCACGGTAGTAATCATACAATCTTTTTACTAAGCCCTGACCCCTGTAATCTTTTGCTACACATAATTGCCCGACTACCACATAGTTAACCTCTTTTAAACACTTGCCTTTGTAATATTTGGTATCAATCACATTGAATAAATCTGCCATCAAATCATGCCCGTTTCTAACTTCTTTTGTGGCCACCAATGCATAACCCACCACATCATCTCCATCCTTAGCAATGATGGATGGAGAAGCGTCATGCATCGCTTGTAAATAATCCATAGTATATGCTGCAGTTAGAAAGCCTTGAGATAAAGCAGTTTCAGCATCTATATTTTTTCTGAGATTCAAGGCCTGCAAATCTCTGATACCCGTTAACTCGCTTAACTGGTCTACCCTTTTAATCTCAACAGACATTTGTGAACTAGTTTATCGGTTAAAGTATCTTTTTGCTGAATAATGCATCCACAGTTCTTGTCGTCCACCCTTTTGCAATTGCCTCGTAGTTGTTTTTCAATTTGAACTCGTAGATAGTATTCCAATGAGGAGTATCACTGTTTCGGTTATAGAATTCTGATTTGAGCTGCAACACATCAACCAGTTTTGATCCACCCGCCAATGGCACACTACCCCCTATATAGGTATGAAGAAATCCAATACGGACCGGTATGCCAACACCTGCACTAATCGTAGGTGTATTCTGAATTTTGGTATCCTCGCGCTTCACGGAAAAAACAACCACTGCATCTACTTGCAGTTGATCTGCCTTCGCAATTAATGCTTCATGACTAGACAAATCCTCTTGTTTAAAATTTAAATAAGAGGTAATAGCATTGATCCCTTTTTCTCTTAGTGCCAAAACAGCATTATCCTCTACCATTTGCTGGAACTCTTTATCACTAATTTTTGCCAACACTGCCACTTTTCTATACTCGGGTTTTGTATACTCAGGAGATACCCAACTGTTCAAGACTTTCTGTGCATTTGAAGTCAAGACCAATGCTAAAAAAAATGAGAAGAAGAATAGTTGCTTTTTCATGTTGTGATTATATTTCAAGTTGTTGATTGTTATCAAAGACGATTAAATAATTTTATAATTTTTGAATGTAAATGGTCTAATTCCAGTGTACTTCTCCAGTAGATAAAGAAAGTATTTTTTAGGAGTAAACCGTTTGCGGGTGACATCTACATTCAATTCCCAGTTTTTTTCTCTTATTCTTTTTTCCATCACGATAGGATGTGTCCCATCAAATTTTTCCAAGGAATCAAATTCGTCGTAATTAAATACACCCTGCATGTTATCCAATCTTTCCTTCATGGACTTCCCCATCCAATTGGTACTCAAAGTGCGTAATTTTTTGTCCATTAACGCTGGATTCTTTACCCACCC
>JBKCGF010000143.1:0-2949 GCA_046303455.1 Chitinophagaceae bacterium | reverse complement strand
TTGCTGTTGATGGTTACATTCTTGATTTTATTTGCACCCTTAATATATGCATCAGAACCAATCAGAACATCCTTGATCATTTTACAATTCTTGATCACGGTTCTGTCGCCAATTATTCCATAATGCCCTCTGGAACTGTCAAATTTCTTTTCCGTAAACGAATGAAATGCATTCATCAACTTTTCATCACTTCTGTATTTCGACCATAGAAATGCATCGGCAGTCAGCATTCCATCAAATGGCAACACCTTTCTTCCTCCATTTTCATTACAAATTTCCAACCAAATACGTTGTGCTTCTGTCTCACCATCTTTAATGATACCATTGCCAAACTTAGCTGTACTGGTTGTTGCCAACTCATTTACATTGGCAATCATCACTTCACTCCCCACCACAAAATGAGAAAGGTAATTAACGTGGTGAATACAAACATTATCTCCAAAATCACAACTGATAATGGTTGAATTGTACAAGCCAACAGAAAGACTCAGGTTATGAAACCCCAGAGAAAGAGGCTCCAACTTTCCAATTCTCACCAATCCAAAAAAGCTGCACTGCTTTACCAATTGTGGATCAAATTGAGCAGACACCAGAATGTTATTCCAATTATCAGAGGTATTGCTGTTCCTTACCAAAGTTTCAATCTCAGAAGCAGTCAAACTTCTGTAAGCTATACCACTGTGGTTGTGTCTATTGCGAAGATGGTATTCATCTTTGCCTTCAGGCAAATATGCTTCACTGATAAACTCATATCCAATCGAAGAAATAGGCTTCTTACTTATCTTGTTCATAGGTTAGTTTATACGTTATTCTACGGTTACACTTTTAGCTAAATTCCTCGGACGATCAACATCAAGCCCCCTTCCAACACCAATGTAATACGATAACAACTGGAGTGGAATTACATTTAAAATTGGAGCAATCACCTCATCCGCTTCTGGTACATAGATGAGATCACCTGTTAAACTTTCAACACTCTTATCCCCTTTAGTCACAACAGCAATAAGCTTTCCTTTTCTTGCATTGATCTCTTGCATGTTGCTGATCACTTTTTCATGATAGGTGTCTTTGGTGGCGACAAACAACACAGGAAGATTTTCATCTACCAAGGCAATGGGACCATGCTTCATCTCTGCCGCAGGATAACCTTCAGCATGGATATAGGAAATCTCTTTTAACTTTAATGCTCCTTCCAATGCAACAGGGAAATTATATCCTCTACCAAGAAAGAGAAAACTAGATGCATCAGCATGCTTCAAAGCAACTTCTTTCACAGCATCAGCGGATGCTAATATCTCTGCCACTTTATCTGGAACAGCATTCAACTCTTCCATCAAATGGACAAATCGATCATGTGAAATTGTATTCTTTTCTTTGGCAATTTTCAAAGCCATCATCGTCAATACCACCAACTGTGCAGTAAATGCTTTGGTGCTGGCGACGCCTATTTCCGGACCCGCATGGGTATAAGCACCTGCATGTGAAATACGCGCAATAGAAGAACCAACAACATTCAATACCCCAAAAATAATCGCCCCTTGTTCTTTTGCTCTTTCAATCGCAACCAATGTATCAGCAGTTTCACCACTTTGAGATATAGCAAATATTACATCGCCTTTGTTAACGATCGGATTTCTGTAACGAAATTCAGATGCATACTCTACCTCCACAGGAATGCGACACAATTCTTCAATGACATATTCCGCCACCAAACCCGCATGCCAGCTTGTTCCACAAGCAATGATGATGATGCGGTTTGCATTTTTCAATTCATCCATGTACTGCTGCACACCACTCATGATGATCTCATGGTTGGCCATGTCCAATCTTCCTCTCAAGCAATCAAAAATGGTCTTAGGCTGTTCATGAATTTCCTTCAACATAAAATGATCATATCCCCCCTTCTCAATTGCAGCCAACTCTAAATCCAATTGTTGCACAAATGGAGTAATCACTTCATTGCCCAGGTTCTTTAAAATCAAATCATTTCCTTTGATGATCGCCAACTCATAATCATTTACATACACCACCTGTTTGGTATACTCAATAATTGGTGAAGCATCAGATGCTAAAAAATGTTCATTCTCTCCTACACCAATTACAAGTGGACTCCCTTTTCTGGCAGCAATTAAAGTTGTAGGATCCTGTTCATCCAGCAATACAATTACATATGCTCCAACCACACGCTTCAATGCAATACGCACAGCTTCTTCCAATGAACACTCATTTCGTACAAGGATATCGTCAATAAAATTCAAAAGGACTTCCGTATCAGTATCACTCTTGAAAGCATAACCCTTCTTCTCCAACTCCTGTTTAAGAGCGGCATAATTTTCAATGATACCATTGTGTATCATGGCAAGTCTTCCAGAAGAGGACAAATGCGGATGCGCATTCCTATCGCTTGGCTCACCATGTGTAGCCCACCTGGTATGTCCAATTCCAATTGTCGCACTAAGTTTGCTTCCGTTCAACGACTCCTCCAGATTGGCAACCTTACCCTGTTTTTTATAAACATTAATTCCATCGGCATTTAATGCAATTCCTGCACTGTCGTAACCACGATACTCTAATCGCTTCAAGCCCTTTAAAATGACGGGGTAGGCTTCTCGGTATCCCACATAAGCAACAATTCCACACATAGGCTAGTAATTATTTTGTGCAAAATTACCCTGCGCCTTCAACCTTTAAAAGTAAAAACTAGAAATTATTTGATAAAATGCATTAAATATAGATTTTTTATCATCTACTTATTAATATTTATTAATAATGGCATGTTATTTAGATATTATTTTTGCTATATTACCTTTACTTCCACATAAATATAATATTTTATGATTTTCATCTGATTGAACAGCATGAAAGCTTTGAGAGGATAAATTCGTCCATTTGTTGTTGCTGGCCGACCATTTATCTACCCCTGTAGTGCCACAGGTTATTATGTCTTCC
>JBKCGF010000142.1:0-9998 GCA_046303455.1 Chitinophagaceae bacterium | reverse complement strand
ATTTTTTTAACCATTTTATTTTTTAAGGCCCTCACGGCCAAGGCAACTGCAGTATAGGTTTTACCGGTACCAGCTGGACCAATTGCAAAAATGATATCATTCTTGTCTGCAGCACCAACCATTTTCTTTTGATTCTGAGTCCTGGCCCTTACAGATTTTCCATTTGGACCAAAAACCAAAACATCATGTGGGTTCTTTTCTACAAAATGATCTACAGCTTCTGTGTCATCACCGCCCAAGATTTGTTCAAAATAATTGTGACTGACATTTCCATTTCTTTGGAGATACTGTACAAGTGTCTCAATTTTTTCTTTTGCTGTTTCGATGTGTTCTGCTGATCCACTGAGTTTGATCTGCGTGCCTCTGCTTAGGATTTTGAGTAGCGGAAATCTTTTTTTGAGCAGATCTAATTTACCATTGTTTACTCCAAAAAATTCAATTGGATTAATTGAGTCAAGGTTGATGATGGTTTCTGTCAAAGCAACGGATTTTAGGTGTTAATTGGTCGATGGTTTCGTTCTAACCAAATTTAATCTTTTGGTGACGAATTTTCATGAACTTAATTATTAACACTCTGTGGGTAAACTTGTTGTGGGGTGTACCGACTAATAATCTGTTAACAAATTGATTTCAATTGCTTAATTGTGTCAATTGGAGAAGTTGAAGCAAATACGGTATTACCAGCCACCAGCACATCTGCGCCTGCCTGAATAATACTTGCAGCATTTTCGAGGGTAACACCTCCATCTACTTCAATTAAAGCAGATGATTGTTTTTCGATTATTAGCTGTTTGAGTTGTTTGATTTTTGACAAAGTAGCTGGAATGAATTTTTGTCCCCCAAATCCAGGATTGACAGACATTACACAGACCAAATCTACATCTGCAATTATTTCTTCAATGGATGAAATAGGTGTATGTGGATTTAATGCTACACCTGCTTTCATGCCGAGTGACTTTATCTGTTGAATATTTCTGTGTAAATGTCTACAGGCTTCTACATGGACAGTCAGTACATCAGCTCCTGCATCTTTAAAAGCCTGTGCATATTTTTCAGGCTCTTCAATCATTAAGTGAACATCACAAACTTTTTGGGTGGACTTCCTTATTGCAGAAATTAAGGGAAGGCCAAAGCTGATATTGGGGACAAACCTTCCATCCATTACGTCGAGGTGAAACCATTCGGCTGCTGATGCATTTAACATTTCGCAGTCTTGTTCAAGCTTTAAAAAATTAGCTGATAGTAATGATGGTGCAATAATTGGCATAATGTTTTATTTTTTTATTTCTTCAATTGCGGATTTTGCGGAATTGTTTGTTGGGTCTAGTTTTAAGGTTTCACTAAAATAAATTAGTGCTTGACTAAAATCTTTTTTTTGTTGATATCCTTTTCCTAGCCAGAATAAAATATCAGCATTGTTTTTATCTAATGCTGTAGCTTTTGATAGTGTTGCTATGCTTTCATTGATCTTGCCACTTTCAAGTAATAAAATTCCTTTTTCAACATAGGCATCTACCAGTGTGAAATTTTTAATGATAGCAGAATCAAATTCCTGAATGGCTTTTTTTGGTAGAGCTGTATTGGCAAAATATATACCTTTTGAAAAATGCCCCTTTGCCTGAATATCTTTCTCAGCATAGCGATTAATCATTCTATCTGCAATGATTAAGGCCTCTTCATTTTTTTGAGCAGCGTCCAAAAATGCCAGTTCAAATTCAACATCAGGTTGATTTTGATCTATTGCCAGTGAATGTAAAAGTGCCTGAATTGCATAAGTAGTATCACCTTTTTGCAAATGAATTGAAGCAATAGCATTGTGCAGGCTCTTGTTAGATGGGAATTTCTGTATTAGTAAAACAAGGTTGTCTAATGCTTTGGTTGTATCCCCTCCGATGTAAATGGACTCTTGAAGGGAGAGTTGTAGTTGAATGGAGTCGGGATATTGTGCTGCTAGTTGCTGCAGAGAATCTAGTAGGCTGGTTTGAAAAAGGGTTTTTTCGCTATTTTTTTCATTGCCACAAGAAAAGTTGAGGGCAGTAAACAAAATAAATACAGGCAGAAAACGTTTTTGAAGCGAAATCATGGTCAAAATTAAGGATTCGGCTGCTTTTATTACATTTTGGTGATAATTAGGGGCCTCTGAATAACTAGTTTTGTCCTTCTTTTAGATTTAAATATTCAATTCTATGTTCCAAAACCTTAAAAAGTCCCTTGTTGGAATTCTGTCATTTGTTTTGATTCAAACAAGTCTTTCAGCACAGGACAGCCTTCAGTATGCTAACGAGCCACATTTTAGAAATATCCAACAGCTCACTTTTGGAGGTGATAATGCTGAAGCTTATTTTAGTTTTGATGGCAAATGGCTTGTTTTTCAAAAAACGAATCCCAAAGAAAGTATTCCCTGTGATCAGATATATGTGGGTAAGGTTCCAACCAAACCCGGTGAAAAATTTGTCCCACAGCTTGTAAGTACAGGAAAGGGTAGAACTACATGTGGAGCATTCTTGAAAGACAATAAGCATGTTGTTTATGCATCAACTCATTTGACGGATGAAGCTTGTCCACCTGTTCCTGACAGGGCTAAATATGGCAATAAATACATCTGGCCTTTGTATCCGTCTTATGACATTTTTGTAGCCGATCTAAACGGGAAAATCACAAAGCGTTTAACTGATCATCCTGGTTATGATGCAGAGGCGACTATTTCGCCTGATGGCAAAACCATGTTGTTTACATCCACACGAGATGGTGATATTGATCTTTATACGATGGATTTAAAATCTGGCAAAACCCTAAGAATTACCAATCAGTTGGGTTATGATGGTGGTGCTTGGTTTAGTCCAGATGGTACCAAAATCATCTGGCGCGCATCAAGGCCAACTACTCCCGAACAAGTTAAAGAGTACAAGGATTTGTTAAGCGAAAATCTAGTTGCGCCTACCAATATGGAAGTTTGGATTGCTAATGCAGATGGCAGCAACCCTAAACAAGTGAGCAAATTTGGACAAGCAAACTGGGCACCTGCATACATGCCAGATAGCAAAACCATCATTTTTGCTTCTAATCATGAATACAAGCGCGGTTTCCCTTTCAATTTGTATACTATGAATGAAAATGGAGAAAACCTGAAAAAGATAAGTCGTGATAAAGGATTTGATGCCTTCCCAATGTTTAGCGTGGATGGAAAGAAAGTTGTTTTCTGTTCAAATAGAAACAACGGTGGAACAAGAGATACCAATATTTTTGTTGCTGATTGGGTGGACTAGTTTACTGACTTATTGTTACTCCGTTTAACCTCCTGAGTAAATACAATTTTTTATTTTCGTAATAATCAACAGGGCCCTCCGGGCCCTTTGTTTTTATGGCCTTGAACTCCAAATCATTCAGAGGGGTAAACAATACATCAGCAGGATCTTCTACAAAAACTCTGGCATGCTTTGAGAATACGGAAGCAAAGTAATACGTGAGTTCAAATCCTTTAAATGCTGATAAAGAAGGTTTTGTATAGATATTATTTCTAAAGAGTTCATCCATTTCTTTTGCCCAGCTATTGGTAGGAGAAATATAAAATGGAGATGAAAAATAGATGGGTAGGGCTGAATATTTTGCAAGTTGGATTTCCTTGAGGTTTTCCCAATTGGGCATACCTATGATATTCAATAACCCTTTTTTAGGGTAATTATTCAGTGCATTGATAAAGCTGGTCCCAAATTTATCATCAAGGCTACCAGCTATGAAAACATTTGTTTTAGTTGAGTCTAATAGGGGTGTGAGTTCTTGAATTGTGAACGGTTCAGCAACTGAAATGCTTTTGAATGCTATCTTTTTTGAACCTGCTTTTTTATTTACTTGTAGAAAACTCTCTTCTAATCTGTCATCTAAGGGATCTTTTCTTCTGCACCAAACAATATTGGCATTGGGCCATTTATTTGCAATTTGCTGTTGTATGAATTCAAGATGTGTATTCAATGTTGGGTTGGCGATATAGAAAAATGGACTCTCCCTTATTCCTCTGTCGTTTGGATGTGTGGCATTGACAAATGGGATTTTAAATTCCTTTGATATAAGTGCCAGCTGGTTGATTTCATTGCCCGTTGATTGTGCAATGATGATATCAAATTTCTCGAAAGTCGCATTTTGTAGCAAACGATTGATGTTGCCGCTTTCACTTTGAAGATCGAACACCTGCATGGTGACTGATATTCCATTTTTATTGAGTGAATCAATAGCAAGTGAAGCACCCTCATAAAACTCTAATCCCGCTACAGCCTGTCTTGGAAAATCTTTTGGTGACTTTAGTGTGAGGGAGTCTGTAAAATTTTGGTCTAAATATAGAGAAGTGAATAAGCCAATTCTAATTGTTCTTTTTGAAAACTGTGCCTCTGATTGAAGAAAGCCAGTAATTAAAACAAGAACCAGGAGAATGTTTTTCATGGACTAAAGTTAATCCATTATTCCCATTCAATTGTAGCTGGTGGTTTACTTGAAATATCATAGACAACACGATTGATTCCTCTGACCTGGTTGATGATTTCGTTTGAAATTTCACCAAGGAATTCATAGGGCAGGTGGGCCCAATCGGCAGTCATACCATCTACAGAAGTAACAGCTCTTAGGGCAACAGTGAACTCATAAGTTCTCTCATCTCCCATAACCCCAACTGATTTTACAGGTAGCAAAATGGTTCCTGCTTGCCAAACCTTGTTGTAGAGCCCATGCTTTTTAAGACCGTCCATGTAAATAGCATCGGCTTCTTGAAGCAACTTGACTTTATCTGCTGTGATTTCACCAAGAATTCTAATCGCTAGACCTGGACCTGGGAAGGGGTGGCGATAGAGTAGTTCATGTGGTATGCCTAATTCTAAACCTACTTTTCTTACTTCATCTTTAAAGAGAAAACGAAGCGGTTCAATCAAATCCAGTTTCATGGTATCTGGAAGCCCACCAACATTATGATGTGATTTAATAGTAACCGACGGACCATGAACAGATACACTTTCAATCACATCTGGATAAATTGTTCCTTGCCCTAAAAATGATATATCTGTCAGCAAGTGCGCTTCCTGATCAAATATTTCTATAAAAGTTCTTCCTATCGCTTTTCTTTTTTCTTCTGGATTGGTTAATCCTGCAAGTGCCGAATAAAAAGTTTCACTTGCATCAACTCCTTTTACATTGAGTTCAAGTTGATCATATGTCTTAAGGACTGATGTAAATTCATCTTTTCTCAATACACCATTGTCCACAAATATGCCAAATAGATTTTTTCCAATCGCTCTGTGGATCAGCGTTGCAGCAACAGTTGAGTCAACACCACCACTCAATGCCATCACTACTTTTTTATCTCCAATTTTTTGTTTCAGGGCCTCAACTGTATCCGTAATAAAATGCGCAGGAGTCCACTCACCAGTGCATCCGCATACATTAAACAAGTAATTGTGGATGATTTTCTTTCCAAATTCAGAATGGTAAACTTCTGGATGGAATTGCATCCCTAAAATATCAAAACATGATTCCTCTTGTAATTTAAAAGCAGCAACAGGTATGGAATGAGTAGTTGCCAAAACTTCAGCATTTGCTGGTAATTCCAGGATTGAATCACCATGACTCATCCAAACTTGAGAAGATTCTGGGACCTCATTTAAAAGGGTATGCTCGACTTTCTTTTGTAAAATAGCACGACCATATTCTCTTTTTTCAGACCTTTCTACACGTCCGCCAAAAACCTTTGCTGTTAGCTGTGCACCGTAACAAATCCCCAATACATTTCTATGTGTTGCCATGGCTTTGATGTCTACCATTGGAGCATTGGGGTCATTTACAGAAAATGGAGATCCTGAAAGAATGATGCCCTTCAGATCTGAAGTATATTCAAATTCCTTGTGAAAGGGTGCAATTTCACAGTATACATTGGCCTCTCTAACGGCCCTTGCAATCAACTGGGTGTATTGAGATCCAAAATCGAGTATTAATATCTTCTCTGTCATACCGGCGAAGTTAAAGATTTAGGGTGTCTGGTTTTGCTTAAATGAAAAAAGAACATCCAGGGATGTTCTTTCAATATGCTAGTACTTGTTAGGCTTAGGCTAATTTGCCGATAGCCTTGGACAATGAACTTTTTAAGTTTGCAGCCTTGTTTTTGTGGATTACTCCCTTTTTGGCTAGTTTATCAATCTTGCTCAATACAGCAGGAAGATTTTCTTTGGCTTCAGTTGCGTCTGTGGTTGCACGAAGATCACGCATAGCGTTCCTGGTGGTTTTACCTTGGTAACGGTTCTTTTCCCTGCGTTTTGCCACTTGACGTGTATCCTTTTTGGTTGCCTTGTGATTTGCCATCCTTAGTTTTTTTCTTATTATCGGGCAGCAAAGGTAATACACTTACTTAAATCAACCAAAAATATGGCGGAATAATCACAAAAACATTGCAGAAACATACAAGATTCCTCTTATTTTTTCGGTCAAAATGACCGATATTTGCCCTCAGTTTTGACCACAAACTAATATCTAGGTTCCAATGAAGGATTTCTCATATATCACCTCGTCTCACCCCTCTTATATTGAACAACTTTATCAGGAGTTTTCACGTTCCCCAGAAAGCATAGATCCTGACCTCAGAAAATTCTTTGAAGGATTTGATTTTGCAGTGACACAGTTAGAAGGAAAACCTTCAACGGCAGCAGTAGCCAATGGTACTGATCTTGATTGGAGGAAAGAGTTGGGGGTATATCGCCTTATTCTGGGTTACCGAAATAAAGGGCATTTAATTGCCAAAACAAATCCAATTCGTGAGCGCAAGGATAGGGGGGCAAATTTGGATCTTGGATTTTTTGGTTTGAGTGAGGCAGATTTAGATGCTACCTTTTATGCTGGTAACCTGGTTGGTCTAGGTACAGTTACGCTTAGAGCAATTCAAGAGCATTTGCAGAAATGCTATGCTTCGCATGTAGGTATTGAATTCAAATACATCAGTAATCAGGAAAAGATTAATTTTCTTACCAGCGAAATGGAGGAAAAATTCACATCTCCACTTCCTTTTGAAAAGAAAAAAAGAATCCTGGAAAAATTAAACCAAGGTGTAATATTTGAAAAGTTTTTACACACCAAGTACATTGGACAAAAAAGGTTTTCATTAGAAGGTGGTGAAACAACAATTGCAGCTTTAGATGCAATGATCAACAGTGCTGCTGCTCTTGGCGTGAAAGAGGTTGTGATTGGAATGGCGCATCGTGGAAGGTTGAATGTATTGGCCAATATCATGGGTAAGACCTATGAACATATTTTTAGTGAGTTTGAAGGCAAGTCAACGCCAGATCAAACCATGGGAAGTGGTGATGTTAAATATCACCTTGGATATGGAAGTGCAGTTGAAACACCTGAAGGGAATAAAGTTGCTCTTAAATTGATGCCGAATCCTTCGCATTTGGAGGCTGTAGATCCTGTTGTACTTGGGTTTTCTAGAGCCAAGGCTGATGTAATGTACAGCAGTATGTATGATGCAATTTTACCAGTTCTTATTCATGGTGATGCGTCTATAGCTGGACAAGGTATTGTATACGAGATTTTACAAATGTCTGGTTTGGATGGTTACTTGACTGGAGGAACCATTCATTTTGTTATCAATAACCAGATTGGTTTTACTACGAATTTTGAAGACGCAAGAACGGCAGATTATTGTACTTCTCTTGCTGCAATGGTGCAAGCTCCAGTAATGCATGTAAATGGTGATGATCCAGAGGCAGTGGTGAAATGTATGGAAATCGCTATGCGATACAGACAAGAATTCAACAGTGATGTCTTTATTGATATGGTTTGTTATAGGAAGCATGGACACAATGAAGGAGATGATCCTAAGTTCACGCAGCCTAAATTGTATTCTATCATCGACAAGCATCCTAATCCAAGAGAGAATTATATCGCGCAACTGCAAGGAAATCAGAATCCAGAATTGCAGGATATGGCAAAAGAAATGGAGAAAAAGTTCTGGTCTGATTTACAAGAACGTTTGGATGAGGTAAAGCAACATCCTTTGCCATATCATTATCAAGCTCCTGAATTGGTTTGGAAAAGTATGGTGAGAGCTACACAACAAGATTTTGAAAAATCTCCTTCAACTGCTGTTTCAGTTAATCAGTTCAAACAATTGTTTGAAGCCATCATGAAAATGCCTGAAGGTTTCAAGCCACTCAAGAAAATTGAAAAATTATTACAAGATAAAATCTCGTTGCTTGAAAAAGAGGAGAAAGTAGATTGGGCTACAGGTGAATTGCTTGCTTATGCAAGTTTACTTGCAGATGGAAAGAATGTAAGAATGAGCGGACAAGATGTGAGGAGAGGAACATTTAGTCATCGTCATGCAGTTTTATTGGATGAGTTTGAACAAATTCAACACAATAGATTGGATCAGGTGGCTGGTGCGAAAGGTAAATTCAGTATTTACAATTCTCTGTTGAGTGAATATGGTGTCTTAGGTTTTGAATATGGATATGCACTAGCTGATCCAGAAACCTTGGTTTTGTGGGAAGCACAGTTCGGTGATTTCTCCAACGGTGCACAAACAATGATTGATCAGTTTATTTCAAGTGCTGAACAAAAGTGGAACAGAATGAATGGAGTGGTGATGTTGTTGCCACATGGTTATGAGGGACAAGGTCCTGAACACAGTAGTGCAAGATTGGAAAGATATTTACAGATGTGTGCAGAATTAAATATGGTAGTTACAAATATCACAACTGCCGCTAATTTCTTTCATGCACTCAGACGTCAAATGACCTGGAATTTCAGAAAGCCTTTGATCAATTTCTCGCCCAAAGCCAACTTGCGTCACCCTGGTTCTTATTCTTTAATGAATGAATTTACTGAAGGTGGTTTCAAAGAACTGATTGATGATCATTCCGCAGATGCTAAAAAGACTAAGCGTGTATTGTTCTGCTCAGGAAAAGTATATTTTGATTTAAGTGAATACAAGTCGAAAAATAATATTGAGGACGTAGCAATTGTCCGTCTTGAACAAATTTATCCATTAGCTATTACTCAGTTTGAACAGTTGAAAAACAAATACAAAAAAGCTGAATGGGTATGGGTGCAGGAAGAGCCATTGAATATGGGTGCGGCCTCTTTCTTAAAAATGAATTTGGATGCAGTTGATTTTCGTTTGATTGGAAGGGCTGCCAGTGCTGCAACTGCAACAGGTTTCAGTAAGATTCATATAAAAGAACAAGAAGAAATAATTCAAAAAGCTTTTGCCTCTTAACTTTATAATTACAACTAATTCATATGATCGAAATTAAGGTTCCAACAGTAGGTGAGTCCATCAGTGAAGTGAGTCTCGCAAAATGGTTGAAAAAAGATGGACAATGGGTAGAGCGTGACGAAGTGTTGGCAGAAATTGAAAGTGAAAAGGCGACTTTCGAAATCAATGCTGAACAAGCGGGGTTGTTAAAAATTATTGCAAACGAAGGTGATACACTTGGAATAGGAGATGTTGTTTGCAGTATTGATGATAAAGCAGAACGTCCTGTAGATTTGCCTAAAGAAGCAAAAGAAGAGAAGCCTGCAAAAGCGGCAAAAGCTGCTGAACCAACAGCTAAAGCAGACGTAAAGGCTAGTCCCGTTGCTGCGGCAATTATCGCCGATAAAAAAGTTGATGCTAAAGGAATTGCTGCAAGTGGAACGGGTGGAAAAATTTTAAAACAAGATGTACTTGATGCATTATCAAATCCTGGAAGAAAGCCGGGTGCAGAGCTTTTCTCAAGAAACGAGAGAAAGGAGAAAATGACTCAATTGCGTAAAACTGTTTCTCGCCGCCTTGTTGAAGCAAAAAATACAACAGCAATGCTCACTACTTTCAATGAGGTAGATATGAGTGCTATCATGGAAATCAGGGCTAAACACAAAGACAAGTTCAAAGAGTTTCATGGTGTTGGATTAGGATTCATGAGCTTTTTTACAAAAGCATGTGCCTATGCACTACAAGAATGGCCTGCTGTAAATGCTTATAT
>JBKCGF010000141.1:0-2723 GCA_046303455.1 Chitinophagaceae bacterium | reverse complement strand
TTTCACTGCTTTTTTAGTGGATGGAGAAAAAGCGAGTTGTGTTGCTTCTAATGATTTTGTCCATGGACTAATCATATCTACATGCGTAATGCCACGGTCCCATCCTCTCCATGTTCCATAATTTTCTCTTCTTGCTGAAATGCCATATTGCTGGTATTGTGCAATAGCCCAATCACTGGCTTGCATCATTTTTGTTGAACCCACCAATCGCGGTCCCACACCATCCATCAATTCATGACTCATTCTCTTCAATTGAGAATTACCATTGGCTTCTTTGATGATAGCATCAATTATAGGATCTTGTTGCGCGATAGCTGGTATAACTAATGATTGTGCTGTAAGTACAAGTGTAAAAAGGGCAATTGATAAACGCATGGGAAATGATTTGAATCTAAAATACTGAAAAAGCACAAGTATGAGCTAGGCGCTCAACCTTTTGACATGAATTTTGTTTAATTGGTCGACTAAACAAGTGTAAAATCATGAACAAGAAGTTAGCGGCGTTATGGGTAGTAGTTTTCTCCCTTTTCTTTTCTTTAGAATCTATGTCTCAGGCAACTAGTGCCATTGGTGGTGCGGTGGTCAACAAAAACAGTCAGGCTGGATTGCCTGGTATTTCCATTCAATTGACTCCAGGTGGTAAAAGCGCCATCAGTGATAGTGTAGGAAATTTTAGAATTGCGGGGATTATCCCTGGAACATATGCCATCAGTTTTAGTGGGATTGGTTTTCAACCCAAGACCATCAGCAATCTAGTTGTGACCAGCGGTAATGAAGTCACCTTACAAGTTGAGCTAGAGCCACAAGCTTCTCAACTCAATACGATAGTCGTCAGCGGCAGAAAAAATTCTGCCCGCGTTGCAACAATCGAAAGTCCCTTAAGTATTCAACGTCTTACTACAGAGGACATCAAGGCCAATCCAGGTGGAAACTTTGACATCAGTAAAGTAATTCAATCACTTCCCGGTGTTGGTGGAGGTATAGGCGGTGGAAGTTTCAGAAATGATATTATTATCAGAGGTGGATCTCCTAGTGAGAATGTATTTTATCTGGATGGTATTGAAGTGCCAATCATCAACCACTTCAGTACACAAGGAAGTGGAGGCGGACCTCAAGGAATTTTAAACGTGAGTTTTATTGAGGATGTGCGTTTAAGCACATCAGCATTTGATGCACGATATGATAATGCCTTGAGTTCTGTCTTTCAGTTTAAACAGAAAGCAGGTAATGCCAATCGTTTACAAGGTAACATTCGGATGAGTGCATCTGAAGTAGCTGCTACATTTGATGGACCATTGAGTAAGAACACAACTTTCCTTGCATCTGCAAGAAGAAGTTATTTGCAATTGTTGTTCCAAGCGATTGATTTGCCGATTCGTCCAAATTACTGGGATTTCCAGTTCAAGACAACCACCAAAATCGATAAGAAAACGACTTTAAGTTTTCTGGGAATTGGCGCAATTGATGAATTCAGTTTTGCTGCACCTAAAGAGGCAACTCCTGAAAAATTGTATGTGATCAATAGTAGTCCAGCTGTCAACCAAAACAGCTATACCATTGGTACAAGTTTAAAACGTTTGACCGACAAAGGTTTCATCAATATATCGTTGAGTAGAAACTTGCTCAATAACAGAGCAGATAAATACCTCGATAACAAAAATCCTGTCGAAGCCGATCGCACATTTCGCATCAATAGTACCGAGACAGAAAACAAGTTCCGTTTTGATGTCAACAATACTTATGGAGAATGGAAATTGAGTTATGGAGCAACAGCACAGTTGGTTGAATTTGACAATTCATTTTTTCAAATCGTGAGCAATGCGGTAAAAGACGCACGAGGGAATATCATTAAGCCTGCTATAGCATTGAACAGCAGTAGTGATGTGAATTTTCTTCGTTATGGCGCTTTTGTTCAGGCGGGAAGAAGATTATTGAATAACAGATTAGGATTGAGTGCTGGTTTGAGAACAGATGCAAATAATAACGAGAAAGATAATCAAAACTTATTGAAGCAGTTGAGTCCACGTGTTAGTTTGAGTTATGCAATAACCGACAAATGGAACATCAGTGCCAGTTATGGACAGTATTTCAGATTGCCATCATTTACCCAAATGGCGTTTACTACAAACATCAATGGTCAGGCATTTAGTAATCCAGATGATTATATCAAGAGCACACATTGGGTTGCTGGGTTTGAATATTTGCCTTCATCAACAACTAGATTTACCATTGAAGGATTTTACAAGCGATACACTAACTATCCTGTCAGCGTGCTGGATGGAATCAGTTTGGGAAACAAGGGTACAGAATTTGGTGCCATTGGTAATGAGCCTGTCGTGCAAAATGGTAAAGGAAGGGTATGGGGTTTGGAATTTTTCGCACAGCAAAAATTGACCAACAGATTTTTTGGTGTATTCAGTTATACTTTTTACCGAAGCGAATTCAGTGGGTTGAATGGGAAGTTTGTTCCGGCGAATTGGGACAACAGACATTTGATCAGCGCTACTTTAGGATATAAGTTTAAGCGCAACTGGGAATTGGGTGTAAAGTTCAGGTACCAGGGAGAAGCACCTTATACACCATACAATCTTGAGCAGAGTCGTTTGAATTACCTTACATTGGGAACAGGTGTTTTCAATTTTGACCAGGTGAATACATTGCGACTACCAGCATTCCATTCGGGTGATATTCGTATTGATAAGAAGTGGAACTATAGAAAGCTT
>JBKCGF010000140.1:0-5482 GCA_046303455.1 Chitinophagaceae bacterium | reverse complement strand
GTAGTTTCAGTATTTAATGTGAATGGAGTTTCTTCACATCCAGATAGTTATAAAATCATTAAAAAAGAAAGAAGTTTTCACTTCAAGAAAAACTATCCCCTTTATTATTTTCTTTCAAAGATACAATGGGGTGTAAACTATTATCCCTTAAGGGTGGTTGACCTAATAAAAGCTTCATTCCCTTAAAAAAATATTACATTTTGATGCAAAAAGCTTTATATAAAAATAAGGTTTATTTTTTTCTGAATGCAAAGTATGGGGGAGTATACAGTGTTGTTAAAAACATCATTACATATTCTCAATTACAGTTTGATTATCAAATTATTATTCTAGTAAATAAAAGTATAACACCTGATTTTATATCACTGGATTATCTTGATAAAGAGAAACAACATGTATTTAGATACACCCATTCAGATAATTTTTATACAACGTGCAAAAGACTTGCACGTTTAGTTCCTGATCAGAAATCGGTATTGGTTGCGAATGATTGGATAGAACTTGGTATGGTAAGTTTATTGGGAATGAATAATCCTGTTGTGCAAATTGTACATGGTAATTATGACTATTATTTTGAACTAGCCCAAAAACATATTTATTCAGTAAATTATTTTGTAGCGGTAAGTGAGTCAATTGCCGAAAGCGTCAAAGTTAACTTAGGTAAAAAATGCTCAAAAGTTACACATGTGCCTTTCCCAGTTAACATGGGGGTTATTCATCAACATGCATATAAAGATTTACGGATTTTGTTCATTGCAGCTGATTTGAAATGTCCGAATAAAAATTTCCAATGTATAAAAGAAATCAATGTAAAACTTGAAGAAAACGGCATAAGGGCAAAATGGAATGTTGTTGGAGGTGGATATGCACCTGAAGAAATTAAGCAATGGTGGGGAAACAGTCACAATGAATTAATTTATCATGGATTTTTACAGGGTAATGATTTAGCATCTGTGTTTAACACATCCAATGTGTTTTTACTGCCATCTGAAAAGGAGGGATTACCAGTTTCTCTTGTTGAAGCTATGAGTAATGGATTGGTTCCAATTATTAATTTATGGGATAAAGGTGTTTATTCACTTGTCAAATCAGGTGTTAATGGTTATGTGGTTGAAAAAAATGAAGTAAATCAATATCTTAAATATCTCACTTATTTAAATAGCCAAATTCAGGATATAGGTGATATGGGTAAAAAAGCATTTGAAGCAGTTGCGGATAAATTTAATCCAAATATACAGGCGCATCAGTATGAAAAAATATTCAGTGAGGTTCATGGCTCTTTTACTTCAAGAAATCCTCTAAAAGTATACGGAAGCAGATTAGATCACCCATTGATTCCCAACTTTATCACTAAAAATTATCGGGAATTCGCCAGCAGAATCCATGGTTAGTGTATTAATGACATCCTATAACCGGGCAAACTTCATCAAAGAAGCAATAGAGAGTGTATTATTGCAAGACTATACAGATTTTGAGTTGATAATTGTAGATGATTCTTCTAGCGACGCAACATGGGATATAATTAAAGCCTATGCTAATATTGATAAAAGAATAAAGGCGTTTAGAAATATTGAAAATTTGGGTGATTATCCAAATCGAAACCGAGTAGCATCTTATGCATCTAGAAAATATCTAAAATACCTCGACTCAGATGATATACTGCTGCCAGGTTCTTTAATGCAGATGGTAACCACTATGGAAGAGAATCCATCATGTGTACTTGGCTTAATTGGAATTGGATTAGAGTTGGCTACAAATGAATATAAGATACTGCAACCAAAATATGTATACAGGGATATATTTTTCAAGGGAAAAATTATTGGGTGTGGGCCCTCTTTTTCAATAATTAAAAGATCTGTATTTGAAGAAGTAGGAGGGTTTAGTGAGAAAAGGCACTTAAGTGATCTTGAACTATGGTTTAAGTTACTACCAGTATATCCTTTATGTGTATTTGGAGAAGGGCTTGTTTATTGGAGAAGACACAATGACCAGGAATTTGAGATTGGTGAAAAATCAAATTTTCATTTCTTTAAGTCTTATGTTATTTATTTAAATGCACTGCAACAAGAAAATTGTCCTCTCAGTTTACAAGAAAGGAAAATGGCAATACGAAATTTAAAAAATCGTTATTCTAGACACGTTTTAAAAAATTTATCCCAGGGTAAAGTTAATTTTGCGGCTAGTATTTTACGTGAAACATCTATTCGCATATCAGATATATGTCAATCTGTATTGCCTAACCGTTATCCCGTATATTAACTTATAAATGGCATTGATTCGTCTTGTTGGAAATAAATTGCGGGCTATTGGGTACATAATAAGGGCACTAAGATTTTATTATTTCTTTAAAACCAACAATATTCTAATTGGGAAAAACCTAATCATAAGAGGAGGTTTGAGTAAAACAGATATTAGGGGAAAGATTTTGATCTATGATAATGTAATCATTGAGGCACATGCTAGTGAGGCAAAACTGACTATTGGCGCTAATTGTGTCCTTTCGTATGGTGTAATTGTTTCTTGTTCACATGAAATTTCAATTGGAGATGATGTATGGATTGGTGAATACAGTTCAATTAGAGATTCAACACATACATTTTCAGTCCACAAAACACTTAAAGAGACCACAGATAGAAAAGATTCAATAGTTATAGGGAATAATGTATGGATAGGAAAAAATACATTAATTCTGCCTGGAGCAAGAATAGGGAATAATGTAATTATTGGGGCAAACTCAATGGTAAATGGGGACTGTGAAGATAATTCAGTTTATGCTGGTACACCAGCAGCTTTAAAAAAAAGACTTGATTCTGCAGATTCATGATTTTTAGATTTTGGGAAATAGGGTCACAATAATAACAGGCCAACATTTAATTTTCAATCCACGGGTTTGGAAAGAAGCTAATGCATTATGTGAATCAGGATATAATGTAGCAATATTTACTACATGGTATTCCTCTAGATATAGGAAAGAAGATGAAACGTTATTAAATAGTTCAATAGCTTATCTTCATTCTTTTTCATTAATCCCTACTGCAGAAAAATCGTTGTCTATTTTCTATGCCAGAGCGTTGAAAAAAGTTGCAAATTTAATATTCATAATCTTCAGGATTAGTTCCGTTTATCAGTTGTTGTATTTGCCAAAAAGGCAATTAAAATGTATTTTAAGTAGACCTTCAGATCTATTTATATGTCATCAAGAAGCTGGGCTGCTAATTGGAAAAGAGTTGCTTAAGCTTGGTTATAAAGTAGCTTTTGATTTTGAAGATTGGTATTCAGAAGATTATTTGAAATTAAATAGACCAAGAAAGCTATTACAAAAAGCTGAATTATTAGCAATTAAGCAAGGTTGCTATATCACTTGTCCTTCAAAAGTAATGTCTGAGATTCTTGAAAAAAAATATGGTGTAGCTAAGAGGATAATGACTATTTATAATTCTTTCCCGATTCAAGACACTATAGTTGGAAAAGAAGATAAGATTCCAAATTCATTAGTATGGTTTTCACAGACAATAGGCCCTGACCGAGGTATTGAAAACTTTCTTTTTTCAATAAAGAATTATGAAACTTCAATTAATATTCATCTTATTGGTAAATGTAGTGAGGAGTATAAGAAGTTATTGTTTGAGCTAATTCGCAATACATCCCACAGTCTGCAAATACATGAAGTATTAAACCATAATGAATTGATGAAATATTTGAAGAAATTTAAGGTTGGACTCGCACTAGAAAATTTATATCCATTAAATAAAAATCTTACAATATCAAATAAAATATTAACATATCTACAATTGGGTCTAAAGGTTATTGCAACGTCTACTGCAGGACAACTTGAACTAAAAAATACTTTTAAAAATCAATTGAAATATATTGATATAAAAGATTATAAAGACATTCAGAGTAAACTGAATGACATCCTTTTTAATAATGCATCAAATGATTTATTGCCATTTCCAGAACAATATACATGGGAATTTCAACAAGAAGTAATTCTTTCATTAGTAAATGAGTCGGTAGATATATAATTGATAAGGAATATTTTAATTATCACGTCTCATTATCCGCCCTCCAACTTGACTGGTGTTCATCGCTCTAGACTATTTGCAAAATACTTACCTCAATTCGGATGGGAGCCTATTGTTCTTACTATTGATGAGCGCTGCTATGAAGAAAAGTTGGACAAAAACTTGAATATCCTTATTCCAAAAGCACAAAAAATTAAGCGTGTAAAAGCCTTTTCTTTATCAAAGCCACGAATAATTGGAGATATTGGTCTAAGAGCCTTTTTTCAACTGTATAAGAAAGCAAATGAAATTATTTCAAGAGAAAAAATTGATTTTGTCTATATACTAATCCCATCATTTTATTTGTCCTTATTAGGACCATTTCTACATCATAAGCATGGGGTTAAATATGGGATAGATTATATTGATCCTTGGGTACATTTTTTCCCTGGTTCTGAAAGAATATTCAGTCGACATTGGTTTAGTACTAAACTTTCTAAACTACTTGAGCCAATAGCAGTAAAAAGAGCTTCATTAATTACGAGTGTTTCTCCAAGCTATGTTCAGCCAATTTTTGATAGAAATAAAAAATTAATAAATACAACTAAAATGTTTTCCTTCCCTTATGGATGGGATCCAGAAGAAAAAGATTTTATTGGTAATTATAAATCCAAATCTCAACTTTTTGTTGCGAATAACAAATTGAAGCTTGTTTATACTGGCGTGTTTATGCCAAACTCAGTACAAATATTAAAAGAATGGTTGAGATGCATAAATAATAACATTGACCAATTTCAGGATGTCGAAATTCATTTTATAGGTACTGGTGCTCCAAAATCTTCTCCAAATCGTAATTCTATTGCAGATATAGCTAAGGAATATAAATTGTATGGAACAATTATTTTTGAACATCCAGATCGTATTCCCTACTTTGATTTACTTTATCATATTTCAATTTCAGATGGTCTATTTATACTAGGTAGCACAGAAACTCATTATACACCAAGTAAATTATTCAATGCATTTGTGACTGCAAAACCTGTTTTTGCTATTTTACATTCGGCCAGCTCCGCAAAAAACATACTTGATGACACAAAGTGGGGTATAACATGCTCTTTTTCTCCTAATGATGTAACATATTTTCAGCATCAACTAATTGCTAGTTTTAAAGAATGGAAATTAAGGGTAACTTCAAATAAATGGAATTTTAATTACGATGCTGCAAATATCTACTCTGCTAGAAATATCACTTCTCAATTGGTTAAAGTCATAAATGAGCAACTTAAATAATTGCATCTGTCATTTTATTTTATCAGAATATCAATAAACAACTATTTTTAAGTATTATTATTTGAAGTTTAGAGGGCAAAGGAATTTAGTTCTTACAATATTACCGCAGGCCGGTATTGGTAATAAATTAAGCGTGTGGTCTAGGGCGCTAGTTTTTTCAAAACACAATAACCTTGAATTATATACTT
>JBKCGF010000139.1:0-5484 GCA_046303455.1 Chitinophagaceae bacterium | reverse complement strand
CAATTATTCAATTAAAGAATGACAACTCGTTTCATGTATTGATTCAAGCCATGTGTAATCTTGATGAGGTATACACCAGGTTTAGCATTTTGTAAGCGAATGCTTCCTTTATAGTTCCCTGTGAAATTAGCCTGTGTTTGTTGGTATACTTCTCTTCCTTCAGAATTTAAAACCGCAATACCTAAATCCTCTTTACCAGTAACATTAAAGGTCAAATTGAAGTTTCCATTACTTGGGTTAGGAGCTACGGTAAAGCCAATTCTTTCAGGTGCAACATTGATAACAGAAGTTACAGTTACATCCTGTTCAGCAGATAAGCTTTCACATTTGAAATCATCAACAACAGAGGTTCTGTATTTTCCAGATTGAGTGACTTTCAGTTTTTGTCCTTTTTCACCTTGGATGTCGAAGCCATTCAATTGCCATTGGTTACCGGTTGCAATAGAACTTGTCAATGTATCTGCATTTCTAGTAATTGTAGGAATAACATTTGCAATAGCAGTAACTGGTGTTTTGGCAGTTGGACAAGTTTGCGCCAGAATTTCAACCCTCATGTCGTAGAAGAAATAATAAAATTGAGTAGGATCAGATGTAGCTGATGAAACAACACTGTTCCCTGTGATAGTCAGTCCACTATTAAGACCATTTATTTTCTGAGGATAAGGAGTTGCTGCAATATTATTATTCCTATAGACAGTCGCACCTTCAAGACATTGCATGATCAATACGTGGTTGCCTGGAGTGGTCACTGCAAAGTTCAGGTTGAACACCATTCCCTTGTCGTTTGGATCATTCTCAGTAACTGCACCGCCTTGTGCTGTTGGTCTTGTATTAGAAACAATAAAGTCTCTTTGTCCCAAGTTGAAATAACTATAACCTCCAGTTCCAGTTTCACTGGCCAAGTCGGCAAGTATGATTCTCACTTTACCTGGATTTCCAACATACATTTTAACTGATTCAATCACCATTGGAACGGTATTGGAGAAGCGTACAAAGTTTCCATTGAATTCATTGTATCCACCGGATGCAAATGCAGTTTTATCTTTTGGTCCCACAGAACCTACAAGGTCATTAAACGATCCGTAGTACTTTTTATCAGCTGTTAATGTTGTTGTATTGGCGATTGTATTTACAGTTGATAATGCAAATGGTATTTTAGCTGTATCGGACGCAAACCAGCTGATATAATTGCCAGCAGTTGTTGTTCCTTTTAATAAAGCTGCAGAATTATTACAAATCATAGCTTGGAGGGCAGTCGGCGCCAAACCAGCACCCAAAGCACTTGCTTCTGAAACCACCTGGTCGTTTTCAGCATTCTGATCTGTGACCAAATTAGATTTGGCTGTAAAGGTATATTTTGAATTGGCCTTCATCACAAAAGGAGTCTGGAAAGTATATTCAGATTCTCCACCAGAAGCAAGTGGACCATTAAATACTCCTGTTATGTTTGCTAATGCATTGCCATTTTCCTGGATTGCTACTGACAAGGGAATATTTCTTTGTTCTTTGCTTCCTGAGTTTCTAAGTTTAATGGTAACATATTGCGAACCGTCTGCACACTCACCATCAAAAGGATAAACTATTGAGCTTAAGGCAAGGTCGTTTGAAGGTCTTACAATAGCAAGTGTATAATCTTGTGTTTCCCCTCTTGTATAATTGCCAGATGGTTGAATGGAGTTGGGGTCATTGGTTTCTGAAACAATAACACGCATCAACATTTTATCACCGATTGCAAAACCTGTCGGAAGGCTTATTGTAGCTTTGAAGGTGCTGTCGTTTTGGAGTGCCTGACTGGTAGCAAATGTTTCACCAGCATCTCCAAAATCACCATCATTATTGGTATCAATAAACAACCTAGCATAACGGATATTGTTGGTGTTGTCGCAACTCTTTACGCGCAAAAAGAAAGCATTCGAGCCACCAGATTCAATAGTTCCAGTAAAGAATCTGCTGTCACTGCTTGTTCTACAGGTGTCCTTGTATTTGATATTGATACCTCCAAATGAAAGCGTATCGATGTATGCACCGCTTTGATCTGAAAATGTTGTAGCAGGATAAGCTGTTCCGCCAATTCCTGAAACAATCAATGAAAAACTCTGACTACCATCGCCTCTGATGAGTTGACCTTTATGACGCACTTCGATGGTGTAGTTTTCTCCGAGTAAAACAGAATCAATCTCAATTTTTTCAACATTGTCTACTAAGTTGTCTCCACGGGTTGCAGGATTTGCAGGAGAAGTACCATCTAATTTCCAAGGGAAGAAAGTCTTAGTGCCTTGTTTAATTCTAATATCTAGATCATTGATTAGTTTCTTATCTCTTGAATTCAACGTGCCATTAGGAGTAAGAGGAGCTGCTGGGTCTGTCCATACAATTGTTGCACTCAATGGTCCTTTGCCCGATGCAACTACATTCACTGTGTAGACTGAATCGTTTTTCAAGTTCTTTTCAACGACCAAATTGTTTTGTGTATTGTTGAGTACACTTGCAGCTCTGGCAAAATTGGCTAGTCCCCAACCGTGTTTGTAATCCGGACCAGGAACGGTTGTCGCTTTGTCTGTAGTATGTAAAATCAATCCTTTGATGGTTGATGACAAAGCTGCTTTATTGTTGTTTTTTCTTAGAAAAAGTTCCTGTAATAAAATAGCAGAACCTGCAACAGTCGGCGACGACATGGAAGTTCCGGATAAAGTAGAATAGGCTGTATTACTTCCCGCTCCAGTCGAAGTTAATCCTACACCATTTGCAACAATATCAGGTTTGATTCTTCCGTCGTCAGTTGGACCAGAGCTGCTGCTACTGCTCAAAACCACATCAGCAGCGCTTGTATATCCTCCAGAAATGGGCAATACATTACCTACTATTAAAGCATTTTTTGCATTGGAATAAGTTGGCAATAAATCATAACCAGTTTGATCACTTATCCCAGATGGTCTTCCACCTGCATCTACCATTTGATTGGATTCATCAAATCTCCAGTATGTTGTTCCGATGGCAGGTCCACTTTCATTTCTATTGTTTCCGGCAGATTTTACAATCAGGTAGTTAGGCGACAAATAAGCTATTGAATCCCACAGTTGTGTTTCAGAACTGTATGTACCAAATTTCCAATCTTCAGTTGTGCCAGGAGTTCCCCAGAATTCCCATCTGTTCTGAGCACTGTTAAATCTCCATCCTGAAATAGAACCATAAGAGTGATTGGAAACCAAAAGATTGGCTGCCTCAGATGACATTTCAGAAATGTGGTTATTGAAATCGTATGCAATAATACCCTTGATTCCATGTGCCATTCCTTTAGCAACACTGTTCACGCCAGTTGCGACCAAGGTACCAGTAACGTGAGTACCATGGTTATCTTCTGTAGCAGGGTTATCTTTTTGGGTAATTCTTCCGATTAGTTCAACGTGTGATTTGTTGATGAGTCCACCATCCCATAACGCAAGTTTATTGGTAAGCAAAGCACTCGATCCATCTAAATTCAATCCTGAGCTTCCTCCCGTCCACAATTTATTTGTACCAATTGTAGAGGCTGCTACAACATTGCTTTGTGTACCAACATACATTGGGAAACCCATTTCGTCTACACCAACAAGACGAGCAACATTGCCTTTATCATCTGTAATGGTCAACTTCCATCCTTTTTGAGCAGCAAGTCCCATTGCTTTTTCAAAACGCTGGGTCTCAATGAGGCGTTGATCATTTGAAATTTTTTCAAGCTCACGTGTTTGCACGCTTGTTTGCTTTTGTGCAAACAAAACCGAGTTGCTTAAAAATAAAAAGGCACCAAGAATAAAAAGTCTATTTTTTTGCGTTTTAATATCGTTGAAGATAAAAATTATTGGCCTGAAAAAGTTAACTTGTTGGGTCTGAAGTTGAATTTAAATAATATTTTACTAGGAGGTGACAAATGTTGAATAACGGAAAAGCTATTGTATTTGTTTTGTTGAGTGCAGCCTTGTTTAGCTGCAGTTCTGCTAAAGTGTTGGTTGCTGGAAAAGTTCAACGTATTATGGGCAATCAGATGCCTTCACCTGATCTGGCGAATGAGGAACCTGGGGGTTTTGGTACGACGGTCTATTTTTTTGAACCCACCTTGGTGAATATGGGTCTGCCAACTGGCGAGCAGGGGGTATTCATGATGACAGATAAAAAATTGGTTGCCAAAGTTTTAGCTGAAAAAGATGGAAGTTTTAAGCTGAAATTAAAGCCAGGAAAGTACTCAGTGCTCTTGGGCAAAGAAGGCCAGTATTACAGTAATATTTCCGATTTAGAAGGAATGATCAATCCTGTTGAGATCAATAAAGGCAGCAAAAAGCCGCTTGTTTTAAAAGCGGATTGGGGTGCTATTTATTAGTCGTCATTGACTGGAATAAGAAATCTAGTCTTTCGCCATCTTCCATGGATTTGACAGCATTTGTAGCATCAAAATACATGGTTTTCTTTTCCTTCTGGTTAAACAAAGGCCATAGAAGCGACTTACCATGATTAGGGTTTCCAGTTTTGATGAAACTTGTCCAATAGCCTGCCATCTCATTCGCCAAAACACGGTCTGCTGATTCCCAAGGTCTTTTTACGAAGTGAAGGTTGTTGTAGGCATAAGGGACTTCCCCAGTGTGAAATGCTTTGTATTTTTTGTATTCTCCTTCTGCTGGAACAATTCTTGTAAATCGATAGACGTAAACAGGTAAGTTTTGTTGTTGTTGAAAATCAGCCCAAACATAACCTGGCATACCAAAAATCTGATCTCTGGAGAGATCCAATTGTGTTTGCTTGGCTTCTTCTTCATTGCCTGCGGGATAGAACTTTAAAAAAGCTGGAGCAGCAGCGCCATATTGTTTTTGAAAATCTTTTTGCAGGTTTTCTGCTGATTTAGCAGGGCCCATCATAAGTCCTTCGTCCTGGTTCCATCCAACAAGTAAAGCGACTTTATTCTGGTTTCCTTTTTGAAAAATATCAAGAATATGTTCCGGTAGAACATGTTCATCAATATACGGACCTCTTAAGCTGGTGAATTTTTTCATCAAACTTTCTGCATCCACTTTTTTCAATTCATCAATATTTTTTACACCAATTGATGCAGCATATTTTATACCCTCTGCTTCAGCAAAAGCCTTACTCGCATTGCCTCTAGTGAAGTTTCCACCGCTCTGTGCGATAGCCTTGTTGAATAGACCCGCTGCTAAAGGAGAAGCCACCAATGCATTTACACTCATTGATCCCGCTGATTGTCCCGCTATGGTTACTTGTTCAGGATCTCCTCCAAACGCAGCAATATTTTTTTTCACCCATTTCAATGCAGCAATCTGATCCAATAACCCAAAGTTGCCTGATGGTTCATTTAAATCTGGGTGTGCAAAAAACCCAAATACTCCAACACGGTAATTGATGCTTACAAAAACTACACCTTCTTTTGCAAAAGCTTCACCATCGTAAATAGGACACGCACTTCCGCCGCTGCTAAAACCACCTCCATATATCCATACC
>JBKCGF010000138.1:0-2848 GCA_046303455.1 Chitinophagaceae bacterium | reverse complement strand
AAAAGATAAAGACCTTTCCATACGACAAACAAAATGAATGATCGTATGAGAAAGGTCTTTATTTGAGGTGGGAATTCAGCCAGTGTACTTTTCAGTTTTGCTAACTGCGATCCCAACATGAAATATCTACCGTTTAGGTTGTGTTATTTCTTTCTGTTCTTCCTCAACCTGTTCGCGCCATAACCAACACCTGCAGCCAAAAGAAGGCTCAAACCACCATCAACTGGAAGGTTTGTAGGTGGTGCACCTGGATCAGGAGCATTATCAACGGCAGCAGAAAGATCGCTGAACATTTGTTGAAGATTAGATCCTCCGTTAGAGAAATCTATTTCCGAGAAATCACTTTCTTCGATGAACACTACATCATCCTGTGCTACAGTGGTCAATCCTACCGTTAGAAAAAGTGCGAGTGAAAAAAGGATTTTATTGATTGAATTCGTTTTCATTGTATCTTTTTTATGCTGGTGTTAGAGTTTAATGAACTTAACGGTTTTGCTGTCACCATTTTCGAAATCTACCCTGAGGTACATAACCCCGTTGGCGTTAGATTTACCGAAACCTAATTGGTGTTGAACCCCATTGTTGTCTTGAATTGAACCTCTGTTAAGCGTAGCGCCAGAACCATTTACGATACTGTAGCTCTTAGCTTTTGCAGATGGGTGAGCGATGATTGCATCGATTAGATCAGACCTAACCGGGTTGTTCATTACCCTAACATCTGTTGCAGTGATACCAGACTTTTCACTAACATTTACGTGATTGAATGCAAGTATGAATCTATCTTCCTCATTAGTGGTTGTCATGTTGAACTCATAGCTCAGCTTCTTACCAGACAAAGGAATTGTCTTACCTTCTTTCTTATCAATCAAGTAAACAGTATTCAAGCTGTTCCAAACACCTTCAACATCCAATTCCAATTTGGTTTTACCCGCTTCAGGAACAGTTACAGTCAAAGGATAGTAACGCTTCTCTTTACCATTGTTAACAATTGGTCTGTCGAATTGCATTGCATAATAATTCTTGTCTTGTCCCTGGATGGCAACGTTAGCACCAGAAGCACGACCTTTATTATAAGCATCATATTTGCTATCGAAACCTTCAGTTGCATCATTCAATGAAAGACCTAAGAAAGCTTCAGCTGGAATTGGGTTACCTGGACCGCTAGCTTTTAATCTCAAACCAAGAAGATTTGATTTTTCAGCAGCCCCAACTTTTTGCTGAGCAAGATCTAACTTACTTCCATTTTTACCAAACTGATAAAGACTAGAAGTAGTAGCGAGTACCTTAGCATCCTGACCAAAAGAGATATTTGATCCAACTGCAGTGGCTTTCACGAAGAAAGATGCCCCAGATTCAATGTATTGGTCGAAGTTGCCTGTGCCGGTTGTCCCATTGAAGGTAGTCCAGTTAGCAGCTTGTGGATCCCATCTGTAGATAGTCCCGTTAATTGAAGTTTTTACAATTGCAGGGCTAGTCCAGTCGATTACAGATGCATATGGATTTGAGATCAAATTCCAACCTGCATTTGCTGGCACAGCAGCAAAATCATCGAAAGCTAAAGCTTTTGTTATTGCAGCACCAGATTCATTTAAAGTACCAGAAGTACTCATTGTTTGAGCAGCACCTAAAGTACCTGAGGTTGGCGAAGCTCCTGAATTATCATAAATCCAAGCAACCAAACCGTCACCAGCAAATACTGCCTGACTAGTTTGAGTATAGTTACCATATCCTGCATTTTTTGGTCCTCCTGTTCCAACTGAACCATCAGCAAATCCATCTCTCCATCTCATCATGGTTGGAGTTACCACTGAATAGTTGATTCCTGAAATACCACTCAATAATGTAGGATTGCTATATGGGAATCCAATAAATCTCCATTGCTTATTCCTTGCAGTTACAAAATCAACAGGATCAACTGAAGAAAAATGTCTTTGTACTGTAACATTTCCTGAGATAGAAGCTGCTACAGTATGAGAAGCAATTGAAGCTGTCGCTGTTGCATTAGAAGCCAACACTAAATTTGAAGCGTTGGGTGTAGCAGCAGGTGTGGAATTCAGAATTCCTGAAACTGGATACAAAGTATTTGTTATTTCAACTGGAGAGCCCAATGTAATACCACCCAAAAGAGCAGATGCATCGGCATCATTTATAGTTAAGTTACCAATTTGCTTTGAGGTTGCAGTGGCTTGTCTGAAAAAAGCTGTACCTGTAGAAACACGAGTTCCGAATTTCAAATCATCAACTGTTGCAAATCCTACATTTTGAACATTTGAAATGAAAACTGCAGTACCAACTGTTATTGATTCAATAGGTACACTGCTTGTAAAACCAACATTCTCGCCAGAAGCACTCGCCTCATAATTATATATTGCACCGTTCCTTAATGTTACAACTATTGCTACTTCATTGGTAGTGGTTGGAGTCAATTGACCTACGTTAAATTCTACAATTTTACCAAGTGTCATTGGAGAATAATCTGCATCTGTCACTGAAAAATAACCACTGAAAGAATAAACGGGAGCTGCTCCAGCTGGGAAACTAATTTCCAAATCATCTAACTCAACCTTAGTTGAAAGTTGAATGGTATTCTGATCATTAGCAATTGCCAAAGATGTTCTGTTGAACACAAATAAACCACCTGGATTTGCCATTGCCCCAAATGAGAAACCATTTTGTGCAGGGAATGGCAATGGAACTAATGGACTTGGTCCATTGTTTCCAGCATTCAAATCACCGTTGTAAGCATTAAAGTTTTCAGTGTAAAATAAACCATTGAAAGTAGCATCATGCTTAGCCTTATCGGTGTAAATACCAATATTTTCCAGAGAGTTAAAACTAAGATTAGGTA
>JBKCGF010000137.1:0-2866 GCA_046303455.1 Chitinophagaceae bacterium | reverse complement strand
ACCAAAGTAGCTGGATTTGCAGCAAGAAAACTTGTATTTACAGTTGGTATTCTTTTGGTGATTGTTTTCACAACAGGTGTTTTGGGTAAGTCGGTTAAATCAGGATTCCTTCCTGAAGAAGACGAAGGATATTTCTTGATGGCGATACAACTGCCTGACGCTGCATCATTGAACAGAACAGAAGCAGTCAGCTCCAAAGTACAAAAACTATTATCAAAGATCGAAGGCATTGAGTCGGTAGCAATCATTAACGGATATGATATTTTGTCTGGTACTTCTAATTCAAATACCGCAACAGCTTTCATGGTATTGGAGCCATGGGAAGAGCGTGAACATAATGCTTCACAATTGATTAAAAAAGCAAACGGTATAATGGCTAAACAAGTGACAGATGGAACGGCATTTGCTTTTGGTCCTCCACCTATTCCAGGTTTAGGTAGTTCAGCAGGTTTCAGTTTGATGTTGCAAGACCGTGGTGGAAATTCGCCACAGTACCTGGCTGAACAAACCAAGAGTTTTATTGCTACTGCATCCAAGCGTCCAGAGATTGGAAGAATCACTACATTCTATCGCTCCAATACACCACAAAAAAGTATACAAGTAGATGAAGACAAAGTAGAAAAACTCAACATGAGTTTGTTGGAAGTCAATGGAAGTATATCTGCTTTGTTAGGAGGTAGTTTTGTCAATAATTTCAATGCGTTTGGCCGACAGTATCGTACATATGTTCAAGCGGATGCACAATACAGAAGTAAACCAGAAGATATGTCGATGTTCTTTGTAAGAGACAACAAAGGACAAATGGTCAATCTTTCTACATTAGTGAAAGTGAAAGACACATCTGGACCATTGTTCACCAATCATTTTAATCTTTACCGTTCAGCTGAAATTTCTGGTGCTCCTGCACCTGGATATAGTTCTTCAGATGCTTTGAATGCCTTAGAAGAAGTTGCAAAAGAAACATTGCCATCAGACATGGGATACCAGTGGAGTAATTTATCCTATCAGGAAAAAGAAGCTGGTGGAAAATCTTCGACTGCATTTTTAATGGCCCTGGTATTTGTGTTTTTAATTTTGGCCGCGCAGTATGAAAGTTTCAAACTTCCATTCAGTGTGCTCTTGGGAACACCATGGGCGGTGATGGGAGCATTGTTAGGTTTATATATTGGCGGATTATTTGCAGCTACTTATGTCAACAATATTTTTGCGCAGATTGGATTGGTGATGTTGATTGGATTGAATGCAAAGAATGCCATCCTTATTGTAGAGTTTGCGAAATTGAAAATGGACGAAGAAGGTATTCCTGCATTGCAAGCTGCGATTGAAGGAGCCAAGTTGAGGTTTAGACCTATCTTAATGACATCCCTTGCATTTATTCTAGGTGTTGTGCCGTTGTTGACCGCGACAGGCGCAGGATCAGAAGCGAGAAAGGTAATGGGTACTACAGTATTCAGTGGAATGCTTGTTGCTACCATAGTCGGGGTGATTTTAATTCCAGCATTATTTGTTTTGATAGAAGGTAGAAAAAAAGTGCAGCCTATTGTAAAAGAGGCATCACCATCAAATTCAGCTGAACATGAGTAAGTCGATTAAAATAGTATTAAGCATTGCTGCAAGTGCAGTGATTTACAGCAGTTGCGTTGTTGGTCCACAATACGCAACACCCAAACAAAACCTACCCAAAGATTTTGGTGCAGGAGTTCAGTCTGATTCAACAAGCTTGGTAAAATGGTTTGATTTGTTTGGTGATACCGCTTTGCAAAATATCATCAAGACTACTTTGCAAAACAACAAAGATTTGGCAACTGCTGCTGCCAGGGTGGATGAAGCCAGATTTCAGTTGGATATTATACGGGTAAACACATTACCATCTTTTGGCTATTCGGTGCAGACAGGTGGGGGCAAGGCAGATCCAAGTGCACTAAAGGTTTCGGGTGGATTTAATTCTGGTGTGAATAAAGCTTTTGGTGTTTTGAACTGGGAATTGGATTTGTGGGGAAGATTGAAAAGATCGACTGAAGCAGCGAGAGCACAATTGCTAGCGCAGCAGTCCGTTCAAAATGCATTGAAAGTAAGCTTGGTGGCGGAAGCTGCCAGTGCCTATTTTTTATTGTGTGATTTAGACAATCGATTGTCAATAGCAAAACGTACAGTAGAAAGCAGAAAAGAGTCAAGTAGAATCATCAACGAAAGATTTGAAAAAGGTTACGTTGCTGAGTTAGATAAATTGCAAGCTATTCAACAGGAAGCTTTAGTTGCTGCTTTAATTCCAAATATCCAAAGACAAATTGTGCAAGTTGAAAATACATTGAATGTATTGATGGCAAGAATGCCGCAATCGATCTCAAGGGGACAATCTTTGTTCTCTCAAACTATTCAACCTGCAATTCCAGTCGGCTTACCTTCTCAATTATTAGAAAGAAGGCCAGACATCATTGCTGCAGAACAAACACTAAAAGCACAGTTCCAGAGAATTGGTATTGCAAAAGCATCAATGTTTCCTACCTTATCATTAACTGGATTACTAGGTTTTGCTAGTCCACAACTTAGTTCCATGTTAAATGGAGGATTTGTTGCCAATGGATTTGCGGGCATTACCGGACCAATTTTCCAATTTAACCAAAACAAGAACAGGGTTTTGGTTGAGCAGAAAAGAACAGAACAAGTACAATTGCAATATGAGCAAACAGTAATAAAAGCATTTGCTGAAGTAAATAATGCATTGGTGCAGAACAGTACTTATAATGAAGAGTTTGCACGAAGAAAAGAACAGACAGATGCAGCTTCAAAGGCATACGGATTAAGTAAAGCACGATACGACTATGGCTATACTTCTTACCTTGAGGTGCTGATACAGGAAAACAGT
>JBKCGF010000136.1:0-54908 GCA_046303455.1 Chitinophagaceae bacterium | reverse complement strand
TAAAATCAGTCTTTAAAAAAATAAAAAGAGAACAAGGGCTTGAAGTAGAAGAGGAAGAAGCGGCTGTTTCTCAAGTTACAAGTACTGGTGGAGGAAGGGGACAAAGAAATAATGTACTGGACGAAAACACCGGTAGCATCTTTAACAATACACAGCAAAAAGGTGAATGGTATTTCAATAACCCTTCACTCATCGCACAAGGTAAAACTGCTTTTAAAAACAAATGGGGTGCCAGACCCAACTCAGATAACTGGAGAAGACTTACTGCCATCAATGGAACGCGAATGGTTTCACAAAGAGGAGCAGAAGGTGCAAGACGAGTTGCTGTGCAACAAGAGGTGAAGCCAGCACTTTCAATTGAAAGCTTGATGGCAAATCTTCCCATTACCAAAGCACAGCAAGAAGCATCTCTCTTGAAAAAAACAAGCACCTATGTTCAGCTGGGGATGATATTTCAGGAAAAATTAGGCGACTGGCCCAGCGCAATTGAATGGTATGAAAAAAGCGTAAACCAAGGGGTTGACAGTTCCCTCCGTGCTCAGGTTTATTATAACCTCGCTTTTTGTTTTGCGCAATTGAAAAACAACCAACAATCTACTTATTACAAGAACCTGCTTTCTGCCAACTACCCAACCAGTGAACTCACTTTAAAACTGATCGATCCATTAGCAGCACTACAGCTACAACAAGCAAAAGCCAATGAAATCGACAGGACATACAATGGGATATATGACCTCTTTCTGGCTGGAAAATTTGATACCGCTATAGAAGCAAAAAAACAAGCAGATCAAAAATTCGGGGCCAATAACTGGAGTGCCCAATTATTGTATATAGAGTCCATTTACCACATCAAAAATAGAAACGACAAAGAAGCAATAGCCACACTGAATAAGATTACAGAATTGTATCCGCAATCGCCATTGGCTGAAAAAGCAAAATCAATTGCTGGAGTAGTATCCAGAAGAGCAGAAATTGAGAGCGAACTTACTGCTTTGCAGGTAACGCGACTAAAAGAGGATAGTCTTGTTTGGATAGATGACCGTCCAGCTCCTAAGCCACAACAATCATTGGTCAAAAAAGAAGATACTAAAGCAGTCGCCCAACAACCTGTTGTCGCAAAATCAAAAGTCGATTCCACCCAGTTCAAAGCACCTGTTATCGTCCAGCAGACTGCCGCACGCTATCAATTTAACCCAAGCGATCCTTATGCTGTAATGATGATTTTAAAGGATGTAGATATTGTTTATGTCAACGAAGCCAAGCGTGCTTTGGTAAGATACCATGCTGAAAGATATGCTACAAACGGCCTTAACATACAGAACAATGCAATAGGCTCAACTTCTTACATCCTGATCAGTGTCTTCACCAATGCTGCTGATGCATTGAGCTATGTTGAGAAAACAGCACCTATTGGGTCAAAGGAAATTTTCCCTTGGCTTCAAGCAGATAAATACAAGTTCATCATTGTGTCACCTGAAAATTTGAAAAAAATGACAGAGGACAAATCTACAGACGAATACATTCGCTTTCTGCAACAGCAATTACCTGGAAAATTTTAAGGTTTTCTTTTCCCTTTAAGACAGCGCTTTTCTTTAGTTTTACCTTATGAGCTTGAATCCTAAAAAGACCAGCGAAACCAAAAAATCCATCCGCATCTTTTGGAAGATTTTCCTATATGGATGGGGTGCAGCTTTGTTCCTGATTTTAATCATTTATTTGGGAGCATTTGGAAAGCTTCCATCCATTGAGGAATTGGAAAATCCATCCATGATGTCCTCTTCAGAAATTTACGCTGATGATGGAACCTTGATGGGAAAATTTTATCTGAAAGATAGAATCAATGTTAAGTACCAGGATATTTCCCAAAATGTTATCAAAGCTTTGATTGCTACTGAAGACGAAAGATTTTATGAGCATTCTGGGATTGACATTAAGAGCCTTTTGAGAGCAGTTGTTTTCTTAGGAAGTGAAGGTGGTGCAAGTACGATAACACAGCAGTTGGCAAAAGCATTACTCGGACAACAAAGCAGCAAGAGTATTACCCGTGTAATTGAGAAACTAACAGAGTGGATCGTAGCCATTCGATTGGAAAAGAATTTTACAAAAGAGGAAATCATCACTCTTTACCTCAATATGGTGAATTATGGTGATGAAACCTATGGCATTAGAAATGCTTCCAAAACTTATTTTCAAAAAGAACCAGGTCAGTTACAAGTTGAAGAAGCAGCAGTACTTGTAGGATTACTAAAAGGAAGCACCCGTTATAATCCAAGGAGAAATCCTAAAGCCGCAATGGCAAGAAGGAATACCGTATTGGACCAGATGGTGAGAAATGATTATTTAAGCGAAGAGGAGGCTAAATCCTTAAAGGTTCAACCCATTGCACTCAACTACTTGAAGCTTGATGAGAATTCAGGTATCGCTCCATATTTCAGAGAGGTGCTAAGAGATGAAATCAAGAACTGGTGTAAGGAAAATGAAAACCCCAAGACTGGAGAGCCTTATGATATTTATAAAGATGGTTTAAAGATATTTACGACCATCAACCCTAGAATGCAAGAATATGCTGAAGTTGCCGTTTACCGCCACATGCAGAACCTGCAAAAGGTTTTCAGCAGCCAGTACAACATCAAAGATGGCTCTGTGTGGAAGACAAAAGATGGCAAAGCCATTCTCGACAATGCAATGAAGCAAACAGATCGCTGGAGAAATTTAAAAGAGGATGGCCTTACCGATGATGAGATCAGACAAAGTTTTCTGGAGCCAGTTAAAATGAAAGTTTTCGCTTGGAATGCCAACAGAGAAACCGATACAACAATGTCCCCTCTGGATTCCATTCGTTACCATAAACAAATCATGCAAATTGGTCTACTGGCCATGGATCCCCTTACTGGTGATGTAAAGGCATGGGTGGGAGGAAGTAGTTTTAAAAGATATAAATACGACCACGTCAATATCAAAACAAAAAGACAAGTAGGCTCAACTTTCAAACCTTTGCTATACACCCTTGGAGTAATGAATGGCTATACACCTGAAACAAATATGCCAGGTGGTCCAATTGATATGGGTGGAAAAATGATTGATGGTAATGGTGGCCCTATGGCTATTTGCCTGGCCTTCTCTAAAAATCCAGCAGCTGTTCATCTGATCAATCAATTGGGAGTTCAACGTACTATAGATTTTGCAAAACAATGTGGAATAGTCAATGAAATTCCTCCCTACCCTTCTATTGCTTTGGGTTCGGCTGATCTATCGTTATTTGAAATGGTACAATCCTTCAGTATGTTTCCTGGAAGAGGTTTTAATGTTAAACCCAATTTCATCAGCAGAATTGAAGACCGTAATGGAAATGTTCTTGCTTCATTTAGAGCAGAAACCAAAGAGGTCATCAGCGAAAGTGAAGCGTTTATCATGACAAAAATGTTGCAGGGTGTTGTTGATTTTGGTACAGGTAGAGCGCTTAGAGGTGGTTATGCTGTACCTGGACAAATTGCAGGAAAAACAGGAACTACAAATGATAATGCTGACGGATGGTTCATCGGATTTAGTCCACAACTCTTATCCGGAGTTTGGGTAGGATGCGACGATCCTTTTCTTAGAATGCTCTACACTGCGGGTGGTTCTCAAATGGCCATGCCAGCATGGGCTTATTTCTACCAACAGGTATTCAACGACAAAAGTTTAAATATAGATCCTGAAGCAGCTTTCATACCTCCTGCTAATATGCAGAATGAAATCATATTCGACTACCAGGATGCTAATCAAAATGAGTTATTACCAGCTGAGGGAGATGAAGGTTATCAGACTGACGAATACATTGAAATACCCATCAGTGATGGTAGAGAAAAAGTAGTATCAGAGTCGAAAAAATTTGAAGAAACTACAACACCTAAAGAAGCCCCCAAGAAAGAAATTCCAAAGTCAACTCCCGTAAAAGAGAAAGAAATAATCCTTGATCAAAAGGATACCTCAACAAAAAAGAAAGGAATATTGAAGAGAGTATTCGGTAAAAAAGACCAATAAAAAAAGGGCATGATTTCATGCCCTTTTTTTATAAATATCTTAATCGCTTATTTACCTAGCGTTCCTTGAATACCGAAACTGTAGAATAAATTGTGTGAAGCATTTACAGTAACTGGCATTCTGTATTGTGCCTGGATAATAAAGAATGTTTGATCAAATAAGTTAAGCTGAAGACCAGCACCAGCTGGGATGTAAGCAGCATAATATCCCTTCCATGCTGAAGCACCAGCACCTAATGACAAGAAAGGAGATACATAATATTGATCAGAAGTCAATTTCATTAAAATGTTAGCGTCTGCTTCAAAGTATGGCTTTGCACCAACACTTGTTGCAAATGGCTGACTGGTTAGACTATACTCTAAGTAAGAAAATCCAAACCTTGCATTGAAATCAAAATTATCATTCAATCCTTCAGTATAGTTTACAGCCAAACCTGGTCTCATTCTACTGAGCTTGTTCCACTGTTGTTTAGTCAATACCTGGCTCATTCCACCATTTCTGATTTCTGATGCAGTTTTGAAATCATGCAGAGTAAATTGCAAACCAAATGTTTTACCCTTGGTGTACATGTTCTTTGTATCCTGGGCATTTGTTGCTGTAAAAGAAAGTGCTACTAAGGCAATTAGGAATATCCTTTTCATAAACAGTTCTGTTTTGAGTCTAACAAAAATAAACCCTGAAGGTTGAATGTTAAAATATTTATTGGTTTTTGGCCAAGTTTTCTTTTGCAGAACTGATTAATTCAACTTTTACCTTGACAATACCCGATTTGTGAAAGCCTAGTTTTGTAGCACCAGCGCGGGTTAGATCGACTAACCTCGGGTTTCTGTGATGTAGTCTGTCGTTTACCTTTAAAACGATGGTTTTACCATTTTTAAGGTTCGTAACCCTTACTTTTGAGCCTAAAGGGTAGGTATTGTGCGCACAGGTGAGCTTATCTTGACTAAAAATCTCTCCGCTGGCCGTCTTTTTACCAATAAATTTATCAGAATAAAAGCTGGCATGTCCAACTGCAGTATCAACTACCGGAACATTTCTATAATTCGTTTTTTGAGCAAAAGCACCCACCCCTGTTAGAAGCATAACCAGAACAAGGAGATTTCGAAACAAAAAGGTGGCTTTGAAAATTTGCATAAGAGAGCAAAATTACCCTTAATACCTGAAAAAAGGAAGTTTTTAGGTCGATTTTTACGTTTTATATACTTTATAGCATTGATAATCATATTATTACAAATATTGTATTAATATCATTTCATACAAAAAACAATATATCAGAGTTACTGGTCTTTCTTATTATCTTAGTCTTTATAACCAGTTTACCAACATTGCTTCATAAACATGCGCCCGATAAAACTCACTTTATTCTTATTATCTAGCATAGTCCTTTCAATTAAGGGTGTCTCCCAACCTCAATTGAAAATTATAAATAGTCCTGGTGAATTCCTGCAATCCATAAACATTGAGCCAAAGCTCAAACTGATTGAACTAAAATCAATAATCCCCCATATTCAATACGACCTTAAATACGCAACCAAAGATAATTTTACCAAGGTTCGACTCTACCCTGCTCTTACAAAACACACTTACTTAAGAAATGATCCCGCTACTGCACTGGCCAAAGCAGCAAAAGAGCTGGAAGAAAAAGGTTTGGGAATTTGGGTTTGGGATGCGTATCGCCCTTATCATGTAACCGTCAACTTCTGGAATTTAATCAAAGACGAACGATATGTTGCTCATCCAGCGAAAGGAAGCGGTCACAACCGAGGTATAGCAATCGATATGACTCTTTATGATTTGAAGACTGGGGCTTTGCTGGAGATGCCGACAACCTTTGATGATTTTTCAGAAAAAGCACACCATGGATTTGAAGGTATTTCACCTGTACAAAAAGCAAACAGGGAAATGCTAAGAAGTATCATGGAAAAATATGGCTTCATCAAATTCCAAACAGAATGGTGGCATTATTACTGGCCGAATGGAGAACAATATGATGTACTAGATTTCAACTTTAACCAAATCAAAAAAATAAATAGTGCTACTTCAAAATAAAAATATCATTATCATGGGCGGTACTTCCGGAATGGGGTTGGCTGCTGCACAGAAATTTGTTTCCGAAGGTGCCCAAGTTTTAAGTGTTGGAAAACCTCAGGAGACTGCTTTAAATGATGACCAGATTTCGATTTTGTTTGCAGATGCAAGGGAAGAAGAAACCATGTCGAAAGCCATTCAAATCTGTATAGAAAAATTTGGCGGCTTTGATGGATTGTTTCACGTTGCAGGTGGAAGCGGAAGATCATTTGGTGATGGTCCCTTACATGAAATGTCAGTCGAAGGATGGAAACAGACCCTTGAACTGAATGCCACTACAGTCATGCTTTCCAATAAAGCAGCAATCGATCACTTTCTCAAACAAAATAAATCTGGTGCTATTGTCAACCTTTCATCAGTACTGGCAATGCATCCTGCACCTTCCTTTTTTTCAACACATGCTTATGCTGCTGCTAAAGCAGCGATAATAGGATTGTCCACTTCATCAGCTTCCTATTATGCAAAAAACAACATCCGGATTAATGTTATATCTCCAGGCTTGGTAGAAACGCCAATGTCGGTCAGGGCCAGAGAAAATGAAAACATCATGTCTTACATAAAATTCAAACAACCTTTGGATGGAGGAAGAATTGGTAATGCAAATGATGTAACTTCCATAGCAGCTTTATTGCTATCGGATCAAACATCATTTATTACTGGTCAGAATATTGCCGTAGATGGTGGATGGTCGGTTTCAGAAGGTCAATACACAAAATAATTAGTCGAACGGATGGAAGAGATAAAAAAATACATTGATAAAAGCAGAGCAATTTGTGATGCAATAGAATCCCAGTCGGTAGAAATTGAAACAGCAGCCCAATGGTTCACCAAAACAATTTTAGCTGGTAGAATGGTTCATGTTTTTGGATCAGGACACAGCAGAATAATGGTTGAAGAAATGTGGCCGCGTTATGGATCATTTCCTGGCTTTAATCCAATAGTAGAACTCTCGCTTACTTTCCACAACCTTGTTGTAGGAGCAAACGGTCAAAGACAAGCAATGTTTTTGGAGAATGTTGCAGGATTCGCAGAAAGAATACTTCGCAATTTCACATTATCAGATCAAGATACTGCACTGATCATTTCCTCTGGAGGAACAAATATTGTGCCGATTGAAATGGCAGAATTGTTTCAAAAGAAAAACATTAAAGTAGTAAGCATCCTCACAAAAGCCCACTCACAAGCCAGTAAAAGCAAGAGAGTTGACGGTAAAAAATTAGGCGACTTTTCTGATTTGATTTTAGATACTGGCGCACCTGTTGGTGATGCCATGATCGAAATCCCCAATCTTGCTACACCTGTAGCCCCTGGATCCACCTTAGGCGGAGTGCTCCTCATTAACAGCATCAAAGCCAGGGTAGCTGCTTTATTAACCGAAGCTTGTCAACCACCAACTGTTTTATCTGCATCCAACGTTGTTGGCGAAAAAGAAGCAGTGCGACTATTTGAATCAGCTTATGATCAGCATGCTGTTCGACTTACTCAACTTTATCAATTTTAAAATACCCTTATGCAACCGATTCCCATTAGAACAACTGTAGTTGGTAGTTATCCTTTCCCTGGATGGCTAGAACATGCCACACAAAATCTTTCTGCTTTTGGTGCAGCAGACATTGAAGAGATGGCAGAAGATGCTGTTGTTGCTGCTATTCACGACCAGGTAAATGCAGGATTAGATGTCATTACAGATGGTGAACAAACCAGATTTGATTTCAACCTTTCATTCTATGGTTTTATCAAAGGCATTCAACCCAATCATACAGAGACAAGAAAATTCGGACCACCAGCACATGATCAACGTGGTAAACACAGTATTGTTGATGAACTGACTGCACCTCATGGTCTAGGATCAATCAAGGAGTTTTTAAGATTGAAAAAATTAGCACCGGCTGGTCCTGTACTCAAATGCAGTCTACCAGGACCTTACACACTAAGTGGAAGATTGCTACCCAACAAACAATATAAAGACAGATGGGAAATCACTGCTGCACTAACCCCTATCATCAGAAAAGAATTAGAAGATCTTGTTGCAGCTGGTTGCACAGAAATCACTCTTGATGAGCCTTCGATGAGCTGTTATGCTTATAAAGAAGACACCAAAAAATTTGTAGAAATATTCAACAATACTGTTTCATCTATCAAAGGAAAATGTAGATTATCTACACATCTTTGTTTTGGAAACTTCAAAGGAAGACCAGTTGGATTCAGAAGTCTCAAACCTATGCTGCCTGATTTCTTGGATCTGAATGTTGATGAAATGCACATTGAAATGGCCAATCGTGAATTTGCTGAAATTGAACTGCTGGCCAACTTTGCTGAAAAATTAGATGTGTCTGTTGGTATCATTGACGTAAAAAACTATTACGTTGAAACAGTTGCAGATGTGAAAGAGCGCATTAAAAAATGTTTGCAATATGTACCTGCAGAAAAACTTTCTGTCGCACCCGACTGCGGATTGAGCCAGACTGCAAGATGGGCTTCAAAGCAAAAATTAATCAACATGGTAGAAGGTGCACGCCAAATGCGATAAACATGATCAAATCCATAAGAAAGGATCAGTTATTGGTAGATGACATCTTATCGCAGGTCGATTCAGACGATCTGCATATGTGGTGGCTGGGACAAAGTGGTTATCTGATTCAATACAAAGGTAAACGACTTTTAATTGACCCCTACCTCTCTGATTCTCTTACAAAAAAATATGCCTCAACTGAAAAACCCCATGTAAGAATCAGTGAGCTGGTCATTGACCCTTCATTGTTACCGCGTATTGATATCATCACATCAAGTCATAACCATACAGATCATCTTGATGGAGAAACTATTCTACCTATACTTTCCAATTTCCCTGAATGTAAAATCATTATTCCAGAAGCCAACCGCGACTTTGTATCCGATCGTTTAAAAATTGATAGATCTATTCCAATTGGTTTGAACGATGGTGAATCGTTTGCAGATGATGTATTTAGTATCAAGGCAATTCCGGCTGCTCACAATGCAATCGACAGAAACGAAGAAGGGAAATGTCATTATTTGGGATACTTGATCACAGCAGGCAACCTAAGAATTTACCATAGTGGTGATACATTATTTTACGATGAGATGCAATCGCTCATCAGCGAATTTGCACCACATGTAGCACTATTACCCATCAATGGTAATCTACCTTCAAGAAAAGTTTCAGGCAACCTCAATGCAACTGAAGCTATAGATCTTGCCAAATCATGCAAGATACCTTATGTCATTCCTTGTCACTATGATCTGTTTGAATTCAATACTGCTGATGTAAATGAATTCATTTCAATTGCAAAAACAAAGGGACAACCTTATTTGGTTTTGGAACTTGGAGGAAAATGTTGCTCAAGAGAATTGGGAATACTTCAATAAGGCTTTATCTCTACCACTGCTTCAAAGTCAATTGGTCCATACACATGAGGAAAAGTATCCTGAACAGATGGAGACCATTCAAATATAACCTGACTGGTAAGTTTATCTGTATCTATTGAAAGCAATAAAAGATCATTTCTTCCAGCATAGTAACGCTGTTTTACATCTGCTAACTGAGATTCCTGACTACAATGAATAAATCCTTCATCTTTTAAAGAAGGGACAGTATATTGACCTACTTCTCTGGCTAAGTTCCAAGCTGCATCCGTGGTAATGTGATAAATAATTGGCATAATTATTTATAAATATACTCTTTTAATCCTTTGTTCGCGCAACATGAGATCTGCGAGTACCATTGCGGTGATACCTTCAAGTACAGGAGGAACTCTTAATGCGATACAAAGATCATGTCTTCCACGAACTGCAAAATTGTCCATTTGATCTGTTTCCCAATTGTATGTATGCTGCTCTTTAGGAGTAGAAGATGTAGGTTTGATAGCAATTCTGAAAACCAACTCATTGCCATTGGTTATACCACCAACAATACCACCAGCATGATTGGTTTTGGTTTTTCCTTCTTTATTCTCAATAGCATCATTATGGTCTACGCCAAACATAGAAGCCGCTTTGAAGCCGGTACCAAATTCAATACCCCTTACAGCAGGAATTGCAAATGCTGCATGTGCGAGTAATGACTCAACTGATTCAAAAAAAGGCTCACCCAATCCTATAGGTAAATTTTCTACCCTGCATTCAACAATACCTCCCACTGAATCTTTTTGATCGATTGCTTTTTGCAATCCCTTTTCAATATCAGACTCCCCTCCTATTTCAGAAATAGTAGATACAATTTTTAGCGGTGACAAGATTTTCTTGGCCACTACTCCTGCAGCAACCAAACACAAGGTTAATCTTCCACTGAAATGACCTCCTCCTCTGTAATCTTCAAATCCTCCAAATTTTTCATGTGCTACAAAATCAGCATGACCAGGTCGAGGTACAGCTCTTTGCTTTTCATAGTCACCCGACCTTGTATTTTTATTTTCAAACAAAAGCGTCAAAGGTGCACCAGTAGTCTTTCCATTGAACACACCACTTTTAAACAAAGGCAAATCCTCTTCTTGTCGAGGTGTGGTACCCTTTTGCATCCCACCTTTTCTTCTCTCTGTATCCTCAATAAAGTCTTCTACGGACAAGGGCATACCAGCTGGACAACCATCGATAACAACGCCTACACTTTCACCATGTGATTCACCAAAAATAGTGACCGTAAAAAGTTTTCCAAACTGATTCATAAAACGAATTTAATGTGTTTCTGTATCTATTCGAACACCTAATAATTTGAGGTCGTTGTAAAAAGCAGGATAAGATTTATCAATAGCTTCAGCATCTGCAATCTCAACGGGACCATCAGCGCCTAATGCTGCAATAGCTGCAGCCATTGCAATACGATGATCATGATGCGAATGAACATTTGCACCTTTCGGTTGAACACCTCCATGTACCAGCATCATATCACCCTCAAGTTCTACCTGAATACCCATTTTTCCAAAAACATCCTGCAGAGTCAATCCTCTGTTACTTTCTTTATGCGTTAACCTGTTCACGCCTTTAATTTTGGTAACACCTTTACAGTATGCAGCCAAAGCAACCAAGGGAGGAAAAAGATCCGGACATTCAGTAGCATCAAATTCAAATGCATGTAGTGATGCGGGTGCAACCTTATACCTGTTGCCTTCCTGACTTAATAATGCACCAGCATCTTTTATTGCTTCGAGTATTTTCATATCGGCCTGAACTGAATCAGAGCGCATCCCATCAATTACAATCGGATTGTTTATAGCACCTGCTACAAATAAAAATGCAGCACCACTCCAGTCGCCTTCCACTTCATAAGAAAATTCTCCTTTCGCCTGAACATGATCCTCAGGAGAAAAAATAAAAAACTCATGTTGTTGAACTACAGGCACCTTCATTCCAAAATCCTTCAATACACGCAATGTCAAATCAATATAGGGCTTACTTTTTAAGTCACTCACTTCGATTGTAACGTCTTTTGCATTACTCGCCGAATAAGCCATCAACAAGCCAGTTAGAAATTGAGAACTCAGACTCCCATCCACCACAATATTTTTAGGAACGAGTGGACCTTTTACATGCAAGGGAAGTTTACCCGACTGTGTTGATACCTCAATGCCAAGTTGTGGAAATATTTCATCAAAAAAATCCATTGGCCTGTTCACCAATGAACCCTTACCAATAATCGTAAGCGCTGCGCTAGATAAAGCCGCAATAGGAGTAAACATTCTAATCCCCAATCCACTCTCGCCACAATTGATTTCATTTTGATGAGGATGAACGCCATTGCTTGTTACAATAATCTTATCTCCACAATCCTGAACAATAGCACCAAGTTTAGCAATAACATCCAATGCAGCCAAATCATCATTGCTTCTGCCTGGATCAACAATTGTAGTAATTCCTTCACGAAGCAATGCCGCAGCACAAGCCCTTTGCATATCACTTTTAGATCGGGGACTTCTGATGCTGCCTTGAATCAAAGAGGGATAAATGGTTGCAATCATTGTTGTTGCTTATTTAGAGTATTGAATACAACCAACTGCTTTTTTAGTGTTGTCAATGGAATTTCAACAATTTGTCCCTTTCCTAATTTTGACAACAAAACAAATCGCATGTTTTTATTAGCACGCTTTTTATCCATTTTTAATATTTCAAAAACACGATCAACATCAAATACCGAACGGGTAGGCAATCCATATTGCATCAGCACTTGTTCTACTGTTGCAGCATGCTTAAATCCTAGCAATCTTTCTGAAAGCCAGGCTGCAAAAACCATTCCTAAAGCAACTGCCTGACCATGAGTAAGTTCATACTGTGTTTCCAATGCATGTCCGAGTGTATGACCAAAATTTAATAATTTTCTGTCGCCTTGCTCAAATTCATCCTGCTTCACAACAGACGACTTCAACTCAACATTTCTGCGAATGATTACAGTTAAAAGTTTTTTATCTTCTTTTAGATCTTTAAGACTTATTGCAGATAATTGTTTAAAGAGTTTAGCATCTAGTACTGCGCCATGCTTGATGATTTCAGCAAAACCATTAACCCACTCTTGACGCGGCAATGTAGAAAGAAAATTACTGTCGTAATACAAGAAAGAAGGTTGTCGAATAACTCCAACCATATTTTTATACTCACCAACATCAATACCATTTTTACCACCTATAGATGCATCAACCATTGCCAATAAGCTGGTTGGCACAAATCCAAATTGAATACCCCTCATGTATATAGAAGCAACATAACCTGTGAGATCTGTTATAACACCCCCTCCTACTCCAACTAAAACAGAAGAACGATCCGCCTGAAAAGCAATTAGCTGTTCAACAATAGCATCAGCCGTCGGTTGTATCTTATAGGATTCACCAGCTTTCAGCGTAATAACATTCCAGTTTTTAAACTTGATCTTATGCGCTTTAAAAATATTTTCATCGGTGATGAGGATTGCTTTTTTTCGATCGACAATTTTATTCAACTGTGAGAAAGATGTATCGAAAAATACATCAACCTTACCAGAAGAATAAGCGTATGTTTTTTTTGTCATGGTGTTATTCGTTGTTCATGATTTTATTCTGCCTGTTGATACTCTCCATGTGGATAGCATCCATATAGCGGGTAATGAATTCTTCGCTCAACCCTACTTTAGAGGCTTTACCCAAGGCTTTTTCCAAAACTTCGTTCCACCTACCCTGCTGGAAGATGGTTACGTTATTGTTCTTCTTGTATTCGCCTATTTTCTCAGCAATAGACATGCGTTGTGAGATCAATTGCATCAATTCATCATCAATGTGATTGATTTGTTCACGCAATTTATCCAAGGCTGCATGAAATGATGGAGAAGGAACATTTTCATTTCTCCAGCTGATGGCCTCAAGCATTTCAGCCAAACGCTCAGGAGTGATTTGTTGTTTTGCATCGCTCCATGCATTATCAGGGTCGATATGACTTTCAATCATCAGTCCATCGAAATCAAGGTCGATCGCTTTTTGTGCAGTGGACTGCAGAATATCTCTTCTTCCACAAATATGAGAAGGATCGTTTACCATTAACATGCCTGGCATCCTGCGTTTCATCTCGAGAGCCAGATGCCACATTGGAGCGTTTCTGAATTCAGTATTGCCATAAGAAGAAAAACCACGATGAATAAGTCCTATTTCTTTTATACCAGCTCTTGATATGCGTTCTACAGCACCCTGCCACAATTCAAGGTCTGGGTTAATTGGATTCTTGATGAGTACAGGAACATTTACACCACGCAATGCATCTGCAACTTCCTGAACACTAAATGGATTGACAGTCGTTCTGGCACCAACCCAAAGCACATCCACATCAAAAGTAAGTGCATCTTCCACTTGTTTACCTGTAGCCACTTCAACAGTGGTTGGCAGACCTGTTATTTTTTTAGCCTGCTGTAACCAAGGCAATCCTTTGGTACCAATTCCTTCAAACATACCTGGCTTGGTTCTTGGCTTCCAGATACCAGCCCTTAGCATGTTCACCATTCCCGTTTTAGCCAGGCGTTGAGCGGTCTCAATTACTTGCTCTTCTGTCTCTGCACTACACGGACCAGATATGATCAGGGGACGCTTGTTCCAGGCGGTTTGAGCTGCAGTTTTTTGTGATTCGATAGTCTTCTCCATGTTACAAAATTAATGATTTAAATAAGGGTTGTTTTATTGTATTATTCGTTTGATTTGATTCGCATGAGACATCAGTTCATTGAGGTATTCCCAGTTTTCTTTTTCAAGACAAGCTTTGAATTTTTTCAATTGTGTGATATGTTCATTCAAAACATCAAGTACGTTTTCTCTATTGTGCATCAAGATGGGTGTCCACATCTCTGGACTACTCTTAGCAAGACGCACGGTACTTTCAAAACCTGCACTTGCCATTTCAAAAATAGCATCGTCTTCTTTCTCTTTTTCCAATACAGTATTGGCTAGAGCAAATGATGTGATATGCGAAATATGACTTACATAAGCAGCATGCAAATCATGATCTGCAGCATTCATTTCAATCATCCTCATGGGAAGTGAAGCAAAAATTTCTTTTGCGATTAAAATAGCATCCTCATCTGTTTTCTCAAGGTCGCATAGAATAACTGCCTTATTTTCAAAGGCATTTTCTACGGCTGCAGCTGGTCCAGAATATTCTGTACCCCACATCGGATGGGAAGCCACAAACCTACCACGCTTGGGATGGTTTTCTACAACTGCACTGATATGACTTTTTGTAGATCCCATATCGATAACCACTTGCTGATCAACCAAATCAAGAATCGCAGGAAGCAGTACAGACAAAGCGTTCACGGGTATTGATAAAATAATTACATCTGCTTGCTCAACTGCAGATGCCAAATCAGTCATCTCATCTACCAATCCCAACTCAATAGCTTTAGTTGCGTGATCAGGGTTATTGTCTACACCAATAATACGATTAGATAATCCTTCCTTTTTGCATTTCAATGCAAAAGATCCTCCAATCAAACCAACACCAACAATCGCAAAATTCTTTTTCATATTCTTAGACCTATTTCATTTACGCGTTCACAAACATTTTCTCAACCCTTTCAATTGCATTTGCCAAGACTTCTTTTTTACTACACAAGCTGATACGAATAAACCCATCACCTGCATTTCCAAAAATGCCCCCAGGGGTAATAAATACATTTGCACTGTGCAATACTTTATCACTTAACGCAAATCCATTTTCATATTGACTGGAAATTTTTGCCCAAACAAACATGCCGACTTGATCTTTAGCGTAACTACAATTGAGTAGATCAAGTAACTGGCAGGCCAGTTTTTTTCTTTCTTTATAAATAGCATTGACTTCCTGGTGCCATTCATGACCTAATGCCAATGCTTTTGCAGCAGCAAGTTGTACAGGAAGAAACATACCAGAATCCATGTTGCTCTTGAACCTCAAAATGGCTTCAATGTGTTCGCTAGAGGCAACTATCATTCCGACTCTCCATCCTGCCATGTTGTGCGACTTACTCAAAGAGTTGAGTTCAATAACGACTTTTTTTTCTGGGTCAAGCGACAACAAACTTGAAGGATTGTCATTTAAAATAAAGCTGTATGGATTATCATGCACAATCAACAACTCTTCCTGTTTCGCAAAAGCAATAATTTCTTTTAACAAAGCAGGATCCGGTAATTGACCCGTTGGCATATGAGGATAATTCAGGAACAAAAGTTTAACCCTACCCTTTTGCTTTGCATGGTGTGCATCAATCATTTTTTTCCAGCCCTTCAAATCAGGATGCCAATTGTTTTTCTCTTCCAAAACATATGGAAGTATTTCACCTCCTGATAATTTTACAGCACTTGTATATGTTGGATAGCCAGGATTGGGCACCAATGCCGCATCACCATCTTCGAGGAAAGTCATGCAGATGTGCATGATTCCTTCTTTACTTCCAATCAAAGGAAGTACTTCTTTATTGGGATCAACCACAACATTGTACCATTTTTTATACCAGTCGGCAATTGCATTTCTCAATACAGGCGAACCTTTGTAAGATTGATATGCATGGGTATTGTCGCGCGTAGCCTCTTCATGCAACGCTGCTATAACTGATGGGTGTGGAGGAAGATCTGGACTACCAATACCCAGGTTGATGACTTGCTTCCCTGCTTTATTCATCTCCTCTATTTCCCTCAGCTTTGTAGAGAAATAGTATTCGCCAATACCATCCAACCGTGATGAAACTTTTACCATAACCTATTTATTGAATTTTCCTTTTTTATATACCCCTAAAACACGCAAAGATTGAGTACAACTTTTCAATGCTACCATCACCTGATTGTATTGATCTATTAGATCAAATTCCAGATCCGCATGGAATCCATATTTAAACTGACTTCCTGCCAGTGGAAAAGATTGCAGTTTACTGAGGTTGATGCCTGCGTTAGCAATTGTAGACAAGACCTCGGCTAATCGTCCTTTTGCATGATCAGTATGAAAATTGATAGATGCTTTATTGGCACCTTCAACAATGGTTTCCTTCTGCTGCAATACTAAAAATCGGGTGTAATTATTTTTTACATCATGGATATTGGGTTTGATGATTTTCAAACCGAATAATTCAGCAGCAAGAGGACCAGCAATAGCCGCAACATGTTTGCTTTTGCGCTGATGCACATGCTTTGCACTTAAGGCTGTGTCTTCGGTTTCCACCAAACGCCAACCCTTTTGATTAAGATAGCCCGTGCATTGCAACAAAGCCGGGTGAGAATGAACCTCTTTGATATCAGCTAATTTTACACCAGGATTGACCATCAGGTGCTGATCGATTTGCAGATAAACTTCACCTGCAACATAGAGATTTGATTTTTGCAATAAATTATAGTTGGGCAGAATACTTCCGGCAATTGAATTTTCAATGGCCATGATGCCCCCCATGGTTGTTTTTTTACTGGAAGCATTTTTGATGACATCAGTAAATGTTGCACATGGCAGAATCTCTACCTGCTTACCATAAAAGCTTCTGGCTGCCACCTGGTGAAAGCTGCCTTCATAACCCTGAATCGCAACAGGCAAACTATTCCCTGTTCCCTTCTCCCTGTTCCCCTGCCTACCGGCAGGCAGGCTGTTCCCTGTTCCCTGTCCCCTGTTCCCTATTCCCTTCTCCCTATTCCCTTGCATTTTCTTCATACCATTACATTAAAAAAAAATCCCGGTGGTTAACCGGGATCCTTATGTTGATTTGTTGTTTAGTATTGTTTTCAACAAAAAGCTCCCGTACCACCGGTAAAGTAGTAGTAAAAATAAAAGAAGTAACGGGTTCTGTTTGTATTCATCTATACAAATATAATAAAGCTTAAACGTTTTTCAAAAAAATATCAAAATCTTTTTCTGGCTGAAAATCCATCGGCCTCGTTCATTCTGATTTTTCTGCCTTTGAATTTCTTTCCATCGATAGACTTAATCATTTGATTGGCTGCACCTCCGTCAATTTCTACCCAGCTGTTCATCTCCTTCATATCAATTCTTCCCAATACCTCTTTGTTCAGATCACTCATATCAAGGATAAACTGCAAGAAACTGGCTTTGTAAAAACCATCTTTGGTGCCAAGATTGATGAATAGTTTCTTGTACCCTGCACCAGAACCTGATGAACTTCCACGATCACCTCTGCGTTGATCGCGACCACCACTATCGCTATCTCTATCTCTTTTCACTCTTTCCGTCCTTCTGTCGTCTCTTACATTAAGATCTGCAGCATTCTCGTAGTATTGAAGGAAACGATCGAATTCGAGCGCTGCCACTCTCTGAAGAATTTCTTCTTTTTCAACGTGTGCAAACTTCTCTTTTAATAGAGGAAGATAGGTTTCATATTCACCATGGCTGATATCGGCGTTCAACATTTTATCAATGAAATGGAAAAACTGTTTACGACACACATCTTTACCAGACGGGATATCCATCTTGTGGAATTTGTTGTTGATCAGTTTTTCAATCTGACGCAATCTGTATACTTCCCTTTGTGTTACAATTGAAATACAAACACCACTTTTACCAGCTCGGCCAGTTCTTCCACTTCTGTGTGTATATACTTCAGGATCATCAGGTAGCTCGTAGTTGATTACGTGAGTAATGTCTTTAACGTCGATACCACGGGCCGCAACATCTGTTGCTATCAACAACTGCAAGCTTTTCTCTCTGAACCTCGCCATCACTTTATCACGCTGTGCCTGAGTTAGATCACCATGCAAAGCTTCTATATCGTACCCTTCTCTGATCAATTGTTCAGTAATACTTTGTGCATCAGCTTTGGTTCTGGTGAAAATAATACCATAGATACCCGGATTGAAATCGATTATCCTTTTTAAAGTTTGGTAACGATTCACTCCTGAAGTAGCGTAAAACTGATGGTCGATGTTCGCATTAGCAGCGTTCATCTTACCAATGGTAATTTCCGCTGGTGTAGTCATAAAACGCTTACTTACCTGGCGTACTTCCGAAGGCATGGTTGCGCTAAATAACCAGATGCTGTTACGGTTGGGGGTATTACCCAGGATGAATTCAATGTCTTCACGGAATCCCATGTTCAACATTTCATCCGCTTCATCCAATACGATATAGCTGATATTGTTTAAGTTGATGGCTTTTCTCTCGATCAGGTCGATTAACCTACCAGGAGTAGCCACAACTATTTGTGCTCCTTTTCTAAGATCGCGTATTTGCTCTCCAATCGATGCTCCGCCATATACTGCGACGGTCTTGATTGATTTCTTCTTTGTAGAAAAATTGTAAAGATCCTTGGTGATCTGCATGCAAAGTTCGCGAGTGGGACAAACAACTAGGGCTTGAGGATGATTGGCTTTTGCATCTACCAATTGTAACAAAGGCAATCCAAATGCAGCTGTCTTACCAGTACCCGTCTGGGCTAGTCCAACGAAATCTTTTGTTCCGCTTAATAATATAGGAATTGCTTTTTCCTGAATGGGGGTTGGGTCTACAAACCCGAGGGATTGAATGCTTTCTAACAACGACTCTTCAATGCCTAACGCTTCAAAACTCATAAATCTATTTTTGCAAAGGTAACTTTAATGGGGCAGAAATCACAGAATATATGACAACGCGTTGATTTTCAATAAAATAAAAAAAGTCATCCCGTGGAAACGGGACGACTTCAACGATTGCTTGCCATATGAAAAAAAGCTAAATTACTTAGTCTCAGCAGGTGCAGCAGCAGCAGCAGTGTCAACAGCAGCAGCCATTGTATCAACAGCAGGAGCCATTGTGTCAGCAGCAGGAGCTTCTACAGCAGTTGTGTCAGCAGCTGGTGCAGTTTCAGAACCACCACATGATGCGAGGGCTACGATAGCCAAGATTGCGAAAAACTTTTTCATTCTTTTGGGTTTTTTGAATGTTAAAATTGAATAATTGTGAATTAATACGCAAAGTAAAAGAATGTAACCCGATATTTGAAAGAATTTTTTTTTGTTGCTTTGTGGGTTACAAAGAACCAAGAAAAGGTATTAAATAAGCGAATTGTGGCAACTCAAGATCAGGAATTAGCGGTTTTTAGGGCCATTGGCAACAACGACAAAGCTGCGATTGAATCAGTTTATAGTGAAAACTACGCCTTGATTCAACATTTTGTCATCAGTAACAATGGTACAGAGGATGATGCAAGGGATATTTTTCAGGAGGCTATGATGGTCCTTTATGAAAAATCCAGGCAGCCTGAATTTGAACTGACTTGCCAGATCAGGACTTACCTCTATTCAATTTGCAGAAGGCTTTGGTTAAAAAAGCTTCAATATGCAAGAAGAATAGAGACCCAGGTGGAAAATTTTGACAAGCTGGTACCTGTAGAGGAGGATTTAGAGGAACATGATAAGCTGACCTTACAGTACCAAACCATGCGGACAGCCATGGGAAAAATTGGAGAACCTTGTAAAAGTCTGATTGAAGCATTTTATGTGCACAGAAAAAACATGCATGAAATTGCTGGTTTCTTTGGGTACACGAATGCCGATAATGCCAAGAACCAGAAATATAAATGCCTGGTGAGATTGAAAAAATTGTTCTTCGCTCAATATAAAAACGCTTAATTAAGAAAATGGACCAATCACAAATAGCCGAAGTAGTTGAAAGATACCTCAAGGGTGAGATGGACAGCCAGGAAAAACAGGCTTTTGAAGAGGCCCGTAAAAACAATCCTGAGCTTGACCAGGCCGTTGTAGAATACCATTTCTTTTTTGAGGAAATGGTGCGTTATGGCGAAGTAAGAAGATTTAAGTCCAATTTATACGACACGCATCACACATTACAGGAGAGCGGTGAAATCAAAGAATTAAAGCTGACGGCTGGCACACGTATTATTAATATGTGGAACAAATACCGCAGAGTAGTTGCAGTTGCAGCGTCAATAGCAGGTATCACCACCTTGTTCATCAGTGGTATGATCACCCTATTCTCTCCTAATCGTCCAATCAGGGATATTGAAGAATTGAGAAGAAAGGTGAGCAACCTCGAAAAACAAACCAGCAACCAAACAGCTGAAATCAAGAATTTCAAATCAAAAATAGAACCCGGTGCAGATGTGAAGTTTGGTGGAACAAGCTTTTTGATTGATCAAAAAGGATACTTGGTTACAAGTGCCCACGTTTTGAAAGGTGCCAATAGAATATATGTTCAGAGTAACGACGGCATCGATTATCTGGCAGAGATTGTTAAACAAGATCTATCTACAGATATCGCTATTTTAAAGATAAACGACGAAGAGTTCAAAGCACCTAAGCTTCTGCCTTACGGTCTTGGTAAATCAAAGTCAGATTTAGCTGAACCTGTATTCACAATGGGATATCCAAAGGATGAGATTGTTTACAATGAAGGTTACCTCAGTGCAAAATCTGGTTTAATGGGTGATACCATGTCTTTTCAGATCACCATCACTGCAAACCCAGGTAACAGTGGCGGACCTGTCTTCAACAGAAACGGAGAAATCATTGGTATCCTGAGTGCAAGACAAGCTTCGGCCAATGGTGTTGTATTTGCGACCAAAGCAAAATACATCCAGACCTTAGTTGATGAAATAAAAAGCTCAGACAAAGAAGAGAACATCAAAATCAAAACAGTTTCAACACTGAAAGGAATTTCAAAGCCAGAACAGGCAAAGAAAGTACAGGACCATATTTACATGGTTAAGGTAGTATTGAGCTAATCAATTGTCTTCAAAAAAACATTCATTGATTATTTCCAGAGTCCCGCTGGATACTCACCATTGTTGAGCAAAGTTTCAATTGCTTCTTTCACTGCAGGAGCATCTTCTTTATATGTAACCCCAAACCATATTGCAGAAGTTGGTATTACTTCTACCTTGCCATCGGTTTCATTCATGAAACGATCAGCAACAATAGGAATAAAGAATTCAGATTTCTCTTCAGTTCCTCTTTCTTTTAAAAACTCCTGAAACAAAACAGAAGAGTATTTAAAAACAGAAGGATGAAAGCACCAGAAATTCATGGAGACGATTGTATTGTAGTTTAATAATTTTGGCTCTAGTCCATCTTCAGCAAGAATCTCCCCTCCTCGTTCAGCAATATTCAATCGTTCCACTACTCCTGTTAGATTTCCAGAATCATTTACACTACAGACTCCACGGTTTACTGTTCCGTGACTTGACAAAGTTTGTTTCAATTGATACCCAATGATTGCATAATTCCGCTCATTACATCCATCTGTTAAAAAAGCATACGCTTTTTCAAAAGCATCTCTACCATAGAAATCATCAGCATTGATTACTGCAAAGGGTTCAGCAATATCATCTGCTGAACACAATACCGCATGGGCCGTCCCCCATGGCTTCGTACGTGTACTTAACCTAGGATATCCATCAAGATGTGCGTCTAAATGTTGATACACATAAGCAGTCTCTATCTTACCCTTTAACTTAGGTTCAAAGATTGCTTTAAATTGCTCAGCAAATTCTTCCCGTATAACAAAAACGACTTTCCCAAATCCCGCTCTAATGGCATCATAAATTGAATAGTCCATTATAGTTTCACCTTCCGGACCAAAAGCCTCAATTTGTTTCATACCCCCATATCTCGAGGCCATACCTGCAGCAAGAATCAATAACGATGGTTTCATTAGGTGCAATTTAGGGAGCAAAAATAGTTTGAAATAACAAGGCATCAAAATACGAACTTTACAAGACTCATGTTAAATAATACTTTAATACAACTAGTTCCAAACAAAACAGCAGAGATTCAGGGTATTTCGGTATCCATACTGCGGCTGGATCTCATACATCCCGTGGTATCTGGAAATAAAATTTTCAAGCTGAAATACTACCTCGAAGCTGCATTAAATGAAAAAAAACAGCGACTCATCACCTTTGGAGGCGCTTACTCTAATCACCTGGTAGCTACTGCTTTTGCAGCTCAACAAAATGGTTTAAAGGCTTTAGGATATGTTAGAGGTGAAGCACCTGAAAAACTATCAGATACGCTGAGCGACTGCCTTAACTATGGCATGGAGTTAAAATTTGTACCAAGATTGGATTATGATGCATTGCAACTAGATGCAATAATGAGAGAAAATACTGATGCTGTTGTTATACCTTATGGAGGTCACGGGCGTCTTGGAGCATTGGGTGCAAGAGAAATACTTGCGTTTGAAACAGCACAAAATTTTGATACAATCATGGCCTCTTGTGGTTCCGGAACAATGGGAGCAGGTTTATTGGCAGCACTTAACAACAAGCAAAAACTTTTTCTTTTCTCAGCAATGAAAAACAATTTTTCTATTGAAGCAGAAATAAAATCCGTTTTGCTGAAAGAAGAATATCTAAACAAATCTTTTGAAATCAATCACCACTACCATTTTGGAGGCTTTGCAAAAAAGGATGATCATTTACTAGAATTCATGAATGCATTTTACAAGGAAACAACTATCCCTACAGATTTTGTATATACTGGTAAACTGGTCTATGGGATGAACGACATGATTCAAAAGCAACTCATACCAAGAGGTTCTAATATTTTACTGATCCACAGTGGTGGGTTACAAGGAAACAGATCCCTTAAAAACAAGGAACTTATTTTTTGAACGAACCTTGTTAACTTTGTTAGGATGCCATTTAAGATTTCCAAGATTGCTGTCGCCATTCTCCCTCTCCTTTTTTCATTGGTTGTGTCAACCCGTGCGCAAGACAGCTTGCCCAATTTTTCAGTTGATGTCCGTAATGGCGCCATCATTATTGGCTGGATCAATCCTTACAACGATATCGCTCAATTGATCATACAACAATCCAAAGATTCAATTAGTGGATTCAGGTCGATTGTTACCATGCCAGATCCCGCTGCAGTAACCAATGGCTTTGCTTATAAAAAACCTTACAGCGAAAACTATTATTACAGGATATTTTATCTAAGATCCGGTAGTCGCTATATGTTCACCGCACCCAAAAAACCGACTCCAGAAATTAAACAAGTATCCCAAAAGTCTATACAGGACAAACCAACTGAAAATTTGATTACATCTCCCAAGCAGGTTGACAGTATTATTAAATCAAATCCAAGCATTGTCACTGATATCAAAAAAGGATTAAAAGCCGATTCAGTTGTCTTAGAAAAAATCGATAGCGTATTTCGCGTAAATCCAGAAAAGGCAATGAAAATCATTCGCTATGTAGATCAAGTTGCATCACCTCTTCAAAAAATTGACTACACCACAAAAGATGACATATTCAATCCTTCTGGTTTTATATTCACCAACAATGAAGGAAATCTTGTCATTGCCTTACCAGATGTTCACAAAAAGAAATTCAGTTTGATTGTACAAACCAAAGAGGGTACTCCAGTCTTTGAAATGAAAAATATAAAAGAACCTTTACTTCAAATTGATAAATCCAATTTTTATAAAAGCGGCTGGTTCAAATATGAATTGTATGAAGCAGGAAGACTAAGAGAAAAAAACAGGTTCTATATACCTGAAGATATCAAATAAAATCGCTTTCAAAAACTTCAGCAAATTTTTCTTTGATCTGTGTTTTAACAACTTCCATGTCTAATGTGCGCCCCAATTCCTTTTCGAGTGAAGTCACTTGTTTATCAGGTATCCCACAGGGAACAATCATTGTAAAATAATCGAGGTTAGTATTGACATTTAAAGCAAAACCATGCATCGTCACCCAGCGACTGCATCTCACACCCATAGCACAAATTTTTCTGGCCTTCATTTTGTTATCAGGATCTAACCAAACACCAGTTTCACCCTTACTCCTATCGCCCTTTAAGCCATAGATAGCAAGAACTCTTATAATTACTTCTTCGAGTGACCTCAGGTATTTTCCAATATCAGTGTAATACTTTTCCAAATCTAATATTGGGTAGCCAACAACCTGACCAGGGCCATGAAATGTAATATCACCTCCACGGTTAGTGGGATAATAAGCAATGTTTCTTTTTGCAAGCTCCTCCTTTGATATCAATACATGGGCTTCATCTCCACTTTTTCCTAAAGTATATACTGGCGGATGTTCACAAAAAAGTAAATGGTGTTTTGTTTCTTCAGTCGTTTCCCCTTTTACACGCTGTGATTTAATCGATGTATTGGCCTTTAGCAAGCTCTCCTGATACTGCCAAGCTTCTCCATATTCTATGGTACCCAAATCCTTGAAAATTACATCTTGCCGCATTTAGAAGCTATTGGTCAACAATCAATTAACTTTGCAAAAATAAGCAATATGCCGCAGGAGGAAATAGAAGATCTACAAAATGAGGAAAACATCGACCAGAGTTCGGAAGAACTTTACGAGCGGCTCACCTTGGTAGTAGACAAGGGGCAAGAACCATTGCGCATAGATAAATTTCTACTCAATAGGGTTGTAAATACCTCCAGGAATAAAATTCAAAATGCAATTGACAATGGAATGGTCTTGGTCAATAACCAAAAAATCAAATCCAATTATAAAGTCAAACCCGAAGACCAAATTATTTTCTATTCAGATACTGACCCCGTTACATACGAAATCGTTCCTGAAGAATTACCACTGAATATTGTTTTTGAAGATGACCATGTAATGGTGATCAATAAACCAGCAGGCATGGTTGTGCACCCAGGTGCAGGAAATTTTACAGGAACGCTCATCAATGGTGTTGCCTGGCATTTGAAACAACAACAACCCGATTTAGACGAGTCTAAATTACCGAGATTTGGGATGGTGCATCGGATTGATAAAAACACGAGTGGACTAATTGTTCTTGCTAAATCTGAATTGGCAGCCGTAAAACTTGCCAAACAATTCTTCGACCATACTGTACAGCGCAAATACATGGCCTTGGTTTGGGGAAACTTTGATGAGACTGGAGGAACCATCACCGGACATATCGCCAGACATGCTCGTTTCAGAAAACTGATGGATGTGTATCCTGAAGGTGACCATGGAAAAGAAGCCATTACCCATTATACTGTATTGGAAGATTTGAAATATGTAAGCCTTGTAGAATGTGTTCTTGAAACTGGAAGAACACATCAAATCAGGGTTCACATGCAACATATTGGGCATTCACTATTCAATGATGATGTATACGGCGGGAACAGAATATTAAAAGGAACTGTATTCACCAAATACAAGCAGTTTGTCGATAATTGTTTTGAAATCTGCAACCGACAAGCATTGCATGCCAATACATTAGGCTTTATTCATCCCGCAACTGAAAAAGAGATGTTGTTTGAAAGTGAATTGGCTGAGGATATGCAAAAAGTAATTGAAAAATGGAGAGGCTATACCAGCAGTAATCATTTCAATGAAAGATCATAAAGGGTTGCAGTAAACAATCCTCGCTCACTACCCTTTATCAATACACCCCAGTTTCCATCATAGCGAATAAGCTTGGGATAGAGCAAGCCCCCGATCTTGTCAATCTCTACATGCATGTTTACATCAAATCGATATACACCAGCATTGTAAGTCATTTTATAATCTCTCTCAATAACCTCAAAGGTTTCATAATCAAACCAGGTAGTCATCTCGTCTATTACTACTTCGTCTTTCTTAAAGAAAGACAAATCCTCTTTTACTTTTAATGTAAAGACATAGGCAGTTTTGCCTTTGTATTCCTGAATATCAACAATAAAATCATAGAGATCACTTCGACGGGTATCGAATACCTGCACCTTATTTCCCATCAATGGTATTCCCTGGATATCTTTTCCTGGATTAAAGAACAACATCTTTAATTGTTCTTTTCTTTTATCAATACCTTTTTTTCCTCTAATACTTCTTTCAATATCTCCTATCACATTAGTTTGTCCGCATACGGTGTCCTTAGAAAAAAACAAAGAAGCATAAAGCTCTCCGGTATAGTAGTTTGGTGTTCCCGTTTTATCAAAATAATCCCCAGTCACTTTTTCCTCTAACACATTGGTAACGCGACACCCATTGTCGGCCCATTGGCGGGTCTTGCTGTATAAACTTGATTCTACTCTCCCCTTTTTATCAAACATTCTTACATCATTGATTGAACTGTAATTAAGAATGCGCAAATTTTTAAACGCTTTATAAAAAGTAGAGTCTTGTTCAACTCGTTTTATGAATCCAGGTACGTTAGTCCCTTTTCGAATAACAACTGGCGTAAGTGTAACCTCTCGTCCACCCACAGACAAAAGAGTATCCTTCTCTTGAGCGAAAAGGTTAGCACAGATACATAAAAAAAGCAGGGATAAGACCAATGGTTTCATCCCTGCAAAGATAACAAGTTAAGAAGCGATTTACTTATTTCTTGTTTTGTGGCATATCTCTGTTCATTTCCATGATATCAACTGACTGTGAAAAATCACCCAGCAACCATTTGCTGAAATAATCTCCCATCAACCAGAAATGGTATTCAGTCATATCACCATAACCATGTCTTTGTCCGGGTAATACCACCAAGTCAAATCTTTTGTTTGCTTTGATCAATGCATTGGCCATGCGAATGGTATTTCCAGGATGCACATTGTTGTCGATATCACCAGTAGAAAGCATCAATCTTCCTTTCAGGTTTTTAGCAAGCTCAGAATTCTTTTCAATTGCATACAAGAAGGTTGTATCACCTTTGTCTGTAATCTGTTCTCTTACACCATGGTGCTTCTCACTCCACCACCTGTTGTAAATATTATTCTCATGGTTACCTGCAGAAGACACAGCCACTTTAAAGAAATCTGGATAGACCAACATAGCGGCAGTCGACATAAAACCACCACCCGAATGTCCGTGAATACCTACCCTGCTTGCATCTACATATTTATGTCTTTGTCCCAATTGCTCTATCACCGTTTTTTTATCCGCCAATCCATAATCTCTCAAGTTTCCATATCCGTAGTTATGGTACCATTTTGATCTAGATGGATGACCTCCTCTATTACCAAGCGTCACAACCACAAATCCAAACTGCGCTAACCTATCAATTCGATCCATGCTTCTGCCAAAGGCCTTGTTGACTGATTCAGTTTGTGGACCTGGATAAACATAGGCGATGATGGGATATTTTTTGGTTGAATCAAAGTCAAATGGCTTGTACATTACGCCATACAAATCCGTGATGCCATCATCTGCTTTTGCAGTAAATGGTTCTGGGAATTTATATCCCGATTGCATCAAAGCAGAGAGGTCTGCTTTTTCAAGATCCATTACTTTTTTACCATTTGCATCGTATAAAGCAGAAACCGGTGCAGTATTGACTCTTGAAGAATTATTGATGAAGAATTTTTTAGCGTCATCTAAAACGACAGCATGATCAAAATCACCGCTGTTCAGCAACTTCACACCACTGCCATCCAATCCGGCTTTATAAAAATGCAAATAGTAAGGGTCCTCACCAGTTTCTTTACCATTGGCAGTAAAATAGACTGTCCTGGTTTTTTCATCAAAACCTTCAATTTCTTCCACATGCCATGGTCCGCTAGTTACCTGACCCTTCAACTTTCCATCCGCATCATAATGATATAAGTGTGCCCATCCATCTTGTTCACTCCAGTGAATGAATTCTTTACCATTATTAAAGAACAAAGGCTTTCTGATTTCGATGTAGGTATTAAGGCGCTCTTCTACAAGCACATTTACTTTTGAAGAAGTGATGTCGTAAGAACAAACGTCAATTTTCTTTAAATCTCTGCTTGTCCTGCTGAAGTAGAAACGGTTATCGTCCCCCAACCATTTCATAGGACGGTGTTCTTCATCACGCATTTTCTTTTCCATGTCTGCTGGCCAAACCGCGACTTCCTGGTCTTTGAATTGCTCAACACCAATACGCAGCATTTTTTTATCAGCAACAGCAAACAAATACATTTCTCTCACAGGCGCTTCTTTTTCTCCTGGCATATGGTATTTGTAGGACTCTAGTGTTGGACGTGGTTCAGCAATACTGTTCAACACCCACAAATCTTTTACTTTACGACTATCGGTTCTAGTCACCACAAAATGCTGTGAGTTAGGCGACCACATCACAGCTACATATTTCCTTTTCTTAGCATTTGCAAGTTGCTCTACATTGCTCTCACCAAATCCTTCACCATAACCATAGTATTGAATACCATCTTTTGTAAGTTGTTCTTCAACAATTGTGCTATCCTGATCATTGAGTGCTGCCTTTCTCATGTTGGCAGTATCCATGCGATAGAGGTTGAAACTCTTTGCATACACAACCCATTTTTGATCTGGAGAAACATTTGCCCAGGATGGTTTGGCGACTGGCTTCTTGTGGTCTTTCAACTCTACCAATGAATCTGCGCTGATGTTGTATTCGAAATAGAAAACCTTTTTTTCTTTTGCAGCATTTCCTTTTTTAGTGCTATCCTTTTTCTCTACATCCAGACTACTCTTTACTTCAAAGCGAATCCAGTTGTCATCGCGAACAAACTTGAGGTTCTCAATGGAAAGATGTTTTCCATCAAAAGGATCTTTTACGATACGTGTAAGGTTCGCAGCTAATTTATCATTATCGAACATCGGCGTTTTGGTCATTTTCACAGGATCGACTACCATCCATTTTTTACCCGCTGTCGTTTCGTACATGTACCAAAACTTATTACCGGATTTGGTCCAGTGTGGGTCTACTGAAGTAGAAAAAATCATTTTCTCTAATCGCTTAGGAGAAAATCTGGATGCCAAATCATAATTGGCTTTTTGGTGATAGTTCTGCTGTGCAGATACCAGACAAACAGACAAAAGTGTTGCCAAAACGAATACTATTCTTTTCATGTGCAGATAATTTCGGTTATGGTTAAAGATAAAGCCAAAATGGTTAAATTGAACCTGTATGGAAAACTTACGTTATATCTTTTTATTACTCAGCTTTTACCTATTAAATATGACAGAAACAACAGCACAGAAAACCTTATCCTACCTGGCTTTGGGCGACTCTTACACGATTGGTGAAAGCTTGCCACTTGAAGATAATTTTCCACACCAGACAGTCGCCTTACTGCGCAAAAAAGGAATATCTATCACAGCGCCTGAAATTGTGGCTAAGACGGGGTGGACGACCGATGAACTAATGGATGCAATTACAAAACGGTCTTTAAAAAGCAATTACGATTATGTTAGCTTACTGATCGGAGTTAACAACCAATACAGAGGAAGAGATATTGCAACCTATCAAAAAGAGTTTGAACAATTATTACTACAAGCCATTCAATTTGCAGGAGGTAAACCTGAACATGTTTTTGTACTCAGCATACCTGATTGGGGAGCTACACCTTTTGCTGAAGGAAGAGATAGTGAAAAAATCGAGAGAGAGATTGACCAGTTCAATGCAGCTAACTTGAAAATAGCTCAACAATACAAAGTGCACTATTTAGAAATCACAGTTGGTACCCGAGAAGCAAAACAAGATTTAAGCCTGGTAGCAGAAGATAAACTGCATCCATCCAAAAAAGAATATGCGAGATGGGCAGAAAAGTTAAGTCGCGCTATTGAACAAACACAATAAGTTACTTGCGCAGGCTCTTGAAAAGCTGGAAGATCATTAGTCCTATAAATACAACCAATCCTACTTTAATTTCTTTGTCGTATTTCTTAGCAAAAGATTTTAGATCCATCTGAACTAGTTTTTAATGAAAGTTGCCATTTCTTCAGCATATGCTTTGGCTTTTGCAGCAGCAGCTGAAGCGAAGTCATCCTTACCCGAAGCAAAAATAATATCTCTGCTGGAATTCACCAGTAACCCAATTTCTTTGTTCATTGCTTTTTGAGAAATCTCACTTAAACTTCCCCCTTGGGCACCAACACCTGGCACAAGGAAAAAATGATCGGGTGCAATGGAACGGAGGTTAATGAATTCATCGGCGCGTGTTGCACCAACCACAAACATTAAATTATCAGGTGCACCCCATGTTGCTACGGTTCTGATGACTTTTTCATAGAGTCGCTCTCCACCTTCCAATGATGTCAATTCAAAATCATGTGCTCCAGGATTTGAGGTGAGTCCCAATACAATTGCCCACTTCCCTTCAAATTGAAGAAATGGTTTTACGCTGTCCTCTCCCATATACGGCGCAATGGTAATTGCATCAAAAGGCAATTGTTTTAAAAAGGCTATAGCATATTGCGTTGAAGTATTTCCAATATCACCACGTTTGGCATCTGCAATTTTAAAATGAGTAGAAGGAATATAATTGACTGTTTTTTCCAATGCAGCCCATCCTTTCAAACCCTGTGCTTCATAAAAAGCGGTGTTGATCTTATAAGCCACACAATAGGGCAAGGTTGCATCAATGATGGCTTTGTTGAAGGCAAAAATAGGATCCTCTTCATTGCTTAAATGGGCAGGTATCTTTGCAGGATCTGTATCGAGTCCAACACAGAGATAACTTTTCTTATGTTTTATCTGCTCAACCAATTCATTTCTGTTCATATCAAAAGGATATTAACTAATTATATCGAGGCAAGAATTTCTTCCATCGATTGGTGAAAGTTCCAGATATCGTTGAAAGAGTTATACAAAGGTACTGGAGCTAATCTGATAACGTTGGGTTCTCTCCAATCTACCATGAACCCTTTTTCAAATAGTCGGTCGTATACTTGACGGCCTTTTTCGTGAAACAAAAGAGAAACCTGGCAACCCCTTGAAGCAGGAGTCAGGCAAGTGAAGAGAGGCGACCGAAGAGTTTGAATAGATAAATCAAGAAATGACTTGACCTTAGCTTGTTTATCCAATACAGTTTTCCATCCTGCTTCTTCAAAAATTTGCAGAGAGGCTTTTAGGCAAGCATAAAGAATCATAGACGGTGTTCCTAACTGCCAACTGGTTGCATCTGGGGCAGGATTAAACGATTTGTGCATTTTAAATCGTTCTTCTTTTTTGTAACCCCACCATCCAGTGAGTCGGTTAATTTGTTTGTTGTGTAAGTGAGTATCGTGTACAAAGATGGCACCAACAGCTCCTGGTCCACCATTCAAATATTTATAAGAACACCAGCAAGCAAAATCAACTCCCCAGTCGTGCAATTTCAATTCTGCATTCCCAATGGCATGTGCTAGATCGTAACCTACCATTGCTCCTGCCTGCTTTGAAGCTTTTGCGATTCTTTCTAGGTCAAATAGTTGCCCGGTGTAATAATTCACCCCACCAATGAAAACCAATGCAATTTCATCTGCGTGCTTTTCAATTGCAGCAACAATATCTTCATCTTGAATAGCAGCACCCTCTTGCTTCGGCTGAATTTCAATCAAGTGTTCAGCAGGATTTAATCCAAGGTGTTCTAAATAAGATATTACTGCATATTGATCACTTGGAAAAGCTTTCGCCTCGACTAACATTTTGTTGCGCTTGCCTTGTGGTTTAAAGAAGCTCACAAACATCAAGTGAATGTTGACTGTAAGCTGACTCATCACACTGATTTCCTGTTTTTGTGCTCCGGCAATTACAGAAAGAGGACCAACCAACTGATCATGCAACTCCATCCATGGACGTTCTCCTTTGAAAAAAGATTCTACCCCTTCATTACCCCATTGGTGTAATATATAATCAATTGCATGGGCTGTCGTTTTAGGCTGAAGACCTAAGGAATTACCCAAGAAATAAGTCCTTTGCACACCATCCTGCTCTGGGATGATAAACTTTTTCCTAAACCCACTCAATACATCTTCTTTGTCGAGTTGATCAGCATATTTTTTAGTCAATTCCATAATTAAATTTAATTAAATACTACCGGTTCTACCACCATCCACTGGAATAGTGATACCATTGAGATAAGATGCTGCAGGCGATGCTACAAATGCAGCGACTGCAGCTATTTCAGCAGGGGCACCAAATCTTTTTGCTGGCACAGAATTCTTCATGGTTTGCAACATTGTTTCTTTATCTACACCTTCCCTTGCTGCAAATCCCTCGGCCACTGCATCCAGTCGGGTTGTTGAAATGAATCCCGGTAACAGACTATTCACGGTTATACCATGAGCAGCCAATTCATTGGACAAAGTTTTGGCCCATGAAGCTACAGCAGCCCTTATCGTATTGGAAACACCTAAATTATTGATAGGAATTTTAACAGATGTGGAAATCACATTAATGATTCTCCCCCAGCCTTTTTCCTTCATATGAGGAATAACTGCTTGTGCCAAAATATGGTTACAGATCAGGTGTTGCCTAAATGCAAGTTCAAATGCTGACGCATCAGCTGAAGCAATTAGTCCCGCTGCTGGCCCTCCTGTATTATTGATCAATATGTCGATTGCATGCTTTGTATTCAATTCAGCAATTACCAGCTTTAACCTATCAAGATCTGTAAAATCAACAACTGCATAATGATGCTTTTGCCCCTCTGATGTATTCAATTGGGCAATAGCTTCTTTTAATGCTTCTTCATTTCTAGCCAATAAAACACAATTGGCGCCAAGGTCTGCCAATGCAATTGCAATAGCGCGACCAATACCTTGTGAGGCGCCACAAACCAATGCTGTTTTTGATTGTAGTGAAAGATTCATCATAACAACTATTCTTCCTCTTGCATTTCACTGCGAAGCTTGTCAGACACTTTTACTAAAATTTTATCGATACGATGACCATCCATATCAATAATTTCAAAAGAAAATCCTTTCCAATCGAATTGATCTCCAGTAGATGGAATACGTTCTAGTTGATGTAAAATAAAACCAGCTAGTGTATCAAATTCTTGTTCACCTTCATTCATCCAATCGGCTTTTTCAAACCTCGTTAAAAAATCATAGAATGGAATCTGAGCGTCTACCAGGAAGCTGCCATCTTCTCTTTCAACAATTTCATAATCTTGTAAATCAAGCTGAGGTAAATCGCCAACAATGGCTTCCAGAATATCATTCAGCGTTACCAATCCAAGCAAGGTGCCATATTCATCCACTACAAAGCTGGTGTGGATTTTGGACTGTTTAAACTTTTCGAGCAGTTGATAAGGACTGATATTTTCTGGAACGAAAAGAGGAGTTTCCATTACTTCTTTAAAAGAGATGTCGTCTGGGTTAACGTACATGTCTTTTATGGAAACGATGCCTTTGATGTTATCGATAGATTTATCACATACAGGATATACTGAATGTGGTTCTTGAAGTATTTTTTCTCTGATACTGTTTTCGCTATCATTCAAATCGAACCAGATGATATCACTTCTATGCGTCATCAAGGAAGTAATATTTCTATCTCCCAAATGAAACACCCTTTGTATAATTTCCTGCTCTGTTTCTTCAATCGCACCGTGTTCTGTCCCTTCGTTAATAATTGCTTTTATTTCTTCTTCGGTCACCTGCGTTTCATCCGGTTTGAGTCGGAATATTTTCAAAACCAATGTAGATGTTTTAGAAAGCAACCAAACAAACGGATGAGTAAACCTGGAAATAAAAAGCATAGGTCCCGCTACCGTTTTTGCAATAGCCTCAGGATTAGATAATCCTACACGCTTGGGTATCAGTTCCCCAAAAACAAGTGAGAAAAATGTGATGACAATTACCACTGCCACTGTAGCCAGCTCATTGCTGTAAGCAGACATTGGGTGAGAAAATTGAAAGTATTTCTCTACATCATCCACTATTCGCTCTCCTGAAAATATACCTGTGAAAATACCGATGATGGTAATTCCTATTTGCACCGTAGAAAGAAATGAATCTGGATGTTGAGCTAGTGTCAACGCTCTTTTGGCACGTAGATCTCCTTTGTTTGCCTGTCCCTCCAGCCTGGCTTTTCGTGCAGAAACCAGCGCTATTTCAGCCATGGAAAAAAATCCATTGATCAATATGAGAAGGAACAGGATAATTAAATCGTTCATATACTTGATTGCTGTAAAGATAAGGTCTGGTTAGCTATTCGCGCTCCTAACCAGCCAAAAAGCATCCCCAATAAACCCCCAACCAGCACATCTGAAGGGAAATGGACACCAACGTATACCTGAGAATAGGCTATAAATGCTGCCCAGACAAACAAATACTTAAACCAGGGAGAAATTTTACCCAGCGTGAAGTAGGCATAAGCAGCAAAAGCAAAATGGTTGACAGCATGAGAAGAGGTAAAACTTCCATTTGCTCCACAATATTTCGCTAAAAACCGGAGATAATGGATCATGTTAGGATCTCTGCAGGGCCGTGGACGATTGAAATAATCTTTAATAAAATGACTGCTGATTAAATCAGAAAAAGCTATTAAAGATATTGCACCTAAAAACCACCAGATACCTTTTTTGCCGTAAAGTTGCACTACATATATAAGAATGAAAAGATACAGGGGTACATGGAAGATAGATTCCCGCATGAATAGCGTGAGTTTATCCAAAATAGGATGAATACCAACCCTGTTAACCAGAAGCAATACTTCATAGTCGATATACACCAATTGTTGCAAAAGAGATAGCCCTTCTGCCTGTATAAAATCCATATTGCAAAAATAAACAGAAATCTGTGTATTGATAGCTTTTTACATGTTTAACCAATTGTTTATGAATTCATTCATTTTATTCGAAAATGGACTTGCAATAGCCATCCCTTTTGCGTAAATTTGCACCCACAAAAAGCACCAATCTTGGCACTCATAAAAAGCATTTCTGGAATCAGAGGAACTATCGGAGGAAAACCTGGTGTGTCTTTATCACCTTTGGATGTTGTAAAATATACTGCAGCTTTTGGTCAATGGGCAATCAGCAAGGGAAACAAAAAAATCGTCATTGGCAGAGATGGAAGAATAAGCGGTCCCATTGTTTCGCAACTCGTTGCTCAAACTTTGGTTGCATTGGGTGCTGAAGTTATTGACCTTGGACTTTCTACCACACCAACAGTCGAGTTTGAAGTAGTAGCAGAACAGGCAGCTGGAGGAATCATAATTACTGCAAGTCATAATCCAAAAGAGTGGAATGCATTGAAACTTTTAAACGAAAAAGGTGAGTTTATCAGTGCCGAGACCGGAACTCAAATTCTGAACGATGCAGACCAGGAAAATTTAGAATTTGCGGGGGTAGAACAAAGTGGAAGCTACACGTATAAACCTGACCATGCTGAACGTCATCTTGACGCCATACTAGCCTATCCCCTGGTAGATACAGCATCCATCAAAAAGAAAAATCTTAAAGTAGTTGTAGATGCCATCAATAGCAGCGGTGCCATTTTCGTTCCTGCACTTCTTCAAAAACTTGGACTTGCAAAAGAAAATATTATTGTTTTAAATGCTGAAGTAAACGGAAAGTTTGCTCATAACCCAGAGCCTTTGCCTCAAAACCTTACTGCACTATCAGCTGCAGTATTGGCCAACAAAGCAGATTTGGGAATTGCAGTCGACCCGGATGTCGATCGCCTTGTGCTGGTTTGTGAAGACGGTTCTATGTTTGGCGAAGAATACACACTGGTGGCAGTATCAGATTATGTATTGAGCAAAAGAAAAGGCGACACAGTAAGCAACCTCTCCTCTACAAGAGCCTTGAAAGATATAACAGAGAAATACGGCTGCAATTACCATCCTGCTGCTGTAGGCGAAGTAAATGTGGTTGCAAAAATGAAAGAAGTCAATGCAGTAATTGGTGGAGAAGGCAATGGGGGTATTATTGTACCCGACTTCCATTATGGCCGGGATGCTTTAATTGGAATTGCACTCTTTTTAACCCAGCTTTCTGCAAATGGCAAAACGGCTAAACAATTGCGCAACAGCTATCCCGATTATTTCATCAGCAAGAATAAGATCGAATTAGAAGGAAACATCAACCTCCCTTCAATTTTTGATAAAATTAAACTCAAATACAAATCAAACCCTGTCAATACAATTGATGGTTTAAGAATTGAATTTGATAAAGATTGGGTGCACTTGCGTGCAAGCAATACAGAACCCATTATTCGCATAATTGCTGAGAGTAGTTTTGAAACAACTGCAAATAATATTGCAACAAAACTCATCAAGGACATACAGGAGGCCTTATAGGCTCAAATCCGTATATTTGAAAAAAGCTCTGATTCATGTCTTCTCGTATCTATTTAGACAACGCTGCAACAACTCCCATGGATCCTTCGGTTGTTGAAGCAATGATGCCTTATCTCACTGATCATTTTGGGAACCCTTCTTCTATATATTCATATGGAAGGGAAAACAGATTAGCAATTGAAAAAGCGAGGAAATCTGTCGCTTCCATTTTACATGCACACCCATCAGAGATTTTTTTTACGAGTGGCGGAACAGAAAGCAGTAATACAGCCATTTTTGCAGCTGTAAGAGAATTGAAATGTAAACGAATCATTACTTCTCCTATTGAACACCATGCTACGCTCCATACTTGCACCTATCTTGAAACCAATGGTGAAGCTGAATTGGCATTTCTAAATATCTTACCAAATGGCCATGTAGACCTCGCAGATCTTGAAGAAAAATTAGCAGGTAGTGACCAAAAAACTCTGGTAACGCTGATGCATGCAAACAATGAAATTGGCAATATCACAGATTTAAAGAAAGTTGGTGAATTGTGTACACAACACCAGGCGATTTTTCATGCAGATACTGTGCAGACGGTCGGACATTTCCCCATTGATTTGTCGGCTACCCAGGTAGATTTTATTACAGGTGCTGCTCACAAGTTTCATGGTCCCAAAGGTGTAGGAATATTATACATCAATGGAAAAAACAAAATCCATCCGTTGATACATGGAGGAGGTCAAGAAAGAAACATGAGAGCTGGTACAGAAAATATCTATGGCATCATTGGATTTGCGAAAGCGCTGGAAATTGCCACTGCACATCATGAGAAGGAAAAAGAACACATTCTGGGCATAAAGAAATATCTGAAAGAAAAACTAACAGCTGAAATTCCTGATATTGTGTTCAATGGCGACCCTGATGGAGAAAGCCTTTATACGGTGCTGAGCGCTGGTTTTCCGCAAAACGACAAAACTGATATGCTGTTGTTTAATTTAGACATCAGAAATATATGCGCTTCAGGTGGAAGTGCTTGCAGCAGTGGAGCCAACCAAGGCTCTCATGTTATTGCAGCTTTGAAAAAAGATCCTCAAGCAACCATCCGCTTCTCATTTAGTAAGTACAACAAGCTGGAGGAAATAGACACACTTGTTTCGCATCTCAAGGAGTTAATCTAACATCAAGAAAACTGCTCAATTAATTTTCTTTTTGATTTCATTCAACGCCACTAGGGCATCCACAGGTGTAAGGCTATTGATATCAATTGCTGACAACATTTTTCTAATCTCGTCAAACACCTCTGTGTGTGCATCAAAGATGGTAAGTTGCATACCCTGAGCATCTGGCGACAAATCCAGTTGCTCCCCCTCTGATTGCTTTTTTTCTAAGGCAGCTAACAATTGTCCAGCTCGGTTCACCAAAGACAAAGGCATTCCCGCCATTCTTGCCACATGAATACCAAAACTATGTGTACTTCCACCAGGTGCAAGTTTGCGCAGGAAAATAATTTTCTTATCAATTTCTTTATGGGTGATGTGATAGTTTTTCACACGTGGCAAACGCTTCTCCAATTCATTCATTTCATGGTAATGGGTGGCGAACAATGTTTTGGGTCTTTGTTTTGAATCATGCAAAAATTCTGCAATGCTGCAAGCAATTGAAATTCCGTCGTAGGTAGAAGTACCGCGACCAATTTCATCAAGTATAACAAGACTTCTGGATGAAATATTATTAATGATACTTGCGGTCTCATTCATTTCAACCATAAAAGTGGATTCGCCCCCACTCAAATTATCTGAAGCACCAACACGTGTAAAAATTTTATCTGTGATGGGGACTCTTGCTTTTTGTGCAGGAACATAACTACCCATATGAGCCATCAATGTAATGATAGCCGTCTGCCTGAGCAAAGCACTTTTACCACTCATGTTGGGTCCAGTAAGGATGATCAACTGACACTCCTCCTGATCCAATACCAAATCATTGGACACATATACTTCTCCTACTGGTAACAATTGTTCTATAACAGGGTGACGTGCAGCCTGCAAATGCAAATCATTATCTTCCTCCAATATCGGCTTGCAATAATTAAATTTATTGGCATTGAAAGCAAAAGAACAAATACAATCCAAGATGGCTACAACTTGTGCATTTTTCTGCATGGGCAAAATATACTCTTGCAATTCATTTAGCAATTGATCATAAATCATTGCTTCTAACTGTGCAATTTTATCTTCTGCACCCATGATCTTCTCTTCATATTCTTTTAGCTCAGGTGTGATATAACGTTCTCCATTTGTAAGTGTTTGCTTTCTAATCCAATCACCCGGCACCTTCTGCTTATGCGTATTGCTCACCTCCAGGTAATACCCAAATACATTATTGAATCCGATTTTCAATGAAGAAATGCCCGTATTCACAATTTCTCTTTGCTGAATTTCAACCAATACATTTTTCCCACCACTAGAAAGCGACCTGTAATGATCAAGATCCTGGTGCACGCCTTGTGCGATATACCCACCCTTGCTGGTTTGCGCAGGCGCCTCTTCAGTTATTTGTTTGAAAATTTTTTCCTTTATAAAACGACAACCATTGAGGTTATCTGCAAGTCGGCTTAAATAAGCATCATCAATTTCAGCAGCAACAGTTTTTATTATTTCAATTTGTTCTAAACCCTTTGCCAACTGCAACATTTCTCGTGGACCTAATTTCTTTGAAGGAAGTTTACTAACCAGCCTTTCAATATCACCACATGACTTTATATTTTGCAAGACTTTCAATCTCCACTCTTCATTGGCAATAATTTGTTCTGTGAGATCTAAACGTTCATTGATTTTTACCAGATCTACCAAAGGCATGAGCATCCAACGCTTCAGCAACCTGGCACCCATTGGCGATACAGTTGTGTCTAAGGTTTTTAACAATGTGGCTCCTTGTTCACCAGGACCATTTACCAACTCAAGGTTACGAATTGTAAACTGATCCATCCACAAATACTCATCACGGTTGATCCTGTGGATACTGGCGATATGGTGACAATTCGGATGTGCAGTATCCTGTAAATAATGGAGAATAGCACCTGCAGCCACAATGCCCTCTTGCATATCATCCACACCAAACCCTTTGAGCGAGTGTGTTCCAAAATGCCTTAATAAACCTTCTTCTGCATACCTGAAATCAAAAATCCATGCATCCAAACAATAGAAATAAAATTTCTTTCCAAACCTGTCAGCAAACAATTGTTGTTTGCCTTTTTGAAAAATAACTTCAGCAGGTTGAAATGTTTGCACGAGTTTATCAATATAATCGAAATCGCCCTCAGCAATAAAAAATTCACCTGTAGAAATATCCAGAAAGGATATTCCATTCTTATTTTCTCCCAATTGAATACCTGCCAGAAAATTATTACTGGTATGCTCCAGTAGTTTGTCATGAGTAGCAAGACCAGGTGTTACCATTTCAGTAACTCCACGCTTTACAATACCCTTTGCTTGCTTAGGATCTTCAAGTTGATCACAAATGGCGACTCTGTACCCTGCCTTCACCAACTTATGCAGATAGGTATCTAAAGCGTGATGAGGAAAACCTGCCAATTCAAGAGAGGAGGCAGCGCCATTATTTCTTTTGGTGAGCGTAATACCCAAGACAGCTGAAGCCCTCACAGCATCTTCACCAAAAGTCTCGTAAAAATCTCCTACCCTGAATAACAGGATGGCATCAGGGTATTTTTGCTTTATCGCCCTGTGTTGCTGCATCAGTGGAGTATCTTGAACGCTTTTGGCCATACTTATTAAATGTAAAGAAGGATTTCAAAAATACGAAAGCAAATTCACCATTTTGTATATGGGGAAAAATCACACAAAATGGTGTTATTCTCGCAGTGAATACCTATTTTTAGTATCCCTGGTTTGTGTATGAAAAAATCAATTTTCCTAATTGTTCTGCTTATTTCATCTCTTTCTTATTTAAGAGCTCAGAACAGTTCAGTTATTGATACAGACCTCCCATTGCTCAAGATTCATACCAGAGGAGGTGTAATTACAAATGACCCCAAAATCACTGCAGATTTTAGTGTTATTAACAACGGTACTGGAAAAAGAAATAAGAGTACAGATACACCCAATGAGTACAATGGTAAAATTGGGGTTGAATATAGGGGACAATCTTCACAAGGGCAACCTTTAAGATCTTATGATATAGAACTTAGAGATGCTGCTGGTTTAGAAGCACCTACTCCACTGCTGGGAATGCCTGCTGAAAGTGATTGGGTGCTTTATGCACCATACATGGACAAGACGATGATGAGAAATTATCTCGCTTATACACTCACAAGAGAAATGGGAAGGTGGGCGTCAAGAGTGCGGTATGTAGAACTTATGTTAAATGATGAATACCAGGGTATTTATTTGCTTACTGAAAAAATCAAAAGAGATTCCAGTAGGGTGAATATCAGTAACCTTTTGCCAACAGATAACAGTGGAATTGAGCTGACTGGCGGATATATTTTCAGTCTTGATAAAGAACCAAACGGGTGGTTTTCTAATTTTCCTACACCTGGAGCGACTAACTTAACACCCAGACAATTTTCATATGTCTATCCTAAATTAGCAGATATTACCCCTCAGCAAAAAAACTATATCAAACAGGCAGTCGGTGATTTTGAGACATCCTTGAATGGTCCAAATTTTCAGGACCCCTCTTTTGGTGTTAGAAAACATGCCGACCTGTCAAGCTTCATAGATTTTTTGATCATCAATGAAATCAGTAGAAACGTTGATGGATATAGATTAAGTTCTTATTTCCATAAAAATAAAAATGTGACTGATGGCAGAATAAAAGCTGGACCAGCTTGGGATTTTGATCTAGGTTTTAAAAATGCTGACTACTGCGATGGAAGTCTAATTTCTGGTTGGGCCTATAAATTCAACTATGTTTGTCCAGGTGACGGTGCAGGCCTCATTCCCTTCTGGTGGGATCGCCTCATGCTTGACACTGCTTTTGTATCTTCCTTAAGATGCCGCTGGTTGGATTTAAGAAAAACTGTTTTATCAGAACAAAACATCAACAAACTCATAGATTCCGCAGACTTGGTTACTAAAGAAGCGAGAGGCAGACATTTTGTAAAATGGAACCTCTCAGGCAATCAATGGTGGAGGGGAATAAATCCAATTCAATCTTATGAAGTAGAAAGAGACATGATGAAATCATGGATCAAACAAAGAGCAGAATGGATTGATTTCAACTTGCAAAATAAAGGCTCTTGTGGTGATTGGCCAGCAGACAACAATGAAGCATTCATCATCAAAGCCTTTCCTAATCCTTTTCAGAACAGCGGCAACATCAGCATCCAAGTTAAGGAAGCACAAGGTATTCGCTTAGTGGTCATGGACATTAATGGAAGAACAATGACGCAAACTTTTAAAAATGTCTTTCGAGGCACTAATAATGTGAGCCTTGATGCAAGTAGTTGGCCAGCCGGAATTTACCAGATTATACTTACTACAGTTACAGGGGAGGTTTACAAGTACAGGATGATTAAACAATAGATGATAAACTTTTGTTATGTAAGTGACTGACCAAAATCATCTGACAGTCGGCTTGAATAACTTAGGTTTATAAAAATCAGGAATGTCTTCTGCGGGTAAAGTAAAATCCAGCTTTTCTTTTCACAACAAACCTACCTTAATCAGGGGTGGTGAGCCATATTTCTCTACGCTGACCAATCTTATTGAACAATCAGAAAAAAGTATTCAATTTCAAGTTTATATTTTTGAAGAAGACGAAACAGGTAATGCAATCTCCAATAAATTGATTGAAGCCAGAAAAAGAAATGTAGAAATACAGCTTTTATTGGACGGCTATGCATCGAGAAATCTTTCCACTTCATTTAAAGATCGGCTCAGAAACGCCGGAATTCAACTGAGGTTTTTCAATCCGATATTCAAAAGTGAAAAATTCTATTTCGGAAGAAGACTTCATCACAAGATTGTAGTCTGTGATGGGATATATGCCCTTGTAGGAGGCATTAACATTTCCAACCGCTACAATGATATGCCAGAAGCAGCAGCCTGGCTTGATTGGGCCATCCTCATTGAAGGTGACATCTCTTTTGAATTACATAAACTATGTAATCTTTTTTACGCAAAATGGAATAACAAGTTTATTGAACTTGATAAAAAATCATTCACAACAAAAATTGACACTTCTCTACATTGCCCCATGCGGATCCGAAGAAACGACTGGGTGATGAATAGAAATCAAATATCAGCTACTTATGTAGAAATGCTTAGAAACACGCAACATGAAATCATCATCATGTCGAGTTATTTTTTACCAAGCAATTTCATCCGCTCCAACATGGTAGCTGCACTAAAAAGAGGAGTTAGCATTAAATTGATTTTAGCTTCAACATCAGATATTGGAATTGCGAAATATGCAGAAAAATACCTCTACGCTTGGGCTTTAAGGCAAGGGATAATAATTTATGAATACAAACACAATGTTTTACATGGAAAAATAGCAGTATGTGATGAAAGGATTGTAACGATTGGTTCTTATAATATAAACGACATCAGTGCGCTAGCCAGTATTGAATTAAATATCGACGTAGAAGAAAAAATGTTTGCAGCAAAAGTAAAAGAAGAGCTGAATTCAATTATTGAGAATGATTGTGTCAGAATTGATCCTAAAGGATTTTATGCATCACAACGTATTTATGAAAAGCTATTACAATGGATGGCTTATCGAACATTTAGAATTGTATTCAAGCTATTTACCTTTTACTTCACAAAACAGCGCAAATGAAAACAAAGAAGAAAAGGGACTTCCCAGAGAAGGTTTGTCCCGCTTGCAACCGCCCCTTCCAATGGAGAAAGAAATGGGAAAAGATATGGGATGAAATAGTCTATTGTAGCGATAGGTGCAGAAAAAACAGAAACAAACCTCAGCAAGAACAATGATCTGAATCATCTTCAGCTCAACTTCAGCTTTATACATTTAGTCAAATTTTTTGACATGAATGGAGAATTGAATGAACAGCAAATCAATAATATTTTAACAAGCCAGCTCATAGGAAGATTGGCTTGTTGTGATGGGAAATACCCCTATATCGTTCCAGTCACATTTGCTTATGATGGTAATTATATTTACGCACAATCGGTTGAAGGGAAAAAACTAGACATGCTGAGAAAGAATCCAAATATTTGCTTTGAAGTCGACATTGCAAACGATATTTCCAATTGGCAAAGCGCAGTAATATTCGGACAGTATGAAGAGTTAGAGAAGGAGGATGCAGAAGAAGCCAGAATCCTCTTGTTCAGCAACGCCATGCCCCTAATGACGGGATCTTCTATCCACCAACATGAACATGATGAGGGAGAGGGACACGATATATCTGATAAGAGCAGGGTAAAACCTATTATGTTCAGAATAAAGATCAATGAAAAAACAGGAAGATTTGAATGTCAATAAATTTTAGGTATGCGCTTTGAGAACAGAGAGGACTCAGGTTTCCATTTGTCTGCCTTGTTACTTGAAAAAAAAATCAGAGCAGATTATGTTATTACTATTCCAAGAGGTGGAGTTCCTGTAGCAATTGTTATTTCGAAAAAATTACAACTTCCATTAAAACTGGTTTTTGTTAGAAAGCTTGGCCACCCAATCAACAAAGAATTTGCAATTGGTGCTGTTACTGAAAATAACCTAATGATTAACAATGATGTATTCATCAATAATAAACACCCAGAAATAGAATCACTAATCCAAAAAGAGAGAAAAAGAATACTTGAAATGAAGGCTAAATTTAATCATGAATACAACTTTCAAGAGGTAAAACAAAAAAACATCCTACTTGTAGATGATGGAATTGCTACCGGAACATGCATAGAACTAGCCATTCAAGAATTGAGAAAGAATGGGGTAAAGAGGATTACAGTAGCGACGCCCATTTGCCCATTTAATACTTATCAAAAGTTGAAAAATATTGCCGATGAAATCATCTGTTGTATAGTAGCTGATCAGTTTTCTGGCATTAGCGCTTATTTTCACAACTTTGAACAGTTGACAGATGAAGTTGTTGCATCATATTTAAATCAATTAAACGGTCCAGTTAGTCAACATTAATTCTATTTCTTAACCCCCTTAACTAAAGGGGTTGTCATTATTTTTTCTTAGTTTTATTAAGTACTTATACTTAATTGTTATTCATATTTAACCAAAATATTCCTCTTTAAGCAGGTATATAACTTTTTTGAGCATGGAATTCAAACGACTGAATAGTATGACAGGAAAAGACCCTGTTTTGAACAGAAGAATAGCTTCTATCTTTTTGAGTGATTTTGAAGGCTTCTTGGCAATATTTTCTAAACTTCCCGAAACCAAAGAATTTGATAACCTCAAGTTTTTGATTCATAAAAACAGTCCAAGTTTCATGATTTTCGAACTTGAATCTTTATTGTCGAGATACAATTTGTTCTTAGAAAAAAGAATGAAAGGAGAAACAATAGAATTAAACGATCCCGGTTTTCAAGAGTTGCTTGAGGATACAAAATTGAAAATTGAGCAGGTGAGAGCTTTCATTTCAACAATCGAATAACATCAATTTCCATAAAATTTGTTATACGCCTCTACCCTGTTGTTGACATGAAGCTTTTTGTAAATATTATAAACATGCTTCCTCACAGTCTCTTGTGCAATATTTAATTGCACTGCAATCTCCTTGTACAGAAGACCTTTAACCAATAATTCCAATAGTTCAAACTCGCGACTAGAAAGGCACTCGAGTTGATTTCCGTTTTTTTCTGTTTCTTTTTCTCTAAAACTATTTACAACTCTTCTTGCAATTTTACTAGACATCGGTGCGCCGCCATTTGCCAACTCCACAATAGCGCTGATCAAATCTTCAGGCTTAGTATCTTTTAAAATATAGCCATTCGCCCCTGCTGCCAAGGCTTCAAATATTTTTTCATCTTCTTCATGTACTGTACATATCATGAAGTGAACATCCGGACATTTTTCTTTGATTAATTTGACAGCATTAATTCCAGAAATCTTGCCCAAATCAATATCCATTAAAACTACATCAGGTGATGTTTGGCAAAGATTAAGAATTGCTTCTTCGGCAGAATTGAAGATATCAACGATAGTGCAGGACTCGGATTGCAGAATAATCCCCTCCAACGCATGACTTACAAAATGATTATCTTCTACAATACTAACCCTTATTTTTTGGGTGGTGTTTTCCATAAGTGTTAGAGCAATAGGGGCATTAGGTTAACAATGGCTAAACAAAGTTAACGCAAAAGCCCTGAATCGACCCTAAACTGGAACATAAAGAATATATTTTTCAGCAAAAAATGCTTCAGGAAAAACGGACTGTATAGGTGTAACATAGGGGCGCAATTGAGAATCAGCAACTTCTTGTGTAAGATCCCCCCCCTTCAAACAAATCAAACCATTTTTAAATTCCTCCGCCGGTCTGGCATTTCTGAGCAAAGGCTTTCCCCATGTCCATAATTCTTTTAGTGGCGCAACTGCCCTCGAAACAACAAAGTCAAATTTCCTTCCTTTGATCTGCTCTGCTCTTGTATGCTCAAAACTTAGATTATCCAATCCCAAAGCATCTTTTACTGCTTCAACTACCTTTAACTTTTTGGCTATTGAATCAACCAAATGGAATTTCACATCAGGGAAAAAAATAGCTAGAGGAACACCTGGAAATCCTCCACCCGTTCCAATATCAATAATCTCTAACCCTGGTACAAATGGGTATTGAGCTGCTATTGAAAGCGAGTGTAAGACATGTCTTTCATACAAAGCATCTATGTCTTTTCTTGATATTACATTGATCATCTGGTTCCATTCAGCATAAATGGGGCCCAATTGTTTGAATTGCTCAATTTGTCTAGGTGTAAAATCTGAAAAATAACTTGTAATCAGTTCCAATGTGTCTTTGGAGTTTTCCATAATGATGACATAAAAATCAGGTAATAAAAAAACATCCATATATCCCAAAGTGGGAATAGAACAAATAAATCAGATTCACCGAGTTTTTTCATTGACTTAAAAAATACAAGTCCCTGTAGCAGCAATTTCAAACCTAACACACCTACTACCCATCTCCAGTCGAATGTAATTACTGCAGCAACAAACAATGGGTAAAAAAGAAACTGACTCAACATATAAGCCCCCAATACCCACTTGTGCTGTGCTTTATAATATTTGCCTGTGGCATTATGTCTTTCCTTTTGGGAAAGCCATTCAGACCAGCCTTTTGCCGGAGTTGAATAGGTAAACGCATTCTGATCAATTACCACTGCAGTATTACCCTTGTTTGCGCAACCATTGATGAACAAATCATCATCGCCACCTGGCAAATGATGATGCGCAGCAAACCCTTTTTGCTTATAAAATAATTCCTTCTTATATGCCAGGTTTCTGCCTACACCCATATAAGGCATCCCACCCAGTGCAAAAGACAAATATTGCAAAGCCGTATGAAAAGTATCAAATCGAATGATTTTATTGAGTAACCCACCTTCCTTCTTATAAGATCCATACCCTAGTACGATTTCAATACCTGAATGAAAAGCAGCTTGCATTTTCTTTATCCAGTGTTCAGAAGACGGGATACAGTCGGCATCTGTCAACAATAGCACTTCATGTTTAGCCGATTTAATACCCATGGATAGCGGGAACTTTTTACCAGGAATATGAACTGCCTCTTGCTTGAGTTCTACAATATGCAACTGTTTGAAGTCCTTATACAAACCTTCCAGTAAAAATTTAGTGTCATCCTGAGAATTATCGTTTACCACAACAATTTCGTGTGTACTACGGTAATGCTGAGCCAAAACACCAGGTAGATTTTTCTCAATTTCATCTGCCTCGTCCCTTGCACAGATGACTACACTAACGGCATGTTCAAAAGAGAACTCTTTTTCTACTGGACGGTGAAAGGCCAGTAAACGGAAATACCTCAGGTAGTAAAACAGTAAAATTAATGTAACCAATAAAAAAGCTGACATTGGCAGCCACATGAACATACTCATGGGTTCGAAGATACAATATCTTTGCAGCATGAACTACAAAGCTTCTATTGAATATCTCTATACTAAGCTACCCATGTTTAGCAAATCTGGGGTAGCTGCTTTAAAAATGGATTTGGCCAATACCCTGACAATTTGTTCTTTTTTAAATAACCCTGAGAAAAGATTTAAAACAATACATGTAGCCGGTACCAATGGAAAGGGTTCCGTCAGCCACCTCATTGCGTCTATTCTGCAGGAACAGGGCTATAAAACAGGCCTTTATACTTCACCTCACCTTGAAGATTTCAGAGAAAGGATAAAAGTGAATGGAGAAATGATTCCTGAAACATTTGTTGTTGATTTTACAGCTAAAATCAAACCATTGATAGAAGAAATTTCACCTTCTTTTTTTGAGGTGACAGTTGGCATGGCTTTTGAATATTTTGAAAATGAAAAAGTAGATATTGCGGTAATTGAAACAGGATTAGGTGGTCGGCTAGACAGCACCAATGTCATCCACCCTATTCTATCCATCATAACCAATATCAGTTATGACCATGTTCAAATACTTGGTGATACACTTGAAAAAATTGCAGGAGAAAAAGCGGGAATAATAAAATTGAATACCCCGACTGTCATTGGTAAAACACAAGCACAAACTGCTTCTGTTTTTAAAGAAAAAGCATCTTCCTTAGATTCACCTATTTATTTTGCGGATCAATATTGGTCATCTGAAATCACTGAAGACAGTCCAAGCACACTGTCCATTCAACTAACGGCAAGCGACCAATCCAGTCAATATTCCTATACTTGTCCACTTGCAGGCAGTTACCAACAAGAAAATATTATAACAGTCAGAGTAGCCGTAGACCAACTCCGCAAACTTGATTGGAAAATCGATGAAGCATCTATTCAAAAAGGTATAACAAACGTAATCACTAATACAGGATTGCATGGAAGATGGGAAACAATTTCTTCTTCACCTTTGATCATATTAGATGTTGCACACAATGCTGATGGTGTAAAGAAAATGCTGGAGCAACTAAAAAGATTCAAATTTAATAAGCTCTTTCTTGTTCTTGGAATTTCAGCTGATAAAGATGTAAACGAAGTGCTATCTCTTTTACCTAAGCAAGCTGAGTATGTATTCACCAAAGCACATCTCCCAAGAGCACTAGACCCACTGCAACTCAAAACAATGGCTGAAACTCATCAATTAAATGGAGATACTTTTGAAAATGTAAACGATGGTATTCAGTATTTTAAAAACAAGGCCAATAACAATGACCTCATACTGGTATGTGGAAGTATTTTTGTGGTTGGCGAAGTGAACAGAAAACTATTTATCAAAAATTGAGTACCCCTAATTTATTTAAAGCGTAAAATAGAGCTGTTACATGCATGCTTTGCAAAACTTCCTGATTTTGCAAAAGAGCTTTCACTTCTTCTAAGCTGAGTAAGACCAATTCTATCTCCTCATTATGGTCCAGGTTCTGTTCACCCATCTTTTCACCTTCAGTTGCAAGAAAGAAATGCATCCAATTGTTGTGGGTGGAAGGATTAGCAGATGTTTTACCCAAATAGGTGTATTCTTTAAAAGTATACCCTGTCTCTTCTTTAAGCTCTCTCGCAATAGCATCTTGCAAACTTGCATCTTCAGGGTCAACACATCCTCCTGGTATTTCCAGCATGGTTAAACCTGCCGCATGCCTGTACTGACGTTCGAAAATAAATTTGCCTTCCTTTGTTATAGCAACTGCCGTAACCCATTCTGGAAATTCATAAACATAATAGGGATCCGCTATTTGTCCACCTGACCGCTCACAAGTGTCTTTTCTAACTGTAAACCAAAGGTCTTTGAACAAATACTCAGACTTAAGGAGTTTCCAATTCATTACACAATTTTTGTAGCCCTGATCAAGGCCCTGCGAATATAAGGCGCCTTAAGTTTTTTATCGTAGTGAAAAATCATATAACCCCTAGAAGGAACAACCAAATAGTTTTTATTTTTCAACCATATAGAAAACTCTTGTTCATCATCATGCTGGTGATAAGTGCAAAGAGCAATTTTCATAGTTAGTGCCTTATCTATCGTTTGTTCAAATCCCTTCAACAACCCCCTTTCTCCTCCATCAACATCAATCTTCATGAATGTGAGTTGCTTATCACTAAAAAACACATCCCCCGAACAATGTTTTTCATCATTTTTATCAGAAACAAACTTAGGGACGATTTCAACTTTATCTTGCCATGGCTTAAAAGTCATCTGCAATGCTTCAATCCATTCAGGATCATATTCAAATAAATATGCTTTCTTGATCCGTTCAATTACAGAGAGTGTAAAGTTTCCCTCTGCTGCTCCAAAATCAGCCAATACATCATTACCCTCTAAATCAAAGCTCGCAGATAGATACCGGTGTGGGCTCATCTCATCTTGCTCCAGGGTTAAATCGTGAAATGATTTTTGTATGCGCTTAGCAGACCATTTGCGCTTAAAGTACAATCGCTTTTCATTCAATAATACATATTTCATCCCACACGCCTCATCATGATAAACCTCGATTGAATCTTGCAGATATTTTTTTGTAAAAGTGTATGGAAATATCTGAACGCCATTGTTACGTACATAATTTACAACCTCTTTTCTTTCTTCATCTGATTCATAACCAGCTGAGGCTTCATGATATGCTGGGATTTGCTTTTGCAAACTTGAAAGCAGTAATTTGGTCCTGATTGGCTTTGGGACTAAAATTCTATAAATTAAGCTTGATTGATAAGCCATATTAAACTTTCAGGATCGATTTTACTTGTTGAACAATTTGATTTTGCAAACGTACATAATAAATACCAGGAGGTAAATATTGTCCATCAAAATCAACCCTAAATGTTCCTGCAGTTATTTCTTTATCAAACAAGATTTTCACTAATCGACCAGCCCCATCTAATATTTGAACTAAAGTATGACCACCATTTGACTTAAATTGAATGGCAACTGTTTTGTAAAAAGGATTAGGATAAATGACCAATAAATTATCAGGATTACCAACAGGCTTTAAAACTGAGCAAGTACCAAGTTTGGTTAATGGAAGTTGTTGGAAATTTCTAAGTAAAACAGTATTTAGCATTTGTTCTTCAACACAGAGCCAATTGGAAAGTATACTAGCATAGACACTCCGAAAATCATACTGGTAGGGAATATTATCACGGACAGTTACGTTTGTAGGTATAATTGGATTATTTCCAGTTACTCCTCCTTGAACTTTTGTACCAAAAATAAATAAAGGCGCAGCAGCTCCATGATCAGTTCCCCTAGATGCATTACTCAATATTCTTCTTCCAAATTCCGAAAATGTCATTCCCAATACCCGATCATCTATCTCTAAAAATGTCAAGTCATCCATGAATGCTTTTATAGCACTGCTCACATTGCCAAGCAACCTCGCATGAGCACCTCCTGCATTATTTCCCGACTCCACTTGATTGGCATGGGTATCAAATCCACCATAATTGACCATGTACATCTTTGTCTTAAGTCCACCTTTTATCAACCTAGCAACAATCTTGAGTTGATCGGCTAGCGGATTATTTTGTGGATAAGCATTTTGAACAAGCACTTTTGAATTAGCAAGTTTTATTACTTCTGAAAATTTTTGAGTCTGTCTTGAAGTCTCTCGGATATAGTTAAGTTCATTACCTGCTAACGTATTTGGAGCGGGATCTTGTACATTATTGACCAAGCTATAAAAACTGGATGGATTTGATATACTCATACCCATTGGCTGCAATGGACCTTGTAAGGTGAGCGACGCAACAGATCCAATTTGAATGGCCAGCGGATCGGGCATGTTATTATTTGGATAATTTTCTGGAAATCCAGGGTAAGCTTCATCTAAAAATCTCCCAACCCATCCGGAATTTAATACCTGATTACTATTTGAAGCTGACATCCATATATCGGTTGCCCTAAAATGTGAAAAATTTGGATTAGCATATCCTACAGCTTGAACGATATGCAGTTTATCCTCATTAAAAAGTTGTTGCATCCCCGTCATTGCCGGATGAAGACCTACACCATCGTGTCCACGAAGTCGTAATACCTTCGCCTCATCAATAAATACATTTTTCCTTGCATTGATGTATTTGTCATAATTATCTAATGGAATAACAGTATTTAAACCATCATTGCCCCCATTTAACTGAATGATCACTAATACCCTATCATTATCCCCAGTTGGCAACAAAACCTGATTTAACATTGTATGGCCTGATTCAAAAGTTTTGAATCCAAGTCCTTGAACAAAGGAGGGCACCATGAAACCCGCAGGCGCAATATGTTTTATGAATTTTCTCCTTTTTAGCATGATCAACAAAGTTGATATTCAGGTAAATTAACTAAATATTTCACCAGCGTGGTAACAGCAGAAACAACATGCTTTGTGTTTGGTGTATTTGAGGGTTGCGTTATATAAAGGTTCCATGCATCAGTCCAATAATAGTCCTGCGACTGCCCTGCAAGTAAAATATCTGTTTTAATCTGGTTTTTATGGGAAAGTGAGAGGTTAACTCCTAATAGATGATTACACAACTCATTAATTAGTACATTAGGATCTCCTGGATTCGAAAATGACTTTATCCAATTTGCAGAGTCTACCACAAGTTTAAATCCTCCAAACGTGTAACCAGTTGTTACTATAATATCAAGGTATTGAATTCTTTTGGGCAAAGTATCTGAACTGATCCAATATTTATAAAACCCTGGTTCCTGGTAATACGCTTTCCACCCACTTACATCAGGAGGATCGCCAAGATTTTGCTGTAGGTTATTCAAGTAATTAACAATCTGGTTCCATAAGCCATATTGGTTAACGTACATGTTATTGTCTGGAAATCTGACTTCCATTTCTCTTAACATTCCAACCATTAAGTCAACTGGACTTTTAATTTGACAACCTCGATTTGTTAAATCAAAGAAATGCTCACTTCCTAACAATACTCTTAATACTGGTTTTATTTCATAATTGTTCTCTCGAAAAATTTGCGCCAATGGTATTATTATTGATTGTTCAATTTCCGGAGTTACTGTATAGTGTATAAACCATCGGTACAATCGCCTGCATATGTACAATGCCACTTCATTAGAAGAGAACATCATATCTAACATATCATCCAATTCTAAAAGCCCTGCATCAGCACCAGTTCTTCCCGATATTATTCTGTTGCCATAAAAAGCAGAAAACTGTTTATTTCCCGTATCATGACGTGTAATATCAAAATACGAACTAATCGATGTAGCATTATTTCTCCATCCCGTTAAAACACGGGCAGCTTCTTTAACATCAGTTTCTGAAAAATTAGCTCCTACACCCTTTCCAATTACAAATAACTCTTGTATTTCTCTGGCAAAATTTTCATCAGGGGCGGCTTTGTTGTTATTTTGGCCATTTAGATAAATCAACATGGCCGGATCAATGGAAATTTGCTTGACCAAAGATTTAAAATTCCCTAATGCATGTTTTCGCAATAAAGCATGGTGTTTATATAGATATTGTGCATTGCCAATATCTGTACTCTCTGTAGCGAAATGATTGTGCCAGAAGAGTGTCATCTTTTCTTTTATTGAATTATCTTGATTGACAAGTTGGCCTACCCACCATTTCTTAAATGAACTTCTTCTTAATGCATTAACAGTTCCATCAGATACTGGGTCATTTACCCAAGTTTGCCCAGCTAAAACTTGAACATCTGGAATTGCCGCATTTGTAGGATTATACTCTTTGACTGGAGGGGATGGTAAAACCGCATCAACATTCAGCAAAAGATCAATTGTTGCGGTCAATCCGATTTGCTTACTTAATGCAATTTCATTGATTTTTACACCAAACTTGGTTCGTCTAAAAAGATGGCGAATGGCGTCTTCACTCCAAGTACCAGAGTATTGGTTAAGACTAGGCGGCTTTTGAAAACTTCTTATTTCTCCCAAAACGAGAACAGTTTGTCGATTATTTAAACCACACTAAAGCTATTTTCGGAAATTCACCTTCATTATAACCCAAGGCAGTCGCTGCCGCATTGCTTAACCTAAGCACCAATCCTTCGCTTTCTTTTCCAGGAGGAACTGCACCCAAAACTTTAGCATAAACTACTTTGCCTGTTGCAATTGCACTTACTTTTACAATAGTCCCTGGTAACACATCATTGATAAGCAAATAATATTTTCCATCTTGCCAGCCACTTGAACTCTTGAAAATACCATAGGCTGCATTTTCGATTCGCTGCTCTTTACCATCCTTTGTTTGCTGACTATATCCTGCAGCAAAATAATTGGCAGTACTGCTGTTCGTCAACTTTGTTTCAGAAACGGGCGCCTGTGGTTGGTTAACTGGTGCAGGGGTTTTCGCTACAGGTTTTGGAGCAGCTTCTTTTGGCTGTTCTGGTGGAGCACTTGGCTTGTTCTGAGTAGGAGCAACTGCAGCCTTATTAGTTTGCACTGGTGGTGTAACAACTGTTACAGGTGCAGCAACTTGAGCTGCCGGTGTATTGGGTACAGAGGTAATTGAAGACTGATTAGCAGCACCTATATAACCCACAATTAAATTATAGCCCGTATTAATCTGATCCGAGTTCAATCCATTTAAGTTTTTTATTCCTGCCAATGTCATTCCATAATTAGTTGCAACCTTCAAAAGACCTTCTTTGGCTTGAACTGTATGATAAACTGGAACTCCAACAGCTGATACAGATTGAATAAAGTTTGTTGAATTTAAAGGCACTTTTAGTGCTTGTCCAATTGATAGTCCCTTGTCCATTGTTAGTCCATTGAAAAGAGCAATTTCTTTAGGACTGATAGCATACAATCTTCCGACACTGTACCAATTTTCTTTGGGTTGTACTTTGTGTTCAACAAAAATACCTTTCTCATTTTTATCAGCATAAATCTTAGGCTGCTGTGCTTGAGCAACAAATGAGATCAAAAACAAAATAGAAAATAGAATTGCTTTCATGTCAGAGTCTTACAATTAAATTTAGCACAATGAAATCAAAGATAACAAAAAGCCATTTGAGCGATTTGATAAAGTTGAATTTTAACATATGTTCAACCACGCATCAAAATACGCCAGTTCAAGGGGTAATGGTTTTTGGCTTTACCCTGAACCTGTTTGATCCATCCTAAGGATACTCCTTTATACTGAACAAGGGACCACCCCTTTTGTGCAACAGCTGAATCAATTGTTTCTCTTCTTAAATATTGCAAGGACGTTTTATGATCAAGCTGTATGCTTGAAATATCATTACTCTGAAGTGTTGACATCGCCAATTCATGATTGGGCACAAACTCACCTCTAATTATTTCCCCTAAACGGAGTCCAGATTTTCTCAATTTTAAGACAGTTGAGATTAAATTTAAATCCGACAAAAAGACTGGGTCAAATGCAAAAATATCATC
>JBKCGF010000135.1:0-2376 GCA_046303455.1 Chitinophagaceae bacterium | reverse complement strand
GATCAATGCGCAGTGATGCCATGTAAGGTGCTCCACCTGGTTCCAGCCAAGCGCATCGAATGGCGTATGCTTTATTATTCTTGGTATCAATCTTTGTAACTGGACCATGGTGCGTGAAATACAAAGTGACAGTCGTATCTTTTTTGTTTTTTCTTTTAAATGTTTCTGTTGCGCTACTCATGTTTTTCCATGCACCATTGAATTTGTATTGCGATGGATTAGTAGGGTTGATATCATACACATAAAGATCTTCTGCATCGGTTTCAAAAATGGTGAGTCCCCATGCCCCATATTGGTTATGTCCGATAGAAACACCAGGTATCACTGGTTCTCCGCCGCCAATCACATCCCATCCTGGAGCAACTAGGTGTACAATGTATCTCAATGAAGGCGTAGAAATTTTTCTGTGCGGATCATTGGCCATAATAGGCAAGCCACTTGCAGTTCTACTTCCACTGATGATCCAGTTGTTGCTACCTTCCGGCATTTGTTCTGTTTCAAAATCTTTTTGATTGAAGGTCAGTTCTTTGTTGACGGCTTCATAAGGTGCAAGAATATCATCAAACAACAGATCAGTATAAATGCTTGGATCAATTTTTAAATCCGGTTGTTGGGGATGAAACCACACCAGGTCTCTCACTTTTTCTTCACCCACTTTTGTAATGGCTCTTGCCATGTTCAGTTCTTGTGTAACATTGGAACGGATACCTTGGTGTCTTGAAACAACAATCGCGGGAGTCCAGTAGCCTGGTTTTGTATTGAGCAATTGAAATTCGAACGGAAGCAGTTTGGGATTATTGTTTGCTTCTATGATGTAAGCATTTACACCATCTACATATGCGTTAATAATTGCTTTTCCTCTTGGGTGGTAGTGGGACAATTCTTTTTCCATGTCGCCACGGTATGAAAATAACCTTGCACCGATGTCTCGTTTCAAAGCAGATTCACCCATGAGTTCAGCCATGGTACCTGTTGCTTGTCGCCTCCAGATTTCAAATTGAAACAACCGGTCTTTAGCTGCCAGATATCCTTGCGCAAAAAATAAATCATGTTCGTTCTTGGCGTAGATATGGTTTACGCCCCATTTGTCGCGGACCACTTCAACAGTAGTGTCTAGTCCATTAATTTGTAAAGAGGATTGGGCAGCTACTAATTGAGTAAACCACAAGGAGGCCAGCAGGTAGATTATTTTCATAAAAAAACTTCTTGTCTTTTGAAGTTACAAGAAGTTTTAATTCAACTGATTGATCAATCTTTTATTAAATCAACTTTTTGAAGTTATCAACGCTTCTCTTTAGTGCTATTTCTGGATTTTTTACGATGTCTTGTTCAATAATGAAATGCTCCATGCCATTGGCTTTTGCAGCAGTAAGAATATTTTTTAAATCAAGTACGCCATCGCCGACAGTCGTCATTTGATCAAACAGTGCCATCCACTGTTGTGCATTTCCACCATCACCAGAAAATCTGGCTTGAGATTTCATGTCTTTCACATGCATCATTACATAGCGACCTTTATTTTCTGTGAAGAGCTTGATCGGATCTGCGCCACCCGCGACTGTCCAGAACAAATCCATTTGCAAATAGACCAGTCCAGGATCTGTTTGCTTGAGTAACAATTGAAAAGGAATTTGTCCCTCCATTTCACTAAACCCATATCCATGGTTATGGTAGGCAAATCGAATGCCATATTTTTTAGCAGCTTCACCAATTTTATTGAAGTCACTTGCAATCTTTTTGTAATCATCCAGATTTTTTCTTTCTTCATCTGGAATGGCTGGCAGAGTTACATAGGTCGCTCCTATGGTTTGAGCAGCTTCTGCAAGTGGTCCCATATGGTCTCTTAGTGTATCAAGATCAGTATGCATGGAAGGACTAGTTAGTCCGTACTCTTTTAAAATCTTTGTTGTTTGTTTTGCGTCGTTGCCAAAAAATCCACTTCCGCTGAAGCCTACCATTTTTGCAATATTCGCCCAGCTTTGTTTTTGTTTTTCTGCGCTGAAGGAATAAGGGCCATAAAATTCTATTTTCTTGTATCCCATATTGGATAGCATTTCCATGCCTTTTCTGAAATCTTTTTCAAGTACAGTTGGTAATGAAAATAGTCCGATGCCTGGGGCATCTACATTGTTGAAGTTGAATTCAAATGAAGATGGTATCATTAAACTGCCAAGTCCTAAGGCAGCTGTATTGCGGAGAAATAATCTTCTTTTGTTCATAATAATATAATTGTAGTCACTAACTAAGTTATGGGAATTTATTGCGATTAGATTATCTTCATTCTTTAAGAATATTTACAACCAAAAGGACTCTCATGATAGCAACCAACAAGGGACTTTCTGCTCTTGCATTTATTACCCTACATCTACTTTCTTG
>JBKCGF010000134.1:0-5269 GCA_046303455.1 Chitinophagaceae bacterium | reverse complement strand
TATTTGCATGTGAACATTTAAGGCACCCTATTGTTTTTATTCCATGAGGAAGTTTTGTGTTTTTTTATTGTTGATGGTTTCTTTTCAAGTTTCGTTTGCTCAAACTGCAGATGAAATTGTTGCTAAGTTGAAGGCAAAATTGGTATCTGTAAAAGATTATGAGGCTGTAGGAAAATTAAAGACTGATGTTGCCTTTTTGAAAATACCCATTTCAGCTGTGCGTATTTTCTACAAGTATCCTGATCTTTTCAGAATCAAAAAAGATGGCGGAATTTCTGTATTGCCCAAGGGTGGTATTAAGATCAACATGAGTGCCATGATTGCAGATGGCAATTATACTGCGCTTTTGGCGGGTCGTATCAAATGGAAAGAACAAGATCTTGCTATGGTAAAACTTATTCCAAACGACATGAATTCGGATATTGTAATCACTACATTGTATGTAGACGACAAGGAAATGTTGATCAGGAAATCCATTACATCGACCAAAGAAAATGGTACCTATGAAATGGAGATGGATTATGGTAAATATGCGAAATGGGGACTGCCTGATAAAGCTGTGATGATCTTCAACACAAAAGATTATAAACTTCCGAAGGGAATTACATTCGAATACGATGCAGGCATTGCAAATAAACCTAAAACCCCGAAACCATTGGGTAATAAAGGTCGTATTGAAATTATCTACAATCTTTATGAGGTAAATAAAGGACTAAAGCCTGAAGTATTTACAGCAAAATAATTTGTTGTTAGAAATCAATTCCTAAAGAGATAGCTGTTCTTAACCCTGCCCAGGGGCCTGATAATTCAAGAGTAGCCTGATTTGGTTTTACAGATATGTTCTCTTTGGCGAAAGGGAAGTTGATGTCTCTAAGTGCATTTGCTAAATTGTTTTGTTCAGTAGCACTTAAAGAAACATTTGATACACCAATTATAGATCCTGTTGCTCCACCATAATGTGGTCCAAGTATTTGCCAATCAAGCCAGAAGTTTTTACCCAATTTCCATTGTGCACCCATCAAGAGTCCAAATGTATTTGCCTTTATATTTCCTTCCATGTTGAAAGTAGCGGTTTGTCCATTGTCCAATGTAAAATCAATGCCAATTCCTTTACCGCCAAACTTTGCGTTTCTGAAAAATGGAGCCAGATAAAAACCTTGTCCATATCCTTTTTTTCCCAAGTAAAACCTTACTTCAGGTGTAATTGCTGAATTCGATAAAGTTAAATTGTCGAGTGATTCTCTTGCTTGTGGGTCATTTGTAGGAATCAATCCTCTGAATAAAAATTTTCCATTTGGAAGTATTTTGTATGAAAGAGCAATCGAAACTCTTTTTGAAAGTATTCTTTCGTATTGTCCATTTATTGAAAAACCAATGACATTGACCTTGGCAATATTTTTATCAATTTTCTGAATTGAATCTTTTTTGATTTCTTGTGCAGAAATGGGTTGAACTGCTAAAAAAAAGAGGATGAGAAGGAGGTTAAGGGTTTTCATATTTTGACAATTAGACTGTTTTTATTCTTCACGTTTTTCGTCGACTGCATTGGCTACAACATGTGCAGAAATTTTTCTCAATGGGTTTCTTGTTCTTTCTGCGTATCCCATTCTTGTTTCATAGATATCTATAGCGGTAAAAATAGCTTGTCTGAATGAGGCTTCATCTGCCAGGTTTTTACCTGCAATATCAAATGCAGTACCATGATCTGGAGAAGTTCTGATCACGGGTAATCCAGCTGTAAAATTAGTGCCTTCACCAAGTGCAAGTGATTTAAAAGGGATGAGTCCTTGATCGTGGTACATGGCAAGGACTGCGTCAAATTTTTCATGTATTCCTCTCGCAAAAAATGCATCTGCGCTATAAGGGCCTAAAACAACACAGTCGTTTTTCTTTGCTTCAATAACAGCAGGTCTAATGATTTCTTTTTCTTCTTTGCCAACCAGGCCTTCATCACCTGCATGCGGATTGAGTCCAAGTACTGCAATTTTTGGACGGTCTATACCAAAGTCTTTTTTCAAACTGTTTTTGAGCAGGTTGATTTTTTTGATGATTTGTTCTTTGGTAATATTTTTTACAACATCTCCAATAGCTACATGTTCTGTGAGCAAGGCAACCTTCATGTTTTCTGCTACCATTAACATTACTACTTCGTCTGCTTTGAAAGCTTCTTTCAGATAAGGTGTATGTCCAGTGAAATTGAAGTCGCCACTTTGCATGGTATGCTTGTTGAGCGGCGCGGTAACCAAAGCGTCGAGTTCATTATTTTTTAATGCTTTTACTGCTGCTTGGAGGGAGAGTACTCCATATTTACCTCCGGTCTCATTTGCTTGTCCCGGTAAAATTTCAACATCTTCTTCCCAGGCTGAAAAAACATTCAGCTGTTTGGGATTGGCTTTATTGATTTCTTTTATGTTGTTGTAATTGATGTTTATTTCAGGCATCAACTTCCTGTAATGGTTAAGGATCTTGTTTGATCCAAAAATAATAGGGGTGCAAAATTCTGAAATGCGACTATCTGCAAAGGTTTTGAGGATCAATTCAATTCCAATGCCATTTAGATCGCCTACAGAAATACCAATAACTGGCCCTTTTTTTACACTCATCGCTACAACATTTATTCAAAGTGTAAAGGTACAATGAAAACGGGGATCTTTGTCTTAAATTTGCGACACATGTATACACTTAAAAAGTCGCTTGGACAGCATTTCCTCAAAGATGATAGTATTTGTGAGCGGATTGTAGAGGCATTGCAACAAACTCCGTTTCAGCGGTTACTGGAGGTTGGTCCGGGTGGTGGGGCACTCACCAAATTTTTGATCAAAATTCCTGATATCGACTTTAAATTGGTAGAGATTGATAAGGAAAAAGTTGAGTTTCTTACCACTACTTTTCCTCAATTAAAAGATAAGATAACAGAGGCCAGTATATTGGATGTTGACCTTCCATTTGATCAGCCTTTCACACTAATTGGCAACTTCCCTTATAACATCTCTACTCAAATTGTTTTTAGGGTAATAGAGTGGAGGGAACAGGTTGAAACAATGATTGGGATGTTTCAGAAAGAAGTAGCTGAACGAATTTGTGCTGGTCCGGGGAACAAAGAATACGGAATTCTGAGTGTGCTATCTCAAGCTTATTTCAAAACAACCTATCTCTTTGATGTGGATGAAGAAGCTTTCAATCCTCCTCCTAAAGTTAAAAGTGGAGTAATTAAGTTTGAATACATCGGAAATCCTTATGGTATTGAAAGCCATAGAAAGTTTTTGGTATTGGTAAAGGCAGCATTTGGACAAAGAAGAAAGCAATTGAGAAATCCGTTAAAGCCTTATTTCAAAAAAGAAGTATTACAAGACGAAATATTTACAAAGCGTGCAGAACAACTTTCTGTTGCAGATTTTGTTGGATTGTTAAATAAAATGAATTGAAGCCTAAAGTCATCATAACAGCCTATGCACATCCTTGTTTGCAGGAAGAATTGATCCAGCGTGGATTTGATGTGGATGTACGGGAGAAGATTGGTTATGATGAACTGCTTGATCAAATTCATTTGTATCATGGGTTGGTGGTAACCACTCGAATTAAAGTCGATCAACAGTTACTAGATGCTGCAACACAACTTAAGTGGATTGGAAGGTTAGGAAGTGGTATGGAAATCATTGATGTAGATTATGCGGTCCAAAAAAATATTTTATGTGTAAGTAGTCCAGAAGGTAACAAAGATGCTGTTGCCGAACAATGTCTTGGTGTTTTGCTTTCTATGATGCACAATGTTTTCAAAGCGGGTTTACAGGTAAGAGTAGGGAAATGGTTAAGAGAAGAAAACAGGGGAATTGAATTGGGTGGAAAGACTGTAGGTATTATTGGATATGGTAACACCGGATCAGCTTTTGCAGCTTTGCTGGCGCCATTTGGAGTAAAAGTTTTGGCATATGATAAATACAAAACAGGATTTGCAAAAAATCATGTACAAGAAGTAAGTCTTGAAGAACTGCTCAACAAGGTTGATGTTGTTAGCTTTCATTTGCCATTAAATAATGAGACGCATTATTTTGCCAATGTTGATTTTTTTCAATCCCTTCAAAAGCCAGTTTTTCTCTTAAATGCGAGTCGCGGTAAAATTGTAAACACAGCAGCATTGTCTCAGGCAATTGATGAAGGAAAAATAATTGCTGCTGGTCTCGATGTAATTGAAAATGAAAATATAAACTCCTATACAGAAGAAGAGCTCAAACATTTTTTAAATCTGGCCAATCGGGAAAATGTATGGATTACGCCACATATAGCTGGATACAGCAAAGAAGCGCTTGAGAAAATGGCTAAAGTGTTGATTTTCAAGCTAGATGAGGCTGGAATGGGGTAATTTCAAATTTTTCTTAACTTTGCACTACAGCAACGCTTCAGATTTTTCTGGGGCGTTGCTATTTTTTTCAAATCAAGCAACTGAAAAACTACCGTATGAGTGTAATGTATGTAACCAAAGAGACCTTGGATCAAATGCGTGCTGAACTTCAACATATGAAGGCGGTCGAAAGGCCTGCTGCATCAAAAGCAATTGCTGAAGCGAGAGAAAAAGGAGATCTGAAGGAAAATGCTGAATATGATGCGGCTAAAGAAGCTCAAGGATTATTGGAAGCCAAGATCAGCAGAATGGAATCGGAACTTGCTACAGCAAGAATTTTGGATGCAACCACAATTGACACAAGTAAGGTTTCAATTCTCACAAAAGTAACCATTACCAACAAGGCAACTAAGAAGTCGATGACCTATCAAATCGTTTCTGAAAAAGAAGCTGATTTGAAACTGCAGAAAATTTCTGTGACATCTCCTATTGGTAAAGGTTTATTGGGTAAAAAAGTTGGTGATGATGCAGAGATTCAAACACCCAACGGAAAAATCTTTTTTCAAATCGATAACATATCTATTTGATAGCATGGCATCCATTTTTTCAAAAATCATTGTAGGTGAAATACCCAGTTATAAGATAGCTGAAAACGAAAGATTTTATGCTTTTCTTGATGTTTTTCCTTTAGTACATGGGCATACTTTGGTTGTGCCTAAACAGGAAGTGGATAAACTTTACGAATTGAATGATGATGATTTGTCTTCTTTGCTTCAGTTTGCAAAGCCCATTGCCAAAGCCATTGAACAAGCATTTCCATGTAAACGTTGTGGAATGTCAGTTATTGGATTAGAAGTGCCTCATGCTCATTTGCACTTGGTGCCCATCAATACTGCAGATGATTTGAACTTTACACGTGCTAAAATCAAG
>JBKCGF010000133.1:0-4735 GCA_046303455.1 Chitinophagaceae bacterium | reverse complement strand
GAATCTCAACGACCGAAGCTGTAAAGAAATTCATAGGATTATCAACAAGCATTGTGCCATTGATCATTACCTGAAACCTTCTATTGTTTGGAGCAGCACCATATGCATTGATCCTGAATGTAGGTGCTGGTCCACCCGGAGCAACAAAATAGTTTTGCTGTTCAACTAAAGGTGTTGCAGGTGTAATATTTCTACTACTCCAGCCTTCTCCCATATCATAGGATGAAGAATAGAGATAAGAAGTCCCAACAACCGAAGCGTAACCTGGGTTGATTTGATCTTTATAATTTTTCGAGAATGTATAAGTAAAATAAGGCTCCGCAGGCAAGGTGTTTAAAGCCACATTATTTTGCGAAGCTGTAAGTCGCCTATTAGGTGACGTTGTATTAACCGTCAAAAAATAGATTGCTGTATCAGTCTGCAAACTCCATTTGTTGGCCAGTTGTAGGCCAACGCGACTATATAAGGATTCATCGACTTTGCCATCGTTCATCTCACCAAAAAATTCAATGAAATCATTCGTGCCTAATACACCTGCAGGTATTGATGTAAACAATGGCACTTCCTGCCCATTTCTCCACAATTGAAAAGAGGCTGCATCTGCAGCTGCCAACCCATTTGATTGCAAAACAGCAAATGGAATGCGGTACAACCCTGTTTGTCCAACTTTAATTTTGTAATAGGTTTTGTTATAATCGATCCAACTGTTATTGAACTGACCTTGTACATTGTTGAGTACAAATGCCAACAAAAATGAAATGAATAATTTATATGGTAGTTGTATGCGCATTAATAGGGACTGTTATAGCCAGTGTTTTTTGTCAAATTTAATTTCAGAGAAAATATATGGGTATACAATGGATTAGATTGATTAGCTAAGTTGGTGAAAGCATAATCAATTTCAACATTCTTCAATTTAAATCCTACGCCTAATCCAGGTTGATAGATCCAAACCTTTTTTGCATTGGTAATATCCGCATCATCCAACGCTTGTTGAAAATTATAAATCCCGACACGTCCAAATAACAATTCTTTAAATCCAAGTTCAAGTCCCATTCTAGGATCCATGTTCACAGCTGAGGAACTCAGCAATACATTTCGCCTTCCATCAAAACTCAACTCCATGTTCAATTCTGCTGTAAGCGATAAATTTTCATTGAAATCAGCAGTATATGCACTGCCCACCACCAACCTCGGTGCTGTCATTTCAGTCGATTTTACCGGGATATCATTGTTGGTCAAATACAACACTTCTTTTTCCTGATCTGTGAAATTAAACTTCCATGCATTGAATGTAGTTGAGATGTCTTTTGCCATCACACCCAATCTAAATCCATTCAGCCTGTATTGAATACCAGCATCCAAACCAAATCCCCAGGCCTTTGCAAAGCTACCTACACTACGATGAATGACTTTTGCATTGAAACCAAAGGAAAGCGATCTATCCTCTTCATCAATTAATTTTTGTCCGTACGAAACCAAAAAAGCATAATCAGCAGAAGAAAAAGAACGAATGTTGTTATAATTGATCGAACCATCAGGTTCAACTAAAAACAAAGTATTGGGAATATCATCAACAGCAAATCTCAAAAGAGAAAAGCCTAAACTCCTGGTACTCATTTCCGGATCGCCAAGTGGCATGGCAAATGATGCATAATCGTATTTGCCGATTCCAGCAAAATACTCTGCATGCATGAGAGAAAATGAGCTGTTTTTTAAATTGGCTAATCCTGCGGGGTTCCAATAACCTGCCGTAGCATCTGAGGATGTGGCCACTTGTGCCCCACCCATTGCCAGGCCTTTTGCCCCAGCACCAATATTTAAAAATTCATTGGAATATTTCCTGAACTGCGCTTGACTTGTATTCACGCAAAAGCCAATCAACAGGAGCATCAGCCCTTTGGTCAGTTTTAACGTTTTTATTGTGCGCATTGTAGGATTTGGATGAATATCAGTTTTTAATACTGATTTCAATGATTAATAACGATTTAGATGCAAAAATATTGCCCTTTTGCGAGTAATCGTAAACCTTGTTACTTTTGCTCAAAGATTTTAAAATGAGCCTCATCGAAGAATTGAAATGGAGAGGGATGTTGCAGGACATAATGCCTGGGACTGAAGATCAACTAAAAAAGGAGCCGACTACCGCCTATATTGGGTTTGACCCGACTGCCGATAGTCTGCACATAGGTAGCTTGGTGCCCATTCTTCTGCTCTATCACCTGCAACAGGCAGGTCATAAACCTATCGCTTTGGTAGGTGGTGCAACAGGAATGGTTGGCGATCCAAGTGGAAAAAGCGAGGAAAGAAACCTCTTGGATGAGGAAACGCTTCAAAAAAACATCAACGGAGTAAGAAGTCAGCTAGAAAAATACCTTGATTTTTCTACCAGCCGAACCAACGCTGCGGAAATTGTCAACAATTACGACTGGTTCAAGGGCTTGGGCTTTATCGATTTTCTAAGGGATGTAGGCAAACACATCACTGTCAATTACATGATGTCTAAGGACAGCGTTAGAAAAAGAATCGAAGGTGAAACGGGGATCAGCTATACAGAATTTGCTTACCAGTTGATGCAGGGATATGATTTTTACTGGTTATACAGCCAAAAGAATTGTAAGCTCCAGATGGGCGGAAGCGACCAATGGGGAAACATCACGACAGGCACAGAATTAATCAGAAGAAAAGCAGGTGGTGAAGGATTTGCATTTACCTGTCCATTAATTACCAAAGCCGATGGCGGAAAATTTGGTAAAACAGAGAAAGGAAATGTTTGGTTGGATCCAGAAAAAACAACTCCATTTCAGTTCTATCAATTCTGGCTAAATGCCGCGGATGCAGATGCAACCAAGTGGATCAAAATTTTCACTTTGTTACCGAAAGAGGAAATTGATCAACTCATAGAAGAACATGCCAAAGATCCAGGATCAAGAATTTTACAAAAGAAGCTGGCAGAAAACATCACCAGTTTTGTACATGGAAAAGAGGAATGTGCATCAGCAATACAAACGACAGAACAGTTGTTTGGTAAAAAAGATGATATCGATTTTAAATCATTAACTGAACAAGAACTGCTGCAGGCAATGGATGGAGTACCTGTACAACTGCTTGAACAAAGCAAGATTACAGCTGGTATAGATGCAGTAAGCTTTTTGGTTGATTCGGGCATCTTCCCCAGCAAAGGAGAAGCCAGAAAAATGATTCAAGGTGGTGGCGTAAGTATTAATAAAGAAAAAGTGACAGATGCAGCTTTGATCATCAATGATAGTCACCTGTTAGCTGGCAATCATATAGTTGTTCAGAAAGGAAAAAAGAATCATTTTCTTGTAAAAACAAACTGACGAAGAGATAGAATTCATTTTGATCCAATTTTTTTGGGATCAAACTTGAAAAATCCTATTTTTGCGTCCCATTAGGATTGCCCGATAGTATAATGGTAGTACGACAGATTTTGGTTCTGTTTGTCTTGGTTCGAATCCAGGTCGGGCAACAATAACAAATAAATAAGTGGTTGATTTTCAACCACTTATTTCGTTTAAGGAGGTCCCAAAACCCGTTTTTCCCCTATTCGTTCCCCTATTTTGGGAATTTATACAATCAAATCCTCTTCAAATAAATAATCAATTGGCATTGCTTATCCCAAACTTATAAATAGTCGATGATTTATAAACACTCCCTGGCGTAAGTACTGTACTTGGAAATTCAGGTTGATTTGGACTATCAGGAAAGTGCTGCGTTTCAAGACAAAACGCTGTCTGAAATTCATCTCTTGCTCCACTCTTTAAGGTATGCTTACCCTTCATGACATTTCCTCCATAAAATTGCATGCCGGGTTCTGTTGTGTAGACATCCATTTGAATACCAGATTGATCTCCTTTAACACTGGCAGCCAACTCAGGTTGCTGGGTCAATCCTTTATCCAAAACATAATTATGATCATAGCCAATACCATACTCAAGCTGCGTATTTTTGATAGATAGTCGCTCTCCTATTGCATGATAAGTTCTAAAATCAAATGGCGTGTTTTCGACTTTGGCAATTCCTGTTGGAATCAAAGTTGAATCTACTTCAAGGTACTGTTCAGCAGCAATCATCAGCTGATGGTTATTAATGGTTCCACTACCTTCTCCATTCAGGTTCCAAAAATTATGATTGGTCACGTTAACAACAGTTGCTTTATCTGTTGTAATGGTATATTCCATTTTCAATTCATTATCCTCAGTCAAACTATATGTTATGCTTGTAGTCACGTTACCAGGATACCCTTCCTCTCCATCAACAGAAAGATAACTAAGTGTGATGAAAGAACTATCTGCACCAATCACTTTCCAAACACGGTTATGAAAACCAGTCCGCCCACCATGAAGACTATTTACTCCATTATTGATATCTAGCTGATAGGTTTGGCCATTCAAGGTAAAACGACCTTTTGCAATTCGATTGCCATATCGACCAACAACAGCACCAAAAAATGGCTCTTCAGATTGAATGAAATCTATCAAATTGTCAAATCCTATTACCACATCTCTGAGTGCATTATTCTTATCCGGGACCAACATGCCTACTACCCTTGCACCATAATTGGTGATTGCAGCTTTCAATCCTTTGTTATTTTGGATATAATACAAACCGACTTGCTGCCCATTTATTGTAGTATCAAAGCCTGAAGTGGGTGGAAGTGCAGGAACATTCATTTGAGTATTTTTTTGTTTTTCATCAGCATTCTGAAATACAC